>JBCDFC010000006.1:0-47234 GCA_039178805.1 Pseudomonadota bacterium | reverse complement strand
TGCAGGCCCACCGGCAGATCGCCGACGAGCGCGTCCGGATCGACCTTGAGCCCATAGGTCTCGGCGAGCCGCGCAAGCTCCGCCCGCGTCTCGGCCCGGCCGGGCGCGAGCGTGAAGCCGCCCTCGGCGCCCAGCATCACGTTCTCGGTGACCGTGAAGACGGGGACGAGCATGAAATGCTGATGCACCATGCCGATGCCATGGGCGATGGCGGCCACGCTGTCGGCGATGGTAACGGGGCTTCCGTCGATCTCGATGCGGCCCTCGTCGGCCTGGTAGAAGCCGTAGAGGATGCTCACAAGCGTCGACTTGCCCGCGCCGTTCTCGCCGATGATGCCGTGGATCGTGCCGGGCGCGACATCGAGATCGACCGCGTCATTGGCGGTGACGGCCCCGAAGCGCTTGGTGATGCCGCTAAGACGCACGGCAGCGGTGGTCTCTGTCGTCATGCGGGTCGGCGCTCGAACGCGGGATCCGCGGCGACGAGTTCGACCGTGTTGCCCTCGGGATCTTGGGTGAAGACGCCGCGCCAGCCGATCCAGTCGAAGTTCTCCACGCGATAGGCCTGGCCGAGGCTGTCATACCAGGCCATCACGCCAGCCTGCTCCTCCCAGCCCAGGCTGAAGGCGAGGTGGTGGAGCGAGGAGCCGAGCCCCGTGGCCGGGGCGCCGCCGCCGGTCGGGTGAAGACCCGGCCGGACGGTCGCATCGGTCGCGAAGAGGGCGAGGACCGACGTATGCCCGGCATACCCCTCGGCAATGCGGAAGAAGGTGATCCCGCCCTCCCGCTCAGTGAGCTTCTCAAGCCCGATCACCTCACCATAAAAACGCTCCATCGCGTCCATATCGGCGCAGCGGATCGCGATCTCCCCAAGCGCACGGACGCGAAAGCCGCGCCCGACGCCATCACGCGGCGCTTCGTTGGCTTCCTCGCTCACCGTCTCGCTCCTGCCTCGCGCCGGTCTGGTTAGAACGGGCAGTTGCTGTCGGTCTCGTAGTTGTGAACGGTGATCGTGCCCGCGACGATGCCTTGCTTGGCGGCCTCGACGGCGGCTTTCAGGTCGGCGTTGAGTAGGGCTTCGTTGTGCTCGTCCACGGCCCAGTCGATGCCGTCTTCGGCGATGCCGAGAATGTTCACACCGGCGGTGAAGTTGTCGTCCATCGAGTCCTTGAGCGTGTTGTAGGCGGCCACATCCACGCGCTTTAGCATCGAGGTCAGCACGCTGCCGGGTGCGACGCCGTTCTGGTTCGAGTCGACACCGATGGCGAGTTTGTCGGCATCCGCAGCCGCCCGGATCACGCCGAGGCCCGTGCCGCCGGCCGCGTGGTAGACCACGTCCGCACCGCGGTCGATCTGGCCTTGGGCAAGCTCGGCGCCCTTGGTCGGATCGTTCCAGGCTGCGGGCGTCGTGCCCGTCATGGTCTCGAACACCTCGGCCGAGGCGTTCGTCGCCTTCACACCCTGGACATAGCCGCAGGCGAATTTGCGGATGAGGGGGATGTCCATGCCGCCGATGAAGCCGACCTTGCCGCTCTCGCTCGCCTTGGCCGCGGCCACGCCCACGAGATAGCTGCCCTCATGCTCCTTAAAGGCGTATTGGCGGAGATTGGGGCGGTCGAGCCAGGAGACGTCGATGATGGCGAAGTCCACATCCGGGTTGTCGGCTGCGACCTTGTCGATGGCATCGGCCTGCGCGAAACCCACACCGAGGACGACCGTCGCCCCGCGGCTCACCATGCGGCGCATGGCCTGCTCGCGCTGCGTGGCATTGGTGACCTCGAACTCCATGACGTCGACGCCGGTCTCGTCGATGAATTTCTTGATGCCGTTCCAGACGCCCTCGTTGAACGACTTATCGAACTTGCCGCCCATGTCGTAGACGACGGCGGGCTTGAAGTCCTCGGCGAAGCTTGCGGTGGCGATGAGGGCGGCACCGATAAGGGGGGCGGCGCCGGCGACGAGCGATTTCAGCATGGCGGTGATCCTGTCCGAATTGTTTGGCGAAGCTAAGCACAGCCTTGAGCAGGGGTTAAGCCTCTTCCGCCCGGATTGCTCGCGGCACGCGGTCGAGGAGGGGCCGATGGAGGGGCCGGTGGGCCGGGGCGCAGACCCGCGCATGTGGCCGTTGTGGCCGTGCCGGCCTGGGCGATGGTGGCTCGGTCTTCGCTTCCGCGCGACGATCTCGTGCCCGCGCCCTTTTCGTCGCGGCGCCGCAGGATCTCGGCCTCGATCTCGCGCTCGATCTCGCGCATCAAGCGGACGTCTAGTGGTCTGGCCGAGGCATTTGATGCCGTCCTTGCCGGGCCCGATGCTGCAACCCGGCCATCCTCAAGAGACCGCGACGCTTCCGTTGTTCTGGATCCTAGGGTCAAGCCCGAGGAAGACATGAGTGGGTTCGTTCCATCCGGCTCGGACCGCTAGGGCTGCGTCCGCCGCTATGCCGGGGCAGGCGTCGAACGGCGGGGCGCTGGCTGGCGGTGGGGGGCGCCCCGATCAGCGCAGCCGCGCGGAGGGTCGCGGCCGCGAGGCGAAAGGCCTCAGGCGATCTTGCGCAGGCTGTCGCCGACCGAGATGTCGCCGTCCTTGGTCACGCGGCAGTAGATGCCGCGGAGGCGGTGGGTCTTGCCGGGGCCGGTGTTGACGAAGACGCAAGCCTCGCGGCCGAAACGCTCGATAAAGGCCTCGCAGCCGTTATGGGGCTCGGGGGTGACCACCATCTCGACGCTGCCGAGGGCGAGGCGGGTACCGGGCGGTGTGTTGGCGGGTGTGAGGTCCATGTCGATCAAGAGGTTGTCGCCGGCGGGGGGCCAGTGCGCCTCCTCGCCTGCGATGGCGCGGATCATGCGGGACATCATGAGGCAGATCTGCACGTCCGGATGGGGGGTTCCATCGTCGAGCGAAAGCCAGCAGCCCTTGGCCCAGTGGTCGCCCTCGACCCCGCCCTCGGCCGTGAGGCGGGCGCGCTGAGGCAAGGTACGTTCGCCTGGGGCGGGGCGTCTCACGATCATGTCGAGCCGGCCGCCTTCCTTGGGCGCGGCCAGGATCTGAGGCAGGGCTGCTTCGAGCTCGGCCCGCGTCCGGTGGTGCAGGGTGACGGTGTCCATGGCGTCCTCCTCGGTATCGGGCTCTGTATTTGGCCTTGCCAGGAGAGCACAGCCGGTCGGTCCGGTCGAGCGTCAACCGCGATGGAGCTGCAGGTGGATATGATCGTCGTGGCGGGCGGCGCGGCAGCCCTGGAACCGGATCTTCGGGTGCTTGAGCCCGAGGCTTGCGGTCAGGTGTGGCTCGAGGAGAAGGCGGCTCACGCGCCGGTCGGCGGTGAGATGGCGAAGCGCTGTGCGCAAGCGCGCCGGTTCGATCTGCCAGTCGGGCCATAGCGGCTGCAGCCAGGCGAGATCCCAGCGGAGTGTCAGCCATCGGGGTGGGCAGTCGGTCGGTCCCGCCTCGAAAGCAAAATACCCGATCGGGGAGCGGGTGCGGCCGGGCAGGAACCCCGTATCGTCGCGGTACCAAAAGGCGATGTCTGCGGCCAACCCATCCCGGTGCGAGAGATGGGGCACCATCGGGAAGCCGTCGAGGTACGGGAAGCCCGCGTCGAGGATCAATGTCTGGGTTCCGGGATGGGCGTGGGCGACCGCTGCGGCCGCCTCCTCTAAAACGGCCACCGTCTCGGGGCGGGCATAGTGGCGGTTAAGCACGCAGTAGAGGGGCGACTGCATGACGAGCGGCCCCGGTCCCAAACAAGGAAGGGGCTGCCGGCCGAGGGCCGGTGCCGCGATGGTCGCGCCGAGCCATAGGGCGGCATAGGCAAGCGTGAAGAGGGTCAGCCTGCCGGGCAGTCGGCGCCCCCCAACCGCCGCGATCAGCCAGGCGATGCCGCCGATCTGGGTCGCGAGGGTCAGGATCAGCAGGACGAGCCCGTGGCCAGAGAGCGCGGCGAGGCGCGCCATGCCGCTCAGCCTTTGAGGCCGATTTCGCGCAGGCGTTCGTTCAGGAAGTCGTCGGCGGTGGTGCCGGGTTTGAGGACGACCTCCGGGCGGGGGTGGAGGAACATGGGCGAGGAGAAGCGGGGTTTGCCCGCTTGGGCCTCGGGCGGGTTCACGACCTGGTGGACGGTCGCGGGGTAGTAGCCGCCGGTCGCCATCTCCAACATGTCGCCCGCATTGATCACCATCATGCCCGGGTCGCATGGCACGGCATGCCAGCGACCCTCGGTATCCTTGGCCTCGAGCCCGGGCTCGGAGCCTGCGAGGAGGCAGGTGATGAGGTTGATGTCGCCATGGGCAGCGGCCCGGACGGCCCCGGGTTCGGGCGGTGCGTCGAGGGCGGGGTAGTGCAGGATGCGGAGGAGGTTCATGGCCGAGCCCTCGAGCATCGCGGGCAGCGGCTCGGAGAGAGCGTCGGTGACTTCGGCCGGGCTCTCGCCCTGGAGCCATTCGAGGAGGCGCTGACCGATGGCGACGAGATCCGCATGCATGGCGCGGGTTTCGGCTTGGAGCGTGGGTGGCATTGGGGCGTCGGGGTAGACGTGGAAGAACTCCTTCAAGTCCTTCACTGCGCTGTCCTTCGCGTTCTCGGATTGGAAGGGGAAGTAGCCGGCGGCGGCACCTGGCGCGCGTGTCCAGTCGTGCTTCTCTTCGCCACCGAACCAGGCGCCCCAGCTCATGTAGAGGGATGCGATGCGGTCGGGCGCGATGGGGTGGTCGCGGAGGACCGCGAAGCCCGTCTCGTGGAGCGAGCGGGCGAAGGCGGCCGGTGCGGCGGGGTCGGTGTAGGAGACGGTCGCGATCGAGAACATGAAGATCGAGCCTCGGCTGCGGGTCGGGGAGGGCACGACAGCATGGGCGCACCGTCGCGGCAAGTCCTGAGAGACGTTCTCGATGGCGTGCAAGATGGGGGCGTGCAAGATGGGCGCGGTTGGTGCGCGCCCCGACTTCGGCCCCTGGCGGGGCCTCAGCGGCCCGCCCACCAGCCATGCGCCCACCGGTGCGGTGGTTTTCCGGGAGGGTCACGTGTTCGTCTTATGTTCACGTCTCGATGTGTAGGCTGACGTGGGTGGGCGCGGTTCTGGAGGTACTGTGTAGGCGCGCTCTCGGCGCGACGCGGTCATGTGTCGCCGTAGGTTTTGAGTGCGGTGAGGAGGCGGGCGCGGATGCCGGGGGCGTCGGCGGCGAGCGCTACGTCGACCGGCTGCCCGCTGCTCGATGCCTGGAGGCGGCCTTCTTCTGGGCCTTCCACGATGACGGTCGCTTGGGTCCGCCATGTCTCCAACAGCGATGGATCGGCGGTCGCGCACACCGCGGCGGGGTCGTGGAGGTAACAGCCGAGAAAGCCGTGGCTCTCGAGGTGGAAGCGGGCATAGTAGCCGACGGCTTCGCGCAGAAATCGATGGACGCGACCCTGTGGCAGCGCGTCGAGGTCCTCCGGGTAGAGGCGGACGCATTCGGTGACGTCGAGGCCGACGACCGTGACGGGCCAGGAGGCCGCGAGGACTTGAGCGGCTGCGTGTGGGTCCTGCCAGAAATTGGCCTCGGCGGTCGGCGTTACATTGCCGGGATGGCGGAGCGTGCCGCCCATCACGACGACGCGGCCGACCGTTTGAGCCATCTCCGGATGCTCGGTGAGCGCGGTCGCAAGATTGGTGAGGGGGCCGACGGCGACGATGGTGAGGGGGGTGCCTCGATCGCGCGCGTCTCGGGCGGTCTCGGCCAGGAAGGAGGCGGCATTCCGCGGGTCGGGCGCTCTCTCGGGTGGCGGTAGCACCGCTTCGCCGAAGCCTTCGCGCCCGTGGACGAAGTCGGGATGGGGGGCGGGTGCTCGAAGGAGGGGACGCGCCGCGCCCTCGGCGACGGGAGTTTCCTGACCCGCGAGCGCTGTCAATTGGAGGGCGTTTCGCGTGGCCGTCTCGACCGGCACATTGCCGAACACGGTCGTGAGACCGAGGAGCGTGAGCCCGGGATCGGCCATGGCGGCGAGGATCGCCAGGGCGTCATCGATGCCGGGATCTGTATCGATGACGATCGGTACGGGTGCGGTCATGGTTTTGTTGCCTCGCGGAGGAATGCGTCGACTTCCGCGGCGTCCGGGATCGCATCGGCAGCACCTGGGCGCGTCACGGCGATGGCCGCGGCTGCGGCCGCCCGGCGGAGTGCGGTTGCAGCGTCTTGTCCTAGGGCGAGGCCTGCGAGCATGTAGCCGAGGAAGCAATCGCCGGCGCCGGTCGTGTCGATGGGTGTGACGGGAAAGGCTGGCACCGAGATGGGCTTGGGGCCCACGTCGGTCGTCTCGCGCCACTGTGCGCCCTCGGCCCCGCGCGTGACGAGGAGCCGCGGGACGGCGACGGCGCCACCCAGATGCTTCACGAGGGCCGCCTCCTCGACCGCGTTCACGGCCAAGAGATCGGCATGCGGCAAGACCGTCTCGGCATCGGCCGGCACAAAAGGCGCGGCGGCATGCGCTGTGACAAGGCCCTGAGCCTGAGCGGCGGCCATGCTGTCGCGGACGCGCGCCGTCTCATTCTGCGTGAGCCACCAATCGCCGGATTGTGCGGTCGCGAGTGCCTTGTCGAGGACGCTTTCAGGAAGCGCACGGTTCGCACCGCCATGGAGGATGATGCGGTTTTCGCCATCGGGCTCGACCAGGATGACGGCATGGCCGGTAGCGGCGTCGATCTCTACCACGCCGGTCACATCGACCCCGCCCGCCGCGAGGCGTTGGAGCGTCCAGGCGCCGTCGGCACCCACAGCGCCGGCGAGCCTGACCTCAGCCCCGGCACGGGCCGCGGCTAACGCCTGGTTCGCGCCCTTGCCGCCCAGATGAACCTCGCGACCGGTGTCCGAAAGCGTCTCGCCCGCGGCGGGCGCATGGGGCACGCGGTAGACATAGTCGATATTGATCGAGCCGAAGACGTGGATCCGGGGCGCAGTCATCCGGCATGCTCTCCCTGCGCGAGGCGAAGGGGGAAGAGGGCGCGGGAGGGTTGCGGCATGGTCGGCGTCTCCTCGCCTCAATCTGGCCTTTCGTCTTCATGGCGGGCTCTGCTGTTTGCGGCAAGGCCCGGGGTCTTACGCTTGCGACGGATCCGCTGCTCGGTTCTCGTGCCGGGCGCGCGTGGCGAGCGGTAAGAATGGCGCGGGCTCGGAGTGGGAGTGTTATGGCAGCCAACGATGCCGGACAGGAGTATGATGCCCGACGGGCGGCGTTGCGCGGCCATCTCGCCATGCTGGCCTTTGCAGCGCTCATCTCCGTGAGTTTCAGCCTTGGCAAGCGAGCGGCGCCCTATCTCTCCCCCGAAGCCATCACGGCGGCGCGGTTTCTGGTGGGGGCGTGCATCATCGCGCTCATCGCGGCGCCGGCGCTCCGCCTGCAGCATTTTCGGGCGGTTTGGCGCTATGGCGTGATCGGCGGGCTCTTCGCGGTCTACTTCGTCCTGATGTTCGAGGCGCTGCGGCTGACCGATCCGGTCTCGGTCGCGGCGATCTTCACGCTGATCCCGGCGATGTCGGCGGTCTGCGGCTGGTTCCTGCTTGGTCAACGCGCGAGCCGCCGGGCGACAGGGGCGCTGCTGCTGGGCGCGATGGGGGCGCTTTGGGTGATCTTTCGCGGCGATCCTGCGCGGCTCGCGGCCTTCGATGTGGGGCCGGGGGAGGCGACCTTCTTCGTCGGCTGCGTGGCGCATGCGATCTACACACCGATGACGAAGCGGCTTTCGCGGGGGGAGCCTGCGGCGGTCTTCGCGCTTGGGGCTCTCGTGGCGGGGCTTTTGGTGACGCTCGCTTGGGGTGGAGGGGAGGCGGTCGCTGTCGATTGGCTCGGCCTGCCCCCGATCGGTCAGATCGCTGTGCTCTATCTGGGTGTTGCGGCGACGGCCCTGACCTTCGTGCTCACGCGTTATGCCGCTGCGCGCCTGCCATCGGGCAAGGTCATGGCGTATGGCTACCTCGTGCCGGTCTTCGTGATCCTGTGGGAGGGGTTGTTCACCGGGGTCTGGGTCGCAGGCGTGATCTGGCTTGGCATGCTGGCCACTGGTGCGGCCTTAGTCATCCTGCTGGCGGAGCATGATACCTAAAGCGCGAGGTGTGATCACATGTCCTGTGTCAGGCACGGGCTCGCCCTGGGTATCCTGGGTAGTAGTCCATGGATCGGCGGGCGATGCCGGGCCATGACGCGGGTCGCGCGAGCATGTCAGGTCCAAGGGCGCTCTAGCGGGGGGCGAGGCCTTGGAGGAAGAGGGTGGCGAGGGTTTCGCCGGCGTCCTCGAACCGTCGTCCCGACGCCTCCGGGCCCAGAACCGCGCGCACTTGCGCATCGAAGTCGGCGTAGTGCTGTGTCGTGGCCCAGATCGCGAAGATGAGGTGCCGCGGCTCTACGGGCCGGATGCGCCCATCGGCGGCCCAACCCGCGATCACCGCCGCCTTCTCGTCGACGAGCTGGCGAAGGGGGCCTGCCAGAAGCGCGCCGAGCACCGGCGCGCCCCGCATCACCTCGCCCGCGAAGAGACGCGAAGCGGTCGGGTTCGCGGCGGACATGGCGAGCTTGCGGGCGATGTAGCGCGCGATCTCCTCCAGCGGCTCTCCCTCCGCTGAGATGGCGGCGAGCGGTTCGAGCCAGCCTTCGAGGACGCTGTCGAGGGCCGCGCGATAGAGCGCTTCCTTGGTGGGATAGTAGTAGAGGAGGTTAGGCTTGGACATGCCCGCCGCCTCGGCCAGCGCATCGACGGTCGCGCCCTCGTAGCCTGCGCGTGAGAACACGGTGAGCGCCGCCGCGATCAGCCGCTGCCGGTTCTCGGCCTGGATGCGGGTCGGTGCCGTGGGTGTCTTCTCGGATTGGACGCGCGTTCTTCGCCCGATCCCGGCCTCTGATTTGCCCAAGGTGTAGCCACCCCTCACTTGAGCCGGGTTCCGTTCGCGTGTGCGGGCCTAACCGACCAAGCGCGGCCGATAGCGTCCCGGCAGCCGCCCGGTCAATCGAATTCCCTGCCGCCCTCGGGGCAGAGCAGCCCATGGAGGACCCCATACCCGAGGATCTGCGTCCCGGTGACAATCTGAAGTCGATGGCGCGCGGCAGGACAGGCCAACGAGGTAACGGTAAGTGCGCCGCGTTGAAAACGACCAGCCTCACGAAAATTCCTGGGTAACTTCGATCCTGCCAATGATTGCATCGTTGAAAGCGCTCAATTCCTCGGCGGGGATCCAATAGTCTAAATGAGCGCGCCCGCCAGCTTCTTGGATGGCGTATGCATCTAAAAACGACTTCAGGACTTCAAAACGCGTCACGAACCCCGACCCGCTTGCCGGAACGTTCCAATCCCGCGCGATCTTGACTGCGTAGTCTTCGGTCAAAACTGGATAAAAGATCGGTTGCTCTGGCAGACGTGGCGGGAACGCGCGCATGTCAGATTCCTGCACGAGAGCAAGCTCTGCAGGACCGACTGGCCTCCACAGCGTCACGGTTTCTGGTTTCGAAATCATCCTTGGTCATTACCGGGTTTGTTTGAAAAACCACAAGCGTGTTTTGCTCGACGACAGGATCCCACAAGACTTTTCAGCTCTGCGATAGTTGAGGTCTCCGCGCTGAAGAGCCTTGCTTGCCTCGCATCCTGTGGCGGCACTTCCGCATTGTAAGGTCAGTGTCATTTCTGAGGGGTACGTACACATGCCTTCGACGAGCTGCATCGCTTAAACCTCAAATCTGAGTGCGGAGCGCCCCTTCTCCCCTGGAAACCAAAAAGAGAACAACCAAACTCGCCAAGAGAGAAAGAATAGGAGCAGGTAACGGGACAGTCGACACTACGACGTTATCAACGTATTGCCGTAAAGATGGACTCGGCACGAACGGTCGAAAAACTTGCAACGAAAAATCGGTTAGAACTCCAGTAGTTAGTTCAACCTTGCCAGAAAGCGATCCTCTCAGAGTTTCGCTAGCTTCGATCTCTCCAAGGAAAAGAGTATCTAGAACAGCTCCATTCGACAGCAAAGTAAATTCACCTGCATTCGCATTGGACCCATCTGAGTTATCGCGCACCGCTGCAACATCAACAGAAAAAGTGAGGAGTCCAGACTTCTCTGGAATAAATTGCTGCACGAGGGTGATTCCAGCCGGAGGCATATCAAATCCTCCCATTGACCGACCAACATTCAACTCTAGAGCCGTCGAATTTATCCCAGACACTGTTTCAAACAGAACGACCTGTTGACCATCGGTTGTTCCATTTTCAGATTCAATTATAGAGAAGCCGGTTAATCCAGCATTGAAACCCCCATTTACGATTGTCACGGCGTTGGCTGGTGCCATAGCGAGGAGAATGGCAATTCCAAATAAAACAAAAAACTTCACTTCCCTAACCTTTTTACTGTAATCTCAAGCAATAAAGCTGAGCATTTGTCTGCAGGTGAACCCGTTTGTAATGCAACGCGCACACAAATGCGTGTTAGGTCAAATTGAATATCGTGGTCACTGAGGTCCACGGTGAGTTTCGTAGACATCCGGCCTTTCGACAGAGATCGTGAGCCAATTCGACCCGCCTGCCTTCGACGAGGGCTGTGTCGCCGCGATCCGGCGCGCGGCTGGGAGGTTTGGCTACTGCCCCGGCGACAACGTCAGCGGGGCGGGCCATGATGCCTGCTGGATCGGTGGCGTCGCGCCGACGGCGATGGTGACGTGCCGTGCGTCGGCGGCTTGAGCCACGACGAGGCGGAAGAGATGACGCCCGAATGGGTGGAGAAGGGCGTGAATGTCTTGCTGCAGGCCGCGTTGGAGGGCGCGGAGGTGGTGCGCTGAGCGGAGCATTGCGGTTCGAGCGCGGTGGCGCGGGAGGAATGTCGAGAACACGGTCTCGTGCTGGGACAGATCCGCGTCTTCCCTCTCGTAATGATTGTAGTCGCTGGGTTTGCGATCTACTCTAAGGCGAAAGCAATCACTGGTGAGGTGTGTGATGTCGACCGATAGCGTGGTGCTTGAGCATCTGCAGGCGATCCGCACCGGGATGGACCGGCTGCACAACGACATGCGCGAGGTGCGCCGCCGCCTCGGCTATCTCGAAGGGCAATACGCCTATCTCTCGATTCGCGTCGACCGCATGGATGAACGGATGGAGGAGAAGGCCGCGAGTGGGGCCGTGACCAGGGCCGAGAACGGCCCCGAGAATGTGACTGTGAACGGCACTGGCGGCAATGGCGAGCATCTGGGCGGTGATGGCTCGACTGGGTAGTCATGGCCCTCTTGATCCGCGCCGCAAATTGCACTGATCGGCCTTCGCTTAGATCCGCCACCCCGACTGTCCGCTGTTGAATGTGACGCAGCGCCACGCCACTGGCTTGGGGTGAATTCGTTTGCGCATCGGGAAAATGTGACGCAAAGTCACGGCCAAGGAGCGCGGCAGTAGATCGTGCGTCACTGGGAAGTCGTTTGCTCAACGCCGGAAAGTCGACCGCGCCGTAGCGCCGTCATCCGATGTATCGTTCATCGTTTGCTTTCGGGCCGTTGAAGTGCCTGCGAGATCCGATGTGTAGAGCAGGCCCGGCAGGGGTTGCCGGGAGATGTGTGTGGCGTGCGGCGTCTCCGCGAGAACGCGAGGGAGGTTCGCATGGCGTTTCCGGTTCTAGCCGCGGTTGGTGCTTATGCCAGCGTGTTGGGGATCATCGATTTCTTCGTCGCGCGCGAGGAGGCGCGGGACACGACCGACCGGCTGCAAGAGATCGACCGCGACCTATCCGATCTGCGCGACGATATCGGCGGGATCACCAACGCCATCCTGCAGGAAGGCGTCGGCAAGATCGAGGCGGCGGAGAACGCGCTCGAGAACTTCAAGATCCTGGACGATGCGGATCGTGATCTGAGGCGGGAGCGACGCGAGGAGATCGCCGATCTGGCGGATGAAGGGCTGCAGCAGGTCATCGCTCAGGCCCATGCGGTGATCGGTGGCAGTCCGAGCGCGAATGTCGTGCAAAACACGCTCGCCATTGTGCAGTTCGCCTTGCTCAAACGCATGCAGATCGCGGTGGAGGTCGAGGCGGGGCAGATCGGCTCAGCGGGCATTCGCGATTCGATCGAGGATGTGCGGAGTATCACGTCGCAGGGCTACACCAAGCTTAGCCAGGCGATTTACGACGAGATGAGCGTCGATCAGAAGACGACTCTCATCGCCACCGGCTTCTTCCCCGGCACGCGGGAGGTGACCGTCGAAAGCGGGTTCACCAGCACGTCGCGGAGTGGGGAGTACGAATTCGGGCTGTTCGAATCGAGCCAGAGCCAGAATGCCAAGGCCAACGCGCTCGCCAGTACCCTGGCCGACCAGGTGCACGCCGTCGATTTCGACCGGCTGGGCGGCAACGCGCTGGAGCAGGTCTTCGACGATCTCTACCGGCTGAGCGCGGGTCTCGATCAGTTTGGCGACGGCGACGACGATGAGTTGTTCGGGGCGGGCATCTGGGAGGGTTCCGGCAACGACCCGAACGCGATCCTGGCGTCCGATTTCCTGGTGGGGCTCGCCGGGGACGACACGTTGCGCGCCAACTGGGGCAACGACAATGTGCGCGGCGACAGCGGCGACGACTATCTGGAAGGAGATCGGGGTAACGATTTCCTCGTCGGTGGTGAGGGCGACGACACGATCGACGGCGGGCCCGACTTCGACACCGCCCGCTATCTGGGGCTGGAGCAGGAGTACACGATCGAGGGGGGCACGCGCTCGGCCCAGGTCACCGGGCCCGAGGGCACGGACCTCTTGTACAATGTCGAGAGCATCTTCTTCGATGACACTGAGATCCTGCTGGAAGACCTCGCCTTCTACAACGCGCAGCAGGTGGTGGCCTTCCTCTATGGCTGCGCTTTCGACCGCGAGCCGGACTTGCCGGGCCTCAATTACTGGATCGATCAGTTCGAGGCGGGGCTGAGCGTGTTCGAGATCGCCTTCTTCATGGCGACGGAGGAGGGCGGGGAGTTCGAGCGGCTTTATGGGCCGTTGGATCTCTTGACGAATGAGAGCTACGTCACGCTCCTCTACGTCAACACGCTGGACCGGGTGCCTGAGGGCAACGGCTTCGACTTCTGGGTGGAGAGCCTGGAGGCAGGCCTGCCGAGAAGCGATGCGGTCTTCTATTTCTCCGAGAGTCTCGAGTACCGGAACAACAACGACGCGCTGATCAGCACGTTGAGGGAAGTCGAAGAGGGAGAGTGGGCGTTCGTCTGACGGCGGTTTGGATCGCCAGACGCGACCACGCGACCAAAGCCGCCGTCGGTCTTGAGCCGGTGGCCCCGATCAGGTGCTTGGGGCGCGCCCCTTGCGGTCCAGGGCTTCTCTGATCGCGCGCCCCAACACGTCGCTCGGCGTCGGCTTTTGGATCACGGCCTCCGCCGGTGTGTTGCCGAGCCCACCGGGCAGCACGGCGGCGTTGCCGGACATCAGCAGCACCGGCAGGTTCGGGTGGCTCTCCCGCAGGAGGGCGGCGAGATTGGTGCCCTGGATCGCGCCGGGCATCACCACGTCGCTTAGGACGATTTCGATGCTCGGATCGAACTCAACGACGCTTAGCGCCGATTGCCCGTCGGGCGCCGCCGTCGTCTTGTAGCCGAGGCTCTCGAGCTGACGTCTGAGGGTTTGTCGTACTTCCGGGTTGTCCTCGACAAGGAGCACGTGCTCACCGTCCTCTCGGCCCGGTTTGATCGCGACTGCATCGCTCCGGAGCGTGTCTTCGTGGACGGGGCCGTCCACTGAGGGGAAGTAGAGCGTGAAGGTTGCGCCGGCGTTCAGGGCGCTGCGCAGACCGATGCCGCCGCCCGATTGCGTGACGAACCCCTGGACGATGGCGAGGCCCATGCCCGTGCCCTCGCCCGGCTGCTTGGTGGTGAAGAAGGGCTCGAAGATCTGAGCCTGCGCCTTTTCATCCATACCCACGCCGGTATCGGCGATCCAGAGTGCCGAGTAGCCGCCGGGGCTGAGCTCGAGGCCGAGCTGCTCCGCCAAGCGTTCGTCGAGAAGGATGCTTTCGGTGCCGATGGTGATGTTGCCGCCCTTGGGCATCGCGTCCCGGGCGTTGATCACGAGGTTCAGGAGCGCGCTTTCGAGCTGTGCGAGATCCACCTCGATGGGGCGGAGATCTGGCGTGAGCCGCGTCTCGAGCGCGATCATCGCGGGCAGGGTCCGGCGCAGGAGGCCGTGCATGTCCGCCACAACCCGGTTCATATCGATCGTTCTCGGCTGCAGCGCTGCGCGGCGACCGGAGGCGAGGAGCTGGCGTGTCAGTTTCGAGCCGCGTTCGGCCGCTGCGAGGGCGTCGCGCAACTCCTCCAACGCCTCGTGATCCGTCACGCGCTGACGCAGCCGTTCGAGATTGCCGAGGATGACGGCGAGGTGGTTGTTGAAGTCATGGGCGATGCCGCCCACGAGGCGGCCGAGCGCCTCGGCCTTCTGCAGGGCTGCCGCGGCTGCTTCCGCCCGTTTGCGTGCAACAAGCTCCTCTTCGAGACGACCGACCACTTCCCTAAGCGCCGCTGTTCGGCGCTGTACTGTCCGGCGCATGAGCATGGTGCTGAAGCCCGCGGTTGCCGAGATGGCGGCGAGCGCGATGAGGACGGGTAGGAGCCAGTCGGGAATCGCGTAGCTCTCGCCATCGATCCAGCGGCGTTTGGCCTGGATATAGGCGGACCCGCGTTCCGATTGTTGCCTATAGACCGCCTGGTCGACCGCTTCGATCAGTTCGCTGGGCGTTCCGGGCGGGTAGGCGAAGAGAAGCTGGGTCAGGACGAAGGGTCGGTTCAGCTTGATGAGCGTGCTGCTCTCGGCGACGCGGCTTGCGTAAAGCCGGTTGAGAACGACGGCGTCGACTTCGCCCCGTTCGACCATCGGCGGGCCGTCGCTCGCCTCTCGTACGGGGAGGATGGTCGCCCCGATCGTGCCGGTGGCGACCATCGATCTGAGCTCGTCATAGGCGATGCTGCCATCGACGACGGCGATCGTCCGACCGTCGAGATCGTTGATGTTCGTGATCGTCGATCCCCGCGGCACCAGGATCTCGGACCAGGAGTAGAGCACGGTGTGGCTTCCGAAGAGGAAGCGCCGATCGCGTTCTTCGGAGAACGCGACATCGGACATGATGTCGAGCTCGCCCGCCTCGAGCATGTCGAGGCACTGGGACAAATTGCAGTCTATGAACCGGGGTTCGATGCTGAGTTCTTCGGCGACGGCGGCGACCAGTTCCGGCCAGAAGCCTGCGGGCTCCCCATCATCATCGCGGAAGAGTTTCGGCTCGTTCGCGTAGAGCCCGATGTTGAGCGTCTGCTGTGCGTTTGGCGAACTGTGCGCCGCTAAGACAGCGATCGCCGCAAGCACGCATGATCGCAAAGCGAAGAGGAGCGTGGAGGCGATGAAATGTCGATTGCGAATTGTGACTGCTCAATATGATGGGGTTTCGCGACGGATCGCTCAAATGCTGGTGTCGTTGCGTAAGCCGGCCGATCCTATTTTCCCGTTCCAGACTTGGTCGCCAACGCTTTTCCGCATACCGAAACATAATTCTGCAACGTGGCGAGGCGTTAGTTTTCTAAACACTATACCATATTTCACGCAAGGATGATTTTTTGTGAGCAGGGACGCTGCGGCGATTGGAGGCTACACTGTGAAAGATAGTCAGGGCTTGATTGCGATATGTGACGATAACCGGTCGGTTGCGAGGTTGGTCGCTGAGCAATTGAAGCGAAAAGGCTTTTCGGCAGAGGTATTTACCGAGACATGCTCATTGATCCGGACAGCTCAGGACGGACGCTTTGCCGCGATCATCATAGACTATCTGATGCCGGAGCTCGACGGCGTGGCGGCTATTCGTGAATTGCGTGAGCGGGGGATCGAGACGCCAGTTATCGTAACGTCGGGCGTATTTGACGCAGACGCCGCAGAGGCCGCTGCTGAGGCTGGTGCGATGCGTTGGCAGGTGAAGCCGCTGACGGATAATGACCTCGAAGATGTCCTGCATGAGGTGGGGCTTGAGGCTGCTTTACGGCGTAAGGCCGATGCGGATCGTGTCGTCCGATCGGATCGTGTGGCTCTGGATGAGCTGATGGCGCGCGTCTCGCGCCTGACGCCTCGGGAGCTGGAGGTTCTGAAATCGCTATGTGATGGATCGCCGAACAAGCTCGTGGCGCACGCGCTGGGTATCAGCATCAAGACAGTGGAGCTGCATCGTGCGCGCGTAATGCAGAAGATGGAGGCGTCGAGCTTTGCTCAGCTCGTACGGTTGGCCATTCGCGCCGGCCTGGTGCAGGAGGCTGGTGCTGAGCCTTTGGTCGAGCAGCTCCGTGATCTCGCCTCGGAGAACCTGTGGCTGAAGTCGAAGCTTGTGGGCGGCAATCAAACGGCCTGAGGCACGCTCGGACGCCCTTACTGCAATGGTCTGACCGGAGGGCCGGGCGCGAGCTCGGACCCGGCGACCTCGGTAACGCATTTGCGCCTTGCTTACGTCATCCTGTCGTTGACACTGCTGTCACGCATCTTCGTGATGGCTTGGCGAGGCGATGAGGATGGCTGCCGGATGACGGACGGCGTGAACCATGGGGTTGGCGGTCGAAGCGCATCGAGGATGCTGTCGCCGCGCGAGGCCTTTAGATGACGACGCAGTCGGCGCGGGCGCGCTTTCTGCTGCGGTGCCGCGGGTTGATGCGGGTCTGGCTTTGCTTGATCGGGGCCGGGATCGTGGTCGCGCTGATCGGCATCGCGCCATCGGTCGTCATCGTGATGGCGCTGATGGGCGTCGTATGGGTGCCGATCGTGGTGCTCGTCTTTTGGGGTCGCCTCCTCGACGACATGGTGCCGGTCCGGCGGGTGCCCGACGACGAGTAATGCGTGCGGCGCAGCGGGATCGAGGCCCCGCTTGGCGCGGCCGAGCTTTAGGCCCGGCGGCGCGTGAGGTTCAGCTCTTCGAGCTTGCGATAGAGCGTCGAGCGACCGATGCCGAGCCGGCGTGCGACCTCGGCCATCCGACCATGGTAGATCGTCAAGGCACGCTGGATCGCCTCCGCCTCGATCTCGGCCAACTTGCGGATCTGCCCGTCGTCATCGACGAGCGGGTCGCGGGCCGGTTCGCCCTTGATGCGGATCGCACTCGAGGACGCGCTATCCATCCCGATCAGATGCTCGCCCCGGATCATCGGCCCATCGGCCATGACGACGGCGCGGTGAATGGTGTTCTGAAGCTGGCGGACATTGCCGGGCCAATCAGCGCTTTCGATCAGGCGGGCGGCATCGTCGCTGAACCCGCCGACACGCACCCCTTCGGCGGCAGCGAACCGCGTGAGGAACATCTGAGCGAGCATCAGCACATCCTCCCGCCGCTCCCTCAACGGGGGCAGATGGATGGGGAAGGCGCTGATGCGGTAGTAGAGGTCTTCGCGGAAGCGCCCTTCGGCCACCAGGCTCGCCAGATCGCGGCTGGAGCTTGAGATCACGCGGATATCCGCGGTCGTCGGCGTGGGGCAGTTGCCGGGTGAAAGGGCGCCCTGCTGCAGGACGCGCAGGAGCCGCCCCTGCGCGCCGGCCGGCAATTCAGAGATATCGTCGAGGAGCAGCGTGCCGCCCGCCGCCTCCTTGACGCGGCCGGGCCGTCGCTCACCTGACCCCGTATCGTCGCTGCCAAAGAGGATGATCTCGGCGCTCGACTCAGGCAGGGCACCGCAGCTGATGCTGACGAACGGCCCTTCGGCACGCGTGCCGCTGCCATGGATCGCACGGGCGAAGACCTCTTTGCCGACGCCCGATTCTCCCGTCAGCAGGATCGGGATCTCCGAGCCTGCGCCGCGGCGGGCGAGCTTGATCGCATCCCGGATCGCGCTGCTTTGCGCCACAAGCTCGTCGAAACCGGCGATCCCGCCATCTTCGCGCGAGAGGCGACGGACGTCGCTTTCGAGCGCGCTGATCGCGAGGGAATTGCGAATCGACACCTCGAGCCGCTCAGGCCCGATCGGCTTGACCAAGAAATCGTTGGCGCCTGCCTGCATCGCCTCCACCGCGCGCGCGACCGAACCATCGCCCGTGAGCACGATGACAGGGACCGTATGCCCGGCGGCCCGTAGCCGTTTGAGCATCGTAAGCCCGTCCATGGCGGGCATGTGCAAGTCCAGCAAGCACAACTGAAGTGTCGGCGCCTCAGGATCGGCCAGGCGCGTCATCGCCGCTTCCGCAGCGGCGACAGCTTCGACATTGTGACCCCCAGAGGTCAGAACAGCCGCCAGATAGCGGCGTTGTTGGCGGTCGTCCTCGACGATCAAGATATTAGACGGCATGCTTCAACTCATCCGATGACTACGCACTTCATCGCACCTTGGTATTTCAAAACGGTATTCTCTGGGCGTCATCTGGGCGCGAACTGGGCAGATAACGGCACGATTCGCCCAGTTCGCCCGACGATCGCCACAGGCAGCGGAGCATCGTCGGCTCGTGTTGTTTATCTGCGACGGCGCCAATAAAAACCTGAAGTGGGCCTGAGCGGACCGGCAGTTTCATTGTCGCTTGCAGATCGATATGCCAAAGCAACGGGTGCGGAGCGGCGTAACAAGGCCGGCCAGCGGAATTCTGGGGCGTAGCAGTCTGACGGCCCGACACAGAACGGAGAGAGGGATGACGAAACTCACGGTTGTTATGCTCGCGACGTCGGCGATTGCGCTCGCGGCCTGCGACAGGCCGGACTTGCCGGGTTCCACGCTTGGCGCGACCTGGACCGCAGAGCGTTTCCTGAACCAGGATCACGGCGGATCGGGCTTCAGCGGCGCGCTCGCCTCTGAGTATACCGAGCTCGGCCGTCGGTCGGCTTTCAAGGATCAGCGCTGGTACAACTCGACCGCGTATATCGCGAAGGCTGAGGCCGCAGAGGCCGGTGCCGATGTGGGCCCGTGGAGCCCGGAGAGCCTGGGCGTGAGCGGCGAGGCTGCAAACCTCTACGACGAGACGGTGGCCATCATTCTCGAGAACCGCGACGAGCGTCCCGAGGCTTGCGCGCGTCTGCAGGCAATGTGGGATCAGTGGCTCGAGGCTCTGCGCGGTGCGCCGGGTGGCTGCGTCGATCCGGATGATGCCTTCGCTCTCTATCAAGAAGCCAAGGCTGCCTGCCTGCCGCCGCCGGCGGACACCAACTTCATCGTGTATTTCGGCTTCAACCGCACCGATCTCACCGCGCGTGCACGCGAAGTGCTGGACGAGGTGGTCTCGACGGTTAGCACGATCGGCGCCACGGCGCTTTCGGTCGTCGGTCACACCGATACCGTAGGGTCGGACAGCTACAACCAGCGTCTTTCCGAGCGTCGTGCTCGCCGGGTCGCCGGTGCGCTGACCGAGCGCGGTATTTCGGCTGGCGATATGACGCTGGCGGGCCGCGGCGAGCGGGATCTGGCCCGTGCGACGGCCGACAATGTTCGCGAGCCGCTGAACCGGCGCGTGGAGATCACGCTCTCGGAGTGATCCGGTAGCGACTGACGAGAGTCGAAGCGCCCTGCGGTCACCGCGGGGCGTTTTCTTTTTCGGCTCCTCGGCCCGGCCCGCTTGCCTCACGCCGCCGTCATCGCCACATCTGGAACGGAGGTGACGCGATGATCCGAACAACCATAGCCGCCGGAGCGCTTGCAGCGCTGCTTGTCGTGCCTCTGCCAGCGGTGGCGCAGGAACAGCATGGCGGCTATCTCGATCTCGATGCCATGAAGCGTCAGCTCGATCGTGCTTGGGACCGCTTGGCTGAGGATCTGGAGCCCGCGCTGAAACGCGTCGATGAAGTGATCGCGGTGTTGAGGGAGGTGGATGATCCGCGCCATTATGAGGCGCCGATGCTCCTGCCGAATGGCGACATCGTCATCCGCCGCCGCGCCGACGCCCCGCCCTGGCAGCCACCTGAAGACGAGCGGCAGGCGCTTCCCGATTCTGTGGACCCTGATGAGGGCGTTAGGCTCTGACGCCAAAGCGACCGCATCGCGTTGTCACGCGCGAAATCGGTATCGGACGGCCGTGACCCGTCGTCGCGTGCCAGACCTTTGGGCCCACGACCTACTCTCTTCCCACATCCCAGATCTCACGCGTCCACGATGGTGCTGGGCTCCGCGCCCACCCACGACAGGATGGAGCGAGTCGCTTCAACATTCTCCTAACACGACGGCAGACCCAGCGTTGCGCGTGATCCCTCAGCAGCGTTCGCTGAAAGTTAAGCCAATGTTGTCTAACCTGTCGTGGGAGGGCTCGGAGCCGAGGGCCCGCCGGGAGAGGAGCCGGTGATAGCCCGGGGATAGCCCGGGGATAGCTCGGGGATAGCTCGGGGACCATCGCCCTCGGCTTTCGTCGGGCTTCAAGCGAGCATGTCGCCAGTCTATGTGTTTGAGAGAATGGAATCACGGAGAGACGCATGACCCTGCCGCAGCGTATTGCCCCGACCGACCCTCGCGCGCATGCACCCGAAGGCTCGGCCGCCGCCGGCGAATTCGGTGCACTGCCGGTTTGGGATCTCGGGGCGCTCTATGCCGGACCAGACGATCCGGCGCTCGAGCAGGATCTGACCGTCGCCGCTGCGGAGGCTGAGGCCTTCGCTGCGCGCTATGAGGGCAAGCTTGCGGCACTTGACGGCGCCGGCTTGGCGGAGGCGGTTGCAGCCTATGAGGCGATGCAGACCCGTCTCGGCCGAGTGATGTCCTATGCTGGCCTGCGCTACACACAGAATACGCAGGATCCGGCGCGGGCTCAGATGATGGGCAACCTGCAGGTTCGCGTAACGTCGATCACCAATCCGATGGTCTTCTTCACGCTTGAGCTCAATCGGCTCCCGGCTGACGGTCTCGAAACGGCATTTCAAGGGTCTGCCGAGCTTGCACGCTACCGCCCCTGGCTCGATCGCGTGCGGGCGCTCGCACCGCATCAGCTTTCGGACGAGCTGGAGAAGTTCCTGCACGATATGTCGGTCGTCGGCTCCTCCGCTTGGAACCGGCTTTTCGATGAAACCATGGCGGGGCTGAGCTTCGACGTCGATGGCGAGAAACTGGCGCTCGAGCCGACACTCACGCTGATGCAGGATCGCGACCGCGCTAAACGTGAGTCAGCCGGGCGGGCGATGACCAAGGTGCTGGGCGAGAATATCCGTCTCTTCACGCTCATTACCAACACGCTTGCGAAGGAAAAGGAGATCGAGGACCGCTGGCGCCAGATGCCGGCGCCCGATCATGGGCGTCATCTGTCGAACCAGGTCGAGCCCGAAGTGGTCGATGCGCTGCGCGAAGCGGTGATGGCTGCCTATCCGCGCCTGTCCCATCGGTACTATGCGCTGAAGGCGAAATGGCTCGGTCTCGATAAGCTGGAGTTCTGGGATCGCAACGCGCCGCTGCCCGAGGCCGAGGACAAGGTGATCGGTTGGGACGAGGCGCAGGAGATGGTTCTGACCGCCTATGAGGGTTTCAGCCCGAAGATGGCGGAACTCGCTCGGCCCTTCTTCACCGAGGGTTGGATCGATGCGCCTTCGATCCCGGGCAAGGCGCCGGGCGCCTTTGCGCATCCGACGGTGGTGGATGCCCATCCCTTTGTGATGCTCAACTATCTCGGCAAGCCGCGCGATGTGATGACACTGGCCCATGAGCTTGGCCACGGCGTGCATCAGCGGCTGGCGGCGGCGCAAGGGGAGCTCCTGAGCTCAACGCCGCTGACGCTGGCCGAGACGGCGAGCGTCTTCGGCGAGATGCTGACCTTCCGCCGCCTCCTCGACGCGGAGACGGATCCAGCCCGGCGCAAGCAGCTCCTCGCCGGTAAGGTCGAAGACATGATCAACACGGTCGTGCGCCAGATCTCGTTCTACGAATTCGAGCGTCGAGTGCATGCTGAGCGGCGCGAAGGGGAGCTCACATCCGATCGTCTCGGTGAGATCTGGCTTGAGATCAGCGGCGAAAGCCTCGGCCCTGCCATGAGTTTCGAGCCGGGCTACGAGACCTTCTGGGCCTACATCCCACACTTCATCCACGCACCCTTCTATGTCTACGCTTATGCTTTCGGCGACGGTCTCGTGAACGCGCTCTATGCCGTCTACGAGAAGGGCGAGCCCGGCTTTCAGGACCGCTATTTCGAGATGCTGGCAGCGGGCGGGTCGAAGCACCACAAAGCGCTGCTCGCGCCCTTCGGTCTCGACGCGTCCGACCCGGTCTTCTGGAACGAAGGGCTGAACCTGATCGACCGCTTCATCACCGAACTCGAGGGCATGGAGTGAGGCGCTTGCCGGCGCGGGCCTAGGGGCGCGAACCGTTGCAGATCGGGCGGCGTGCGCTTCTCGGCGGATTGTTGGCGTTATCTGCCGTTCCTGCGGCAGGGCAGCTCAGGCTGTTGAGCGACAGCGATGTCGTGGCGCTGGCAGCTCGGGTGGCCGCGCCCGTTGCTGAGGGACGGCGCCGGGTGCTCTTCGTCGGTAACTCCTTCACCTATGAACACGATGTTCCGACACGGGTCGCGGCCCTTGCGGCAAAGGCCGGTGTCGCGATTTCAGTGGAGATGCTGGTCGAGGGCGGTGCGCGGCTCGCCAACCTCCTGGCACGGCAGGGCATGCGGGAGATCATGCTGGAAGGGCGTTGGTCTGCCGTTATCTTGCAGGATCACAGCACGACTGCGCTGCATCCCGCCTTTCGCCAGGACAGCGCGACCGCGATCCGCTATGCGGCGGCGCTTGCGGCGCCCTCGCCCGTCCTCCTCATGACCCCCTGGGCGCGGGCGGAGGGTCACAAGCTCTATCGCGGCGCCGGCGTCTCGAGCGAAGGCTTCGAGGTGCCGGTCGGGCCCGCGGATATGACGCTGCGCACGGCCCGGCACTTCGACACGGCCGCGGAGCGGGCGGCGATCGCGGGTCAAGCTATCGTGGCGGTCGCCCCCGTGGCCCGCCGTTGGCAGGGAGCCATCGAGGAAGGCCGCATGCTCCATGCGCGCGATGGCTATCACGCAGCGCCCGAGGGCGCTGACTTCACCGCTCGCATCCTCTGGGAGGCCCTGGCGCCGCTTCTGCGCTGACACCCCTTTGGGGGCGGACGTTTGAGCGCTCCGTTTGGCAGCCGGTCAGAAGGGCAACCTCGCCAGGCGCGGCGCTAGTGCCGATCAGTTGGGTCGAGCTCGAGTAGAGCCCGTCGCCCCAGTCGTTCGCACCTCTTGGCTCCGAGCCCACCCACGACAGGTTAGCGCGCGATCCGTTACTGTTCCGCGAATGCTGCCACGATGTTTCAAGCAACGCCAAGAATACTGTGACAGCGACGTTAGCCCTTCGTTCGCACGACTCAGTCAAACCTGTCGTGGGTGGGGGCGCTCGGGAGCGGCGTTTTGCCGGCGCTCGCCCTACAGGTCGCCCATCGCATCCGGGCGGTTTGCAGTGCCCTTCAGGTCCTACGCGCAGGCGAATGGTTGGGCGTCGTGGCCGAGCGATCTAGCCTTTCGCACGCCAACTGGCGCCGCGCCTCCGGCTCGCGAGAACCGCCAGGCCCGTCGCGAGTAGGGTGAGGCCTGCAGGCAGCGGGACCTTCGGGGCGCCGTCGATCTCGAAGACGCTGATCTCGAACTCACCGAAGTCGTAGAAATTGCCGCCCGGATCGCCCGAGACGATCTCTCGCAGCGAGGCCTCTGTGTAGCTCATCAAAAAGGCTGCGGCCAGCGGATCTCCTTGGTTTGGATCAGGCAAGTTGTCGAGTTCGAGGCGGAAAACACTGCCATTAAGGGTGAAATCCGGCCCGAGCGCGGAGAAGAAAGTGTCTGGCGCGGGGCTGCCGCCCGGGGTGAAGTCCGGAAAGAGGCCCAGCTGCTCGGGGATGATAAAGGTTCCGTTGAACCCTGCATTCGCCGCATTGGCGATGGTGATCGCGTTCTCGACCGTCGCGATCGTCGTGAAGAGCCCGTTGCCCGAGAAAGCCTGCCAGGTTGCGTTATGCGGAAACTCGGCACGGACGGTGATATCGGCGTCCTCGATGTTCAGCGGGTCGGTCATGTCGCGGCTGATCAGGATGCCGGTGATCTCGATCCCAAGCGCGAGCGCCTGGGCACTGCCGGCAGGCGCGAAACCGGCAATGAGGGCGAGGGCGAAAAGAGTGCTACGCATCGGCTGACCTCGGCAGTGGGCGATCATTCGACGATAAACCAAGATCTGCTTGACGCAACGTCCGGTCGATCTCATTCGCCTCCATGCGATCGCCTCGGTCGTCGGCTTCGTCTTGCAAATCCGGCGCTCGATGGTAGCTCAGCGGCGGAAGCCAGGGAGCGAGGCGATGAACGATCTCAGTCCGGTCCGCGAGAAGTACATGGCCGAGGTGGCCGGCGCCGGCGACGAGGCGGCGATCGAGGCCGTGCGGGTCGCGGCCCTCGGCAAGAAGGGTGAGATCAGCCTCATGATGCGCGAGCTTGGCCGCATGACGGCGGAGGAGCGGCAGACAGCGGGCCCCGCCCTCAATGCGTTGAAGGATGAGCTGACCTCCGCCATCGCGGCGCGGAAAGCGGCCCTCGCCGATGCGGCCTTGGCGGAACGATTGGCGAGCGAATGGCTCGATCCGACGCTGGAGCCGCGGCCCGCGGCGCAGGGCTCGATCCACCCGATCGGCCAGGTCCAGGAGGAGATCGCCGCGATCTTCGCCGATCTCGGCTTCGAGGTCGCCGAAGGCCCGCAGATCGAGGACGACTGGTACAACTTCGATGCGCTGAACATCCCGGCGGAGCATCCGACGCGCACCGAGATGGACACCTTCTACATGCGCCAGGCGGAGGGCGACGACCGCCCGCCTCATGTGCTGCGCACGCATACGAGCCCCGTTCAGATCCGCGGCATGCAGGCGCGCGGTGCGCCTTGTCGCTTCATCTGCCCCGGCCGGGTCTATCGCGCGGATTACGACCAGACCCATACGCCCATGTTCCATCAGCTCGAGGGGTTGGCGGTCGACACCGACATCTCGATGGCCAATCTGAAGTGGGTGCTGGAGGAGTTCTGCCGCGCCTTTTTCGAGCTGCCCGAGGTTGAGCTCCGCTTCCGCGCTTCGCACTTCCCCTTCACGGAGCCCTCGGCCGAGGTCGATATCCGCTGCTCCTGGGAGGGTGGGGTGCTGCGGCTCGGCGAGGGGGATGATTGGATGGAGATCCTGGGCTCGGGCATGATCCATCCGACGGTCCTGCGCTCGGGCAACATCGATCCGGAGGTCTATCAGGGCTTCGCCTTCGGCATCGGGATCGATCGGATCGCGATGCTGAAATACGGTATCCCGGATCTGCGGGCGTTCTTCGACAGCGACCTGCGCTGGCTCCGACATTATGGGTTCTCGACCCTCGATGCGCCGACGCTGCATGCGGGCCTTAGCCGCTGAGGCAGCGATGACGGGGTGTGGCAGGCTCCTGGCCATGGTGCGAGGTCGCTTGCCACGGAACGATCCAGGCGATGGCGTAGCATGCCGAACCTTGGCCTCCCGTCCGTTCCAAGGCGGCGGCCTCGATGGCTGAACTTGGGGCAGGGTTTGTCAGCGGTTTCGTCCCAGGGCTTATTGGGGAGATCGCATCGCTTCATGCCCGCTTTTATGGGGCGGGCTGGGGGTTCGGCAGGGGCTTCGAGGCGAGTGTGGCGACCGATGTGGCGGCCTTCGCGCAGCGCTACGATCCGGCGCGGGATCGCGTACTCTCTGCCTGGCGGGGCGGCCGTTTGATCGGCACCGTGACGATGGACGGGGCGCCCGAGGAGATCCCCGATGAGGTTGAGGGCGCACCGATGCAGCTCCGCTGGTTCATCGTCGCGGAGAGCGCTCAGGGAAGCGGGCTGGGCCGCCGGCTGATGGACGCGGCCTTGCGTTTCTCCGAGGAGGCTGGACCGCGACCCGTGGTCCTCCACACGATGGCCGGCCTCGATCGGGCCCGAGCGCTTTATGAGGCGCGCGGTTTCCGCCTGATCGCCGAAGCGGAGGCCGTGCGCATGGGCGAGCGCCAAATGAAGCAGACGTTCTGGCGACCGGCCGGGGATGCGCCCCACGACCCTTCGCGGTCGGTCTGATGCGCGTTTGGCGGCAAAGCGCCGAGGCAGACGACGTTGAAAGCAGCGAGTGAGGGCGATGACGCGGGTTCTGGTCGTCGAAGGCAATACGCCGGAACTGGTCGAGGCGGCCGTGGCCGTGAGATGCCGCCCGGCGGCGGAGCACTATGCCGAGGTCCTGAGCACACTGGCGGCGGCGCGCGGCGTTGCGCTCGAGACCACGATCCTGCGGCCATATTTTCCCGAGGGCGATATCGAGGCGCTCGATCTCAACGGCTTCGATGGTGTCGCATTCACGGGTTCGGGCGTGGATTGGTCGGCTGACGATGCGCGCGCGGCGCCCTTCCTGCGATTGCTGGAACGGATCTTTACAGCCGGACTGCCGGTGATCGGCTCTTGCTGGGGACTTCAAGTCGGGGCCGTGGTGCTCGGTGGTTGCGTTGGCCAAGGTGCGCGTGGCCTCGAACTCGGCGTGGCGCGCCATGTGCGGTTGACGCCAGCGGGTTCTGCCCACCCGTTCCATGCCGGCCGCGCGCCGGCCTTCGACGTGCCCTGCATCCATCGCGACGAGGTGACGCTGGTGCCAGCAGGGGCGGTTGTCACGGCAGAGAACGATCACTCCGCCGTTCAGGCCATGGTGTTCGAAACGGGCGGGGTCCGGTTCTGGGGTATGCAGTATCATCCTGAGCTCGGGCCCGAGGACACGCTGGGCTACATGCTGTGCCGCGACGATGCGGGGATCGCGAAATTGGGGCTGTTCCGAGATCGGGCGGATCTCGTCGCGATGATTGATGACATGCGCCGCATCATGGCGGACCCGGATCGCGAGGCGGGCTTGGCCTGGCGCTATGGTCTCCGTGGCGACGTCCTCGACGGCTCCCAACGGCGCGCCGAACTCGACAATTGGCTGGGCGCAATCGGCCTTCCCGCGCGGATGTCGGAACCGGCGGGCGCGGCCCTTTTGCGCTAGCCCCTGTTGGACGGCTTGGGGGATAAACGGCTCCGCGCCCTCCCACGGCAGGATAGACAAAGAAGTCTTAAGCTTCACCGAACGCACCCGGCGAAAGACGCGCAACGCCCATGCGATGTGGGCCAGTGTCGTTAGCCTTTCATTTGCGCGACTCAGGCAATCCTGACGTGGGTGGGGGCGCTCGGGAGGGGTATGCAGGTGTCAGGCCACAGCGCTGGACGACTTGGGCGCGGCGATCTCGGCTTGCAGGCAACGCAGCCGCTGATAGGTTGCGGGCGTCCAGATTGGGGAGGGGGTCTCATGCCGTTCTTGTCGAAGCTGCGCCGTTCCAGCCCGCCGGCTGACGAGGCCATCCCGCGCGCTGTCCTTATCCCAAGTGTCTCGGCAATCATGGCCGATGGGGACATGCAGGCGGAGGAGGTCAGTCAGCTTTCGAATCTCTGTACTTTCAGCCCGATCTTCCACCACATCCACCCCGAGCGCCTCGCTGAAATCGTGCGAGAACTCATCGCCGAGATCATGGAGGAGGGCGGGGCGAACAAGCTCGAACAGTCGGCCGCGCTCTTGCCGCAGCATCTGCGCGAGACCGCGTTCTGTTTCGTCGTGCGGATCGTGATGGCCGATGCGACAGTGACGGAACAGGAGAAGGAAGCGCTCGAGAAGATTGCTGGCGTTCTGGGCCTCGACGAGATGATTGTCGCCCAGATCTACTCGGTCGTGCAGATGATGCAGCGCCCGGCCTGAGGAGCGTGACCGGGCTTGTTGCGGCCATGATCTGAGCGTTCCAACAGGCCTGGCAAACGGTGTCGCGGGCGGTGCCCGCGACCAGTCGTTGCGCTTCGTCTCCGCCCTGGGGGCGGCGACGAAGCGGTTGGCACCTGGGCCAAGGATCGCGCAGGGGTTTCCAAGAACCCTCGCTCGCCTTGACCGGCAGGGTTCGCTCGGGCTCTAAGCGCGCTGGCCGCAGCGCACCGGACGGGGTTCCCGATGAAGTTCACGCTATCCTGGCTGCAGGAGCATCTCGAAACCGAGGCGCCGCTCGAGGCGATCCTGGAGGCGCTCACCGATCTTGGCCTTGAGGTCGAGGGGGTCGACAACCCGGCCGAAGCACTGGCGCCTTTTCGGATCGCGCGGGTGATCGAGGCGGTTCAGCATCCGAATGCCGACAGGCTGCGGCTCTGCCGTGTCGAGACATATCCTGGCGGCCCAGGCGCGCCATCGGAAGAGGTTCAGGTCGTCTGCGGTGCGCCGAATGCGCGGACCGGGCTTGTCGGTGTCTTTGCGCCGCCGGGCACGCATATCCCCGGCACGGGCGTCGATCTCAAACCCGGCGTCATCCGGGGGGTGGCGTCCAATGGGATGCTCTGCTCCGAGCGGGAGCTGATGGTTTCGGACGACCATGACGGGATCATCGATCTCGACGCCGATGCGCCGCTTGGGGTTCGATATGTCGATTATGCGGGGCTCGACGATCCGGTCATCGAGATTGCGATCACGCCAAACAGGCCCGATGCGCTTGGGGTTTCGGGGATCGCGCGGGACCTCGCGGCGCGGGGTTTGGGGCGGGTCATCACGCCGGCGATCGAGCCTGTGGCAGGGGCTTATCCCTGCCCTGTGACGGTGAGCCTTGCACCAGAAGTCGCTGAGCGCGCCTGTCCGCTCTTCCTGGCGCGGGCGATACGGGGCGTGAGTAACGGTCCGAGCCCGGATTGGCTGCAGCGCCGGCTGCGGGCCATCGGGTTGCGGCCGATCTCGGCGCTCGTGGATGTCACGAACTATCTGACTTTCGACCGGGCGCGGCCGCTCCATGTTTTCGATGCGGACAAGGTCGCGGGTGGGCTGACAGTGCATGCCGCGGTGGGGGGTGAGCGGCTCGTCGGGCTCGATGACAAGGAGTATGTGTTCGCGCCTGGCATGACGCTCATCTCCGACGAGAACGGCGTGGAGAGCATCGCCGGCGTGATGGGCGGTCTGCCGACGGGTTGCACCGACAAGACCGTGAATGTCGTGATCGAGGCTGCGTATTTCGATCCGGTGCAGACTGCCGCGGCCGGCAGGGCACTCAAGATCAATTCGGATGCGCGCTATCGCTTTGAGCGCGGGGTCGATCCGGCATTTACCCGCGACGGCATGGAGATGGCGACGCGGATGATCCTTGATCTTTGCGGGGGCGAGCCCTCGGAGATCTTCACGGCGGGGGCTGTGCCCGAGACGGCGCGGCGCTATCCGTTGCGGCCGGTGCGGGTGTCGAGCCTTGTCGGGCTCGAAATCCCGGTCGATGAGCAGCGGCGCATTCTGGAGGCGCTGGGCTTCCGCGTGGCGGAGGCGCAAGAGGCCGGTGGGGAGCGCCTTGATGTCTCGGTGCCGAGCTGGCGGCCGGATGTGCATGGCGAGGCGGATCTTGTGGAGGAGATCGCGCGGGTCGCCTCGCTCACCAAGCTGCCTTCGGTGCCGCTGAGGCGGCCGGCGGAGGGCGTGGCGCGGGCCGTGCTGACGCCCATGCAGCGGCGCGAGGGTCAGGCGCGGCGGGCGCTCGCGGGGCAAGGGTTGAACGAATGCGTGCACTACTCCTTCGTGAGTGAAGGGGAGGCGGCGCTTTTCGGCGGGGGCGATCCGCTGATGCGGCTCGAGAACCCGATCTCGGTTGAGCTCGCCGAGATGCGGCCGAGCACGCTGCCGGGCTTGCTGTTGGCGGCGGCGCGGAACCAGGCGCGCGGGGCGAGCGCGCTCGGATTGTTCGAGGTGGGGCCTGCCTTTCACGGCCCCGAGCCCGGGCAGCAGAGGATCGAGGCCGCGGCGTTGCGCGTCGGGCAGACGGGGCCGCGGCACTGGGCCGGGGCGCGCCGGGCAGTGGATCTTTACGATGCGAAGGGCGATGCGCTCGCCTGTCTGGCAGCGATCGGGGTCGACACGGCGAAGTTGGGCGTCGCGGCGGGGGCCGCGCCTGAATGGTTCCATCCCGGACGTTCGGCGGCGTTGACGCTCGGGCCGAAGAACAAGCTTGGGTTTTTCGGTGAGCTGCATCCGCGGGTGCTGGAGGCGCTCGATGTGAAAGGGCCGGCGGTGGCGGCGGTCGTGCTGTTGGAAGCCGCACCTTTCCCGCGGCGCAAGGGCACGGGGCGAGCGGCGCTCGAGGTCTCGGATCTGCAGGCGGTCGAACGCGATTTCGCCTTCGTGGTGGATGAGCGCATCGAGGCGGAGGCGATCCTGCGCGCGGCGCGGGCGGCGGAGAAGAAGTTGATCGAGAGCGCGCGGGTCTTCGATGTTTTCGAGGGCAAGCGTGCGGTCGAGCAGTTGGGTGTGGGACGCAAATCGGTGGCGATCACCGTCCGGCTGCAGCCGAAGGCTGCGACGCTGACGGAGAAGGAGATCGAGGCGGTCGCTGAGAAGGTCGTCGCCGGGGTCGGGGCGGCGACCGGTGCTGCGCTTCGTACTTGATTGGGGGCGGGCCGGTGAGTGCCCGGCACGCTGCTTGCCGCTTCGCGGCAACCTCGCGGCCGCCCACCCACCAGCCCGCCCCAAGTGGTGTCGTTGGACGGGTCGGGCTCTTGGGTAAAGGGCTGGGCGTTAGAGGCTGAAAGCGCCGATTGCGAGGAAGGCCGCCAGGCCTGCGGCGATGCCGCCGACGACGTTGCGTGTGAGCGCGCAGACCAGGATCACGGCGAGGGCCCCAGCGATCCGCGCGGGATCGGCGATGAACTCCTCCTCTTGTATGAGCACCATGGGTGCGACGAGCGCCGGCAGCACGGCCACCGGCACGAAGCCGAGCGCCTCGCGCAGGATCGGTGGCAGCTCTCGTCCCGCCAGGAGCCCGAGGAAGGAAAAGCGGATCAGGTATGTCGCGACGCCGAGGCCGATGATTAGGGTCCAAACCTCTGCCGTGCTCATGATCGGCGCTCCATCAGTCTGCGGGTCGCCATGCCGGCGGCGATGCCCGTCGCTGCGGCGAGCATGAGGCCCGAGCCGCCGGGCATGTCCGCGCAGAGAACACCGAGAAGAGCGGCGACGAGGGCGGCCACGACATTGGCCGTGCCGCGGATCATCGGGACCGCGATGGCGAGGAAGCAGGCGGGTACGACGAAGTCGAGGCCCCAGCTTTGCGGGATGCTGTTGCCGACGAGCGCACCGACCAGCGTCGCAATGATCCAGACGATCGTCGTGGTGATGCCCACACCGAAATAGAAACCTACCCGGTCGGCGGTGGGCTCGTCCGCACGCGCGTAGCGCGCCATCGAGAGCGCGAAGGCCTGGTCGTGGAGGAAAAAGGCTGCTGGAACGCGCCAGAGCATGCCGACGCCGCGCCAGTGGACCGCGAGGCTGGCCGAGTACATCGCCATGCGCAGGTTCACGATCGCGCCCGTCAGCACCGCCATGAACGCGGGCCCACCCTGGTCGAGCACGGCGAGTGCCGCGAGCTGCGACGCACCGGCCGTGACGATCATCGTATAGGCCATGGTCTCGGAAAGCGTGAGCCCAGCCTCGACCGCGACGGTGCCGAAGATCATGCCGAAGGGGATGACGGCGATGAAGATCGGGACGGCGGCCCAGATGCCGGACACGAAACCGCGGCGCGTCGGCCCGATGGGCGCGCTCTCCGCTCCGTGTGGTGTCGCGAACGGCTCCGCCGCGGGCTCGATACTCATCATGGCGACATAAGCGCGTTAAGATTTGCGCGCTATCGCCTTTGTCGTGATGGCGTGGCGCACGGTTGCTGATGGCGGGTCATCACACCATCGGGGGCGGGCCTTGTTTTGGCCAGGCGCTTCAGGCACAACCGAGGGGTGGCGATCCAATGGGGACAGATCGTCGCTTTTGGGGGCTAGTGACCGGATTGGGGCCGGTTGGGGGTGGATATGCATCAACTTGGGCTTCTCCGCATCGTGCGGTTGGCGCTGGTGTTCGTGGCCTTTGTGGTCGCAGCGGCGCAGGTCTTCTCCTTCGTTTCGACATCGAGTGCGGCGGATGCGCTTGCAGCACCCGGGCTCGAGGATCGCTGGCCCGTGGTCGCGGCGATGCCGCCCGTGAACGCGCTTGGCGTCGTGATGTTCGACGGTGCAGCGTCTGGCGGGCTGGAACTCGGCGCGGCTCAACCCGTGAACGAAGCGGTCGATGCCGGTGGCAAGACGGCTCGGGCGACCCTGCTGCGCTGAGGCTGCTGGTTGCGGCAATTTCCGGCGGAGGCTAAGCACGTTGAGGGCGTAGGGCCCGCGTCAGCACTCGGCGGAGATGACCGATTTTCTGATTGCACCGGATCCGGAGGACCGCAGGCTCACGCGTGCGGTGCGCGGGCTCGATCAGTCGGGCGCCGTCAGCGATATCCGCGTCGTCGAGGAACGGGCGCTCACGATCTTCTTGAACGCGCAAGAGATCGTCACGGCGATGACGATCGGCGATTATCCTGAGTATCTGGCGCTCGGTTATCTGCTGAACCAGGGCATGCTGCGGGCGGACGATACGGTCATCGGTGTCGATTATGACGAGGAGATCGAGACGGTCGTCGTGCGGACCGAGCGTGCGACCGACTACGAAGAGAAGCTGAAGAAGAAGACCCGCACGTCGGGCTGTGCCGTCGGCACCGTCTTCGGTGATGTGATGGAGGGGCTCGAGGGGCTCAGCCTGCCGGAGGCGGAGCTTCGGACCTCGGATCTCTATGCGCTGGCGAAGACGATCAACACGGCGCCGAGCCTTTACCTAGAGGCGGGGGCGATCCATGGCACGGTGCTGTGCCAGGCTGGCCGGCCGCTCGTCTTTATGGAGGATGTCGGGCGGCATAACGCGGTCGACAAGATCGCGGGCTGGATGTTCCGCGAGGGCGTCGGGGGGGCGGACAAGCTCCTCTACACCACCGGGCGGCTCACCTCGGAAATGGTGATCAAATGCGCGCTGATGGGCATCCCGATGCTCGCCTCGCGCTCGGGCTTTACGGCTTGGGGCGTGGACCTCGCGCGGCAGGTCGGCCTGACCCTGATCGGACGCATGCGGGGAGAACGCTTCGTCTGCCTCTCAGGCCAGGAGCGCCTGGTCTATGACGCCGAGATCCGAGGCGCCGAGGAAGACCCGAAGCACCGTCGCAAGGGAGCTGGGACATGACTTCTCCCATTGTGCTGGAGTTCGATGTTGAGCCTCGTCTTATGGCGCATGGCGCTATTGCTGTAACGCGCCGATGGGGCAAGCTGCGTAAGCGGTCAACGTATTGGCGGAACTTCGTTCTATCGGCAGTGGCGACGATGGCTCTGATCTCTTTGGGCTTCGCGCTCCATCCTGAGGTAGGGCGTGGATACGCCCTCGGTTTGTTCGTCGGTGCCGCGTTCGTTTGGTTCCTTCTTTGCGGTCTACAGGTCGGAAACACTACTCAGATCTATAGCGCTGCGCTTCGCACCAAAGGCACAAACACGGCACTCAAGGTTGAGTTCGACCAAGACGGCGTCCGTTCCAGTAGCTCGGATATAACCTGGTTCGCTCGTTGGTCGGCGGTGGATGCGGTCCTCGAGATCGAGGGAGGTATCGCGCTCAGTGTCGGTCTTGCCTGCATTGCCGTGCCTGATACCGCGCTTCCTGATGGCACGGACCGACACGCGTTCTTGGCGGAGATCATACGCTTGGGTGGAGTCGAGTGAAGATCGCAGGCGTCATCCTGGCCGGTGGGCTCGCGCGGCGGATGGGGGGCGGCGATAAGGCGCTGCTCGAGGTTGCGGGGCGCCCCTTGCTTGCGCATGTGATCGAGCGGCTGCGGCCCCAGGTCGAGGCGCTGGCGTTGAACGCGAATGGGGATGCGACGCGGTTCTCGGCCTTCGGGCTGCCTGTGCTCGCGGACACGGTGCCGGATTTCGCGGGGCCGCTTGCTGGCGTGCTCGCGGGTCTGCGCTGGGCGGCGCCGGAGGGGTTCACGCATATCGTCAGTGCTGCGGGCGATACGCCGTTCTTCCCCGGTGATCTGGTCGCGGGGCTGCAGGCCGCACTGGAGGCGGCGCCGGGGGCGCGGGATCGGATCGCGATTGCCGCCACCGAGGATCCGCGGCGGGGCGGGTTGGCGGAGCATCCGACCTTCGGCCTTTGGCCTGTGGATCTGGCCGACGATCTGGAGGCCGCGCTCAAGGGCGATATGCGCAAGGTCATCGTCTGGGCCTCGCGCCATGGCTGCGCCCGGGCGGTGTTCCCGGAGGGCGCGCGCATGCCGTTCTTCAACGTCAACACGCCCGAGGATCTGGCGGAGGCCGCGCGGCTCGCGGCTTTGCATGAGGGTGCGGCATGATCGTCTACGGCGTCGTGGGGTGGAAGAACGCGGGCAAGACGACGCTGGTTGAGCGGCTGGTGGCGGAGATCGTGGGCCGCGGCTTCACGGTCTCGACGCTGAAGCACACCCATCACGGGGCGGATGTGGACCGGCCCGGCAAGGACAGCCACCGCCATCGCGAGGCCGGCGCGCGGCAGGTGATCCTGGCCTCTTCGGCGCGCTGGGCCTTGATGACGGAGCTGCGGGGGGCGGAAGAGACCTCGCTCGAGGCTTTGGTAGCGAAGCTCGATCCCGTCGATCTGGTGATCGTCGAGGGCTACAAGCGCGACCGGCATCCGAAGATCGAGGCCTGGCGGGCGGAGACGGGGCAACCCTTGATCGCGCGGGAGGACCCGACGGTGCGCGCGGTCGCGACGAATGCCCCGCTCGACGCCTTGGGGGAGGACCGGCCGGATCTGCCGATGCTCGCCCTCGACGACGTGCCGGCCATCGCGGATTTCCTGCTGGCCGATGCGGGGCTTGTGGCGCCCGGTGGGGCGCGCGGGGCGGCAGAGTGAACGGGCGCCGGCCCGACGACTGCTTCGCGCTGCCGCCCGGCACGGATTGGACGCCAGTGGATGTGGCGCTCGACCGGCTGCGGGAAGCGCTGTCGCCCATCACCGCCTATGAGGAGCTGCCGATCCAGGCTGCGGCCGGGCGGATCCTGGCGCTGCCAGCGGCGGCGATGCGGGATAATCCGCCGGCCGCGAACTCTGCCATCGATGGCTATGCCTTTGCGACTGGCACATTGCCGGCGCCGGATGTAGACGGGCTGGTGACGCTGACCCTTGCCGAGGGGCGGGCGGCGGCGGGGCACCCGGCACCCGCCCCCGTGCCCCCCGGTGCCGCAGTGCGGATCCTCACCGGGGCCGAAGTGCCCGAGGGCGCGGACACGGTCGTCCTGCAGGAAGACTGTGCCGTTGCGGGTGCGACGGTGCGCTTTCCGCCGCCGAGGAAGGCCGGGGCCAATGTGCGCCGCGCGGGTGAGGATGCGCGGCTCGGCGATGTGCTGCTCGAGCCCGGTCGCAAGCTCGCCCCGCAGGATCTTGCCCGGCTTGCGGTCGCGGGCGTCGGCAATGTGGCGGTGCGGCTGCCGCTCCGCGTCGCAGTGCTCTCGACGGGCGATGAGCTGATCCAACCCGGCAGCGATCCCACGGCCGCCGGTATCTTCGACGCGAACCGGCCGATGTTGCTGGCGCTTGCTGAGGCCCTTGGCCATGTGCCCGTCGACCTCGGTGCCGTGCGCGATGACGAGGCGGCGCTCCGGGCAGCACTCGACCGTGGCGCGTGGGAGGCGGATGCGATCCTGACGACGGGTGGGGCGTCGGCGGGGGACGAAGATCATGTGAGCCGGCTTCTGGGCAGTGAGGGCCGGGTTAGCACTTGGCGGATCGCGGTGAAGCCCGGCCGGCCGCTCGCCATCGGGACCTGGCGGGAGAAGCCGATCTTCGGTCTGCCCGGAAACCCGGTCGCGGCCTGGGTCTGTGCGCTCATCTTCGCGCGTCCCGCACTCGCGGTGATGGCGGGGCAGGGCTGGCCCGTTCCGCGGGGCTATGCCGTCCCCGCGGCCTTCGAGAAGCGCAAGAAGGCCGGGCGGCGGGAGTATCTGCGCGCCCGTCTCGATACCGATGGCCGGGCTGAGGCGTTCCGATCCGAGGGTTCAGGCCTTGTCGGCGGGCTTTCCTGGGCCGAGGGGCTGGTGGAGCTGCCGGACGAGGCCATGGAGATCGCGCCAGGCGATCCGGTGCGCTTCTTGCCCTGGTCGTCCTTCGGCCTCGGCCGCGCCTGAGATGGCAGCGCCGGGACCCGCCGCCGCCCCGCCCGGGCTGCGGGCGGTGTTCTCGCGCGCGGGCCTGCTGACCTGCGGTTTCTACGCGGCGATCTTCACCGCGATCGGGGCGCATCTGCCGTTTTGGCCCGTCTGGCTCAGCACCTGGGGCCTCTCCGAGGCGGAAGTTGGCGCCTATATGGGCGCGGGGCTCGTCCTCCGGATCGTGGCGAATGCGGTCCTCGGCGCGTTGGCGGACCGCTTCGCGATCAGACGGGCGATGCTCTCGGTCCTTGGCGTCGCATCGGCCGTGGTCTTCGTTCTGCACCTTGCGGCCGAGACGAAGGCTGTCCTCTTCCTGCTGACGCTGCTCGTCACCACCACGCTCTCGCCGATGATCCCACTCGGCGAGGCGTTGGGGCTGCGCGCGGCGGGGCGACACGGCTTTGCCTATGCTCATGCGCGGGCGGCGGGGTCCGTGGCGTTCCTGCTGGCGAATATGGGCGTTGGCTGGGCGATTGCGGAAACCTCGCCCGATGCGGCGCTCTGGACGCTTGTTGCGGCGAACCTCGCCACCGCGGCATTCGGGCTGCTGCATCCCGGAGGCGGGGAGCCGGCGGGCGTGCATCCGGGTGGGGGGCATCCGGGTGGGGCGCATCCGAGTGGGACACCGGCGCTCGACCAGGCGCGGCTGCGCGAGGGCCTCGCGCTCTTCCGGACGCCGACGCTCGCCTGGTTCGCGGTTGCAGCGGCCTTGGGTCAGGGGGCGCACGCGACCTACTACCTCTACGGCTCGATCGATTGGGCGCGGCAGGGCATCGATGCGGCCACGATCGGCCAGCTTTGGGCCGTCGGCGTGGTCGCGGAGACGGTGCTGATGCTGGGCCCGGGCGCCGCCTGGGTTGCACGGCTCGGCGCGCTTCGAGCCATGATCCTCGGCGCGGGCGTCGGTGCGATCCGTTGGACCGCGATGGTCTTCGATCCGGGCCTAGAATTCCTCTGGCCATTGCAGGCGCTTCATGCCTTCAGCTTCGGCCTCTTGCACCTCGCCACCATGGCCTATGCCGCGCAGAATATCCCGCCCCGTCTGGCCGCGAGCGGGCAGGGGGTGCTGCTCGGCCTCGCATCCGGTGTCTCGATGGCGCTGGCCACGCTCGCGGCGGGTTGGCTGACGGGCATCGCCGGGCTCTGGTCGGCCTGGGCGATGTGCGCGGCGATGGGGGTCGGGTCGGCATTGGCCGCGCTGGCGGCCGGGCGCGCCCTCTCCCGAAACCCGGGCGAGGGCAAAGGCGCCTGATCAGCCGTATTTGACGGACAGGATCTCGTAGCTTTTGTCGCCGCGCGGGGTCGTGACGACGACGCTGTCGCCCTCGTCATTGCCGATCAGTGCGCGGGCGAGCGGGCTCTTCATGTTGAGCTTGCCGCTCTCGATATTCGCCTCGTTCTCGCCGACGATCTGATAGGCCTTCTCTTCGTCCGTATCCTCGTCGGCAAGCGTTACATGCGCGCCGAAACGAACCGTCGGCCCGGACATCTTGGAGGTGTCGATGACATCGGCGCGGCTGATCACACCCTCGAGCTCTTTGATGCGGCCCTCGATAAAGCTCTGACGCTCGCGCGCGGCGTGATACTCCGCGTTTTCCGACAGATCGCCATGTTCGCGCGCCTCGGCAATGGCTGCGATCACGGCGGGGCGCTCGTCATGCTTGAGGACCTTCAGCTCGTCGTTGAGCGCGGCATAGCCCTGCTTTGTCATCGGAACCTTTTCCATGGCTCCCTTTCCTTCTTGGCCCGGGTCGGGATAGGTCTGGCCGGGATGGGCGCGGCATCGCGCCTCCGGGCCTGAAGACGTTGCCCGCGCCTATAACGCGCGGACCATCATGAGCCTACCGACCCCCTGCAGATGCCGCAAGGGGTGACGGACACGGCAGAAAACGGCGCAGAAGGCCGGTATTGGGGGGAACGGATCATGGCTTTCGCCAAGTCGACGCTGGACCATCGCTACCCATCCATCAGCTATATGGAGCCGCGCGCGAAGGCCCGGATCCCGCGCTTCTCATGGGACTATATGATGGGGGGGATCGGCGAGGAAACGGGGGTCGCCCGGAACCGCGCGGCGCTCTCGGCCGTCACGCTCACGCCCCGCTATCTCGCGCCCATGGAGGGCGAGCCGGTCCTGGAGACGGAGCTTTTCGGCCGACGATGGAGCGCGCCCTTCGGCGTCGCCCCGGTGGGCTTCGGCGGGGTGATCTGGCCGCGGGCACCGCAGTATCTGGCCGCCGCCGCGCGCGAGGCCGGGCTGCCCTTCGCGCTCTCGACCGTGTCGACGGCGAGCTTGGAAGAGATCGCCGAGCTTGCCGCGCCGAACGCATGGTTCCAGCTCTATGCGATGGTCGATCCGGAGATGAACCGGGCGATCCTGAAGCGCGCCGAGGATGCCGGTTATGAGGTGCTGCTGATCACGGTCGATGTGCCGAAGAAGATGCGGCGCGATCATGATATCCGAAACGGCTTCGGCATCCCGCCGCGTGTCGATGCGGAGATGATCTGGCGCACGGCGCTGCGGCCGGCCTGGGCGCTGGCGACGGCGAAGGCAGGTCAGCCGCGCTTCGAGAATGTGATCCCGCATATGGGCAAGGGGCTCGGCAACGCCGAGATGTCGGTCGGGTTTCAAACCATGCGCGACGGGCGGATCACGGCGGAGAAGCTGGCCTGGTATCGCGAGATCTGGCCCGGCAAGCTGGTGGTGAAGGGGTTGTTGGCGCCCGAGGAGGTCGAGATCGCGCGTGCGGCGGGTGCCGATGGCGTGGTCGTCTCGAACCATGGGGCGCGTCAGATCGATGCGGCACCGTCGGCCGTCGAAGTGCTGCCCGCGATCCGGCAGGCGGTGGGCCCGGATTTCCCGCTGATCGCCGATGGGGGCGTGCGCACGGGTCTCGACATTATGCGCCTGCTCGCCTCCGGCGCCGATTTCGTGCTTGCGGGGCGCGCCTTCTACATCGCGGTCGCCGCACTCGGCCAGGCGGGGGCGGCGCAGGCGATGCATGTGCTGCGCGAGGAGCTGGAGATCACGATGGGACAGCTCGGCTGTGAGCGGATCGGCGCCCTGTCGAACTTCCTGGGCGCCGAGACGCGTTAGTGGTCCGACGCAGACCGAACACACCCGTTCCCGTCATCCCTGGGCGCGACCCGGGGATCCAGAAGACCGAACGAATTCAAGCGCGTTCGGAAGATGGACTGCCGGGTCAAGTCCGGCAATGACAGTACCGAGTGTCTCGACCAGACCGCTAGCTCAGCGCTCGCAACGACCCAGCCGGACCGGCCCAGTGGTTCCGTGGCGCAGCCGGCGCGGCGCGGTCACTCGGCGGCGAGCGCCTGTGCGCGTTCTTGCCGGCGAAACAGCGGGACGAGCATCGGGGCGTCATCGGCCTCCGCCGCATCACGTCCGAGCAGTTTGTCGAGGGAAGAGGGGCTTTCGTAGACTTCTAGCTCTCCGCACCTCACGGGAGCGGCATAGAAGCCGTAATCGAACTCAGCAACATCAAGCATGACGCCTCACACACTTTACGCAGGGATACAACCAGCACGCGACTCACTCAGATCTACATACACCAAATAGTCGTGGGTTTAGGGCGGAAAAAGGGCCCCCGCCGGCCGATTTTCTGACGCGTATCAGGGGTGACTTTTCGGCCTCAGGTTGAAGATCGGTGCGAGGCCTGCATCGGTTGGGAGGGCAACGGCATCATTGTCGCGTCGCACCGCGGAAATCGATCCAGTGCGGCAGATATCACCGCTCGGCTGTTGGCAGCCCGGCTCAGCCCAGGAATTCAGCGCAGGAGCGAGCCCAGGATGCCGCGGACGAAGCGGCGGCCGATCTGGCTGCCGGCGGCGCGGGCGACGGATTTGGCGAAGGCTTCGCCCACGCTTTGCCGGTTCGAACGGCGGGCCTTGCGCTGACGTCTCACAGGGCCGCCATAGCGCGTGGCGTTCTTGTAACGCCGTTCTTGCTCTTCCTCGGCCGCTTCCGCTTCGGCCTCCTCGCGGGCGAGCGCCTCGGCCCGTTTGGCCAGGATCTCATGCGCCGACTCGCGGTCGATGGCAGTGTCGTAGAGGCCCGTGACCGGGCTGCGCGCCATCACCTCCGCACGCTCCGCATCGCCCGCGGGTCCAAGGCGCGAGGAGGGCGGCCGGATCAGCGTGCGCGCGACGATACTGGGCACGCCCTCGAGATCGAGCGTCGAGACCAGCGCCTCGCCCACGCCAAGCTCGGTGATCGCCGTCTCGGTATCGAGTGCCGGGTTCTGGCGGAAAGTCGCGGCGGCGGTGCGCACGGCCTTCGCATCGCGCGGCGTGTAAGCGCGGAGCGCGTGCTGGATGCGGTTGCCGAGCTGGCCCAGCACTTCATCGGGCACATCCAGCGGGTTCTGCGTGACGAAGTAGACCCCGACACCCTTGGACCGGATGAGGCGCACGACCTGGGCGATGCGGTCGAGGAGCGCGTCGGGGGCATCGTCGAAGAGAAGATGCGCTTCGTCGAAGAAGAAGACGAGGCGCGGTTTATCCGGATCGCCTACCTCCGGCAGTTCCTCGAAAAGCTCCGAGAGGAGCCAGAGCAGCACGGTCGCATAGACCTTTGGCGCCTGCATCAGCTTGTCGGCGGCCAGGATGTTGACGAAGCCCTGACCGTCGAAAGTGGTGCGCATGAAGTCGGAGAGTTTGAGCGCAGGCTCGCCGAAGAAGTGCTCCGCCCCCTCTTCGCGGAGGGCGAGGAGCCGGCGCTGGATCGCGCCGACCGAGGCTGGGGAGACATTGCCGTATTCGCGGCCGATCTCGGCCCGGTTTTCGGAGAGATAGCTCAGCATCGCGCGCAGATCGTCGAGATCGAGGAGTGCCAGTCCCTCGTCGTCGGCGACGGCGAAGGCGATGGCGAGCACGCCCTCCTGCGTCTCGTTCAGATCGAGGAGCTGTGCGAGGAGGAGCGGCCCCATCTCGGAGATCGTGGCGCGGATCGGGTGGCCCTTCTCGCCGAACACATCCCAGAAGACCGTCGGGGCGGGGGTAAAGGCATAGTCCGCGAGGCCGATCTTCTCGGCGCGCTTGAACAGGAAGTCCTTGGCCTCGCCCGGTTGGCTGATCCCGGAGAGGTCGCCCTTCACATCGGCCATGAAGACCGGGACGCCTGCTTTGCTGAACCCTTCGGCCAGGATCTGCAGGGTTACGGTCTTGCCGGTGCCCGTGGCGCCCGCGATCAAGCCGTGGCGGTTGGCGCGGGCGAGTTCGAGTTCTTGTGCCGTGCCTTCGCTATCGGCGCCGAGGAAGAGTTGGTTCGATTGGCCTGCCATGACGCGACGTTGCACGGCGGTGGCGGCTCCGTCCAGTCTGCGGGCCTGAGCGATTGGAGGAGATGACATGGCACTCGTTTGGTTCTCGCCCAAGGTTGCGAAGCGGCGGAGCGGGATCGAGGGGACCGGGCTCTTTGCCGAGGCGCCGCTCGCGCCAGGGGAGATCGCCGTCGTCAAGGGCGGGCATGTGTTCGACCGCGCGATGCGGGACCGGTTGGAGCCGCTGTTGGGCCCGGCGGAGATCCAGATCGGCGACGATCTCTTCATCGGGCCCATGACGCCGGCTGACCGCGACGCGGGCATGATGCATCTCAACCATTCCTGCGCGCCCAATCTGGGCTTTGTCGGGGAGATTACTTTTGCCGCGCGTCGCGCGATCGAAGCGGGCGAGGAACTGTCGCTCGACTACGCGACGGGTGACGACGATGATTGGGAGATGGATTGCGCCTGCGGGGCTGCGACCTGCCGCGGTCGGGTGACGGGGCAGGACTGGCGCCTGCCTTCGGTGAGGGCCGCGAATGCGGGATGGTTCTCACCCTATCTCGAGCGTCGGATCGCAGCTGAGGCAGCCGGGTGAGGAGGTGCCTCTGAGACGGGGTGCACCCTTTCGCGTGATCCCCGGGCTCGATCGGGGGATCTAGAACACCGATTGAGTTCTGGCGCCTCCAGGAAAACTGGATTGCCGGATCAAGTCCGGCAATGACGGTGACGGTATCTCGTGTTTCGGTCGGACCACTACAGTGCCGTTCCGCCTCACGCGTCGATGTCATGCTCGGGCTTGACCCGGGCGTTTATGGCGGTTGGCGCTGGATTGCCGCGTCGCGCCCGGCGATGATACGACGTCTATGATCACGTCAGGCCGGAAGGCGCCTTAGCGGGCGAGGTAGAGGGGGCGGAACGCCGCTTCCTCGTCCGGAACGCCTAGAATGCGGGCGAAGAGGCTTGGGCCCCGGTAGTAGGCGAGGCCGCTGCGACGGGTCGTTGGTCGGTCGATCAGCGCCCTCACGCGGAACATCTCGCTACCCTCATCGTTGAACTAGGATCCAGGCTACCGCCGCGATGATTGTGAACCTGTGCTCTACGTCACAGTCGGCCGGTGCGAATTGGGGTCATTTCTGGGCCGGTTGTCCGCTCTGGGACAGGTCGCCTTGGTTCGGTCAGCCTGCGCCGATCTCGTCATGCCGTGCGCGCCTTGCGGACGGCATCGCTGCGCTTTGTCGGGGCTGGCGCCCCGGCAGCGGCAGGGATGCCGGGCCTGGTCGGTAGGTGGTTTGAGATCGGACGAGGCTTCAGCCGGTCGGGTCGCTGAGTGCGGCCGGGCCCCGTGCGGCATAGGCCTGCAGCGGCATCACGCCGAGATCGCCTTCGGCCATCGCCTCGATCGCGCGAACGGCGGCGAGGGCGCCGGCGGCGGTCGTATAGTAGCTGATCTTCATGTTGAGCGCCGTCGAGCGGATCTCGAAGCTGTCGCGCACCGACTGTGCGCCCTCGGTCGTGTTGAGGACGAGGGTGACGTCGCCGTTCTTGAGATCGTCCACGACATTGGGGCGACCCTGATAGACCTTGTTCACCCGCTCCACCGTGACGCCTTGGCCCGCGAGAAAGGCGCGGGTGCCATCGGTCGCGATCAGCCGGAAGCCAAGGCGTTCGAGGATGCGGGCGGCCTCCAGCACCGCCTCCTTGTCCGCGTCGCGCACGGAGATAAAGGCGGTGCCGCCTGCGGGAAGGGGCGAGCCCGCGCCGAGCTGCGATTTGAGGAAAGCGCGGGCGAAGCTCGTATCCAGCCCCATGACTTCGCCCGTGGACCGCATCTCGGGACCGAGCAGCGTGTCGACACCGGGGAAGCGGGCGAAGGGGAGCACGGCTTCCTTCACCGCCACATGGCCGGGCACGGGGGAGGGCAGGTCGAAGGAGGCGAGCGGCTCGCCCGCCATGACGCGCGCGGCGATGGCGGCGATGGGCGCGCCCACGGCCTTGGCGACGAAAGGCACGGTGCGGGAGGCGCGGGGGTTCACCTCAAGCACATAGATCGCGCCGTCCTTGATCGCGAATTGCACGTTCATAAGGCCGTGGACGCCGAGCCCGGCTGCCATCGCCTCGGTCTGACGCTCAAGCTCGGCGATGATCTCGGGGCCGAGGCTGTGGGGCGGGAGCGCACAGGCGCTGTCGCCGGAATGCACACCCGCCTCCTCGATATGCTCCATGACGCCGGCGATATGCACGCTGTCGCCATCGGCGAGGGCGTCGACATCGACCTCCACGGCACCCGAGAGATAGCTGTCGAGAAGCACCGGGCTGTCGCCCGAGACCACCACAGCCTCGCGGATATAGCGGTCAAGCTCGGCCTCGGAGCGTACGATCTCCATCGCGCGCCCGCCGAGGACGTAGGAGGGGCGGATCACGATGGGATAGCCGAGGCGCGCGGCGATGGCCTGCGCTTCCTCCGCCGTCTTGGCGATGCCGTTCCGCGGCTGGGTGAGATCGAGATCCTGCAGGAGCTTCTGAAACCGCTCGCGGTCCTCGGCATGGTCGATGGCATCGGGGGCGGTGCCGAGGATCGGGATGCCGGCAGCCTCGAGGCCCCGGGCGAGTTTGAGCGGCGTCTGCCCGCCGAATTGCACGATGACGCCGAGAAGGGTCCCCGCCTCCTGCTCGACCCGCAGGATCTCGAGCACATGCTCGAGCGTGAGCGGCTCGAAATAGAGGCGGTCGGAGGTGTCGTAATCCGTCGAGACCGTCTCGGGATTGCAGTTGATCATCACGGTCTCATAGCCCGCTTCGGAGAGTGCGAAGCAGGCGTGGCAGCAGCAATAGTCGAACTCGATGCCCTGGCCGATCCGGTTCGGGCCGCCGCCGAGGATGACGACCTTGGTGCGCTCGCTCGGCCGTGCCTCGCATTCGGGCGCATCTTCGGGGGCGTCGCCATAGGCCGCCTCGTAGGTCGAGTAGAGATAGGGGGTCTGCGCCTCGAACTCTGCCGCACAGGTATCGATGCGTTTGAAGACGGCGCCGAGGCCATAGGCGTGGCGGATGCGGCGCACGCCATCCTCAGTGAGGTTGGTAAGGCTGGCTAGCCGGGCATCCGAAAACCCCATCTGCTTGAGGCGTAGAAGGCTTTCGCCGTCCTCGGGCAGGCCGTGCTCCACAAGTGTCGCTTCCTCGGAAACGATCTCGTCGATCCGGCTTAGGAACCAATGGTCCCAGCCCGTCGCTGCTGCGATCTCGTCGAGGCTGAGCCCTTCGCGGATCGCCTGCGCGATGTAGCGGATGCGGTTGGGTGTGAGGCGGCCGAGTGCCGCGATCACCGCCTCCCGCCGGTCGCCGGGCGCGTCCTCGCCCTCGCTAAGGCCCGGGATCTCGATCTCATCAAGCCCGGTTAGCCCGGTTTCGAGCGAAGAGAGCGCCTTCTGCAGGCTGTCATGGAAGCTCCGCCCGATGGCCATCGCCTCCCCGACCGATTTCATGGCGGTGGTCAGCTCCGGCGCGCTGCCGGGGAACTTCTCAAAGGCGAAGCGGGGGATCATGGTCACGACGTAGTCGATGGTCGGCTCAAAGCTTGCCGGGGTGACGCCGGTGATGTCGTTCGCAAGCTCATCGAGTGTGTAACCGATGGCGAGCTTGGCCGCGATCTTGGCGATGGGAAATCCTGTCGCCTTGGACGCCAGCGCCGAGGAGCGGGAGACGCGGGGGTTCATCTCGATCACGACCATGCGGCCGGTATCGGGATGGACGGCCCATTGCACGTTGGACCCGCCCGTTTCGACCCCGATCTCGCGCAGGACGGCGATCGAGGCTGTGCGCATCCGCTGATACTCACGATCCGTCAGCGTCAGCGCAGGGGCTACGGTAATCGAGTCGCCCGTATGCACGCCCATCGGGTCCACATTCTCGATGGAGCAGACGATGATCGCGTTGTCCGCCTTGTCGCGGACCACCTCCATCTCGAACTCCTTCCAGCCGAGGAGGGACTCGTCGACCAGGATCTGGCCGACAGGCGAGGCCTCGAGCCCCCCGCGGCAGATCCGCTCGAAATCCTCGCGGTTATAGGCGACGCCGCCCCCCGTTCCGCCAAGGGTGAAGGCGGGGCGGATGATGGCAGGAAGGCCCGTGAGGCCGAGGGCGGCGCGTGCCTCCACAAGGCCCGCCTCGATGTCGCGGCTGCCGTCGGCGCGCTTCGGGGCGGTTACGATGGCGGCACGGGGGCTTTCGAGGCCGATCCGGTCCATCGCCTCGCGGAAAAGCTTGCGATCCTCCGCCATCTCAATGGCGCCACGCTTCGCCCCGATCATTTCCACGCCGAATTTCTCCAGCACGCCCATTTCCTCTAACGCGAGCGACGTGTTTAGCCCGGTCTGTCCCCCCATCGTGGGCAGAAGCGCATCGGGGCGTTCAGCTTCGATGATCTTGGCGACAATTTCGGGTGTGATCGGCTCGATATAGGTCGCATCGGCCATGTCCGGATCGGTCATTATCGTGGCCGGGTTCGAGTTCACCAGGATCACCCGGTAGCCTTCTTCCCGCAGCGCCTTGCAGGCTTGCGCGCCGGAGTAGTCGAATTCACAGGCCTGTCCGATCACGATGGGCCCCGCGCCGATGATCATGATCGAAGAGATATCGGTGCGTTTGGGCATGGGGCGCGTCCTTCGCGGCTCGGGCAGGCAAATCGCTCGCGTTATAGGGATGCGTTCGCGCAGGGCAAGCGGAACGGACCGCAGGTCGGGCGTGTCCTGCGGAAAAACGCGTCTCGGATGCTCACAATCGCACCGCACGGCGTGACAGGCCAAAGGAGCGGAGCTGGCGCACCGGCCGAACCCTCACGCGTGCAGTCCACGGGTGCGTCTTGAGCAGAGTGCCCCGCGCCCCTTCCGCCAAGCGCGTCTTGGGCAAGGCTTGGCTGACCGCGCAGGCTCGTCCGGTACTGGTCCGTTGAGAGATGCCTTGCGAGGTTGCCCCCTGCATTGCGCAAAACTTTTTTGCCCGTACGCCGCGCCTATCCGATGCGCTGGGGTGCCCTGCCGGCGAACCGCTGGGTCAGAATGGAATACTTGGGCGTCGGCCTATGGCTGCGCCGCGCTTAGGGGCCCGTGCAAGCTACCGACATCGGATGACGCCGCCGGGTCGCTGCGCCGTGATGCTGCGCCGGGGCGTGCGCCGGTCGGGCTTAGGTGGTCCGGTAGCGCTCGACCAGGGCGCGAAAGGCTGTCTTTTCTCGGTCGCGCGCGCGCATGGCTTCAATGCGGCTGTCGATGTCTTCCGGCTCGGGATCCTGTCCGACGGCGACCAGCATCACCATCCCGTACTGCCCGTGGCGATTGCAGCGGAAGCCATAAAGGCCAGGCGCGTCGAACGTTACCTCTGCGCGCGGTTCGCTGGCGATCGCGACCGGCGCGCGATCGGCAGGCCAGAATTGGGGGATCGAATGAACCGTGTGCTCGCCGCGACTGTTGAGAAAGGCAATGCTCTCGCCGGGCGAGATGCGGACGAAATCAGGCTCGAAGCGGAACATGTTCGTCGCGGCGCTCGCTCCGGGGTCGGTAATCTGGTCGATGCTGTGCATGGCGGCGGCACCAGAGGCCGAGGGAATGCCACAGGCGCAAACCGCGGCGATGGTTTGCACGACTTTGCGCCGGGTGGGAGTTGGGCGTTTGACGTCGTGCATGCTAAGAGCTCCGTTTGCGTTGCTATGGGCGTAAAAAATTCTTGAGTTTTTTTATCAGACAACACCTCGCGTGTCGCGCGCTAACTGGTGCTGGGACAAGATGACATGGGCCGCGCTTTGCGCTGCTGGCCACGCCTGTGATAGCCGTCATTGTGGCGCGTCTGGCCAGGCCGAACAGGTGCTGTTGCCGTAAGCGGCCCGACCCCGGAGGATCGCAAAATTGCCTTGTGGAAAAAGCCCGTTGACCCATGC
>JBCDFC010000005.1:0-47346 GCA_039178805.1 Pseudomonadota bacterium | reverse complement strand
GCGCCTTGCGGCGCCTTCCGGCCCGCCGCCACCCCCACCCGCCCACCCGGTGGCGGCGGGCCGGAAGGGGTGTCGCTGCACATAGTGTTTGGTTGAGCGTTAGGCTTCTTCTTCGGGGGCGAGCATTTTGAGCTCCCCTTTCTCTTCGGGCTTGCGGATGGTCGCGACGACGGCGGCCTGGCATTGCTCCCCGTCCTTGCGGCGCACTTTGTCGATCTCCGCAACCTCGCCCCGCAACTGCTCGGCGATGCGCGAGGAGATGCTGGTGAGGATGAACTCCGTCGCTTCGGAGCCCAGATCCTGAGCGTAGCGGAGCGCCCTGAGAAGCTGGTCGCGCTCGCTCTCGCGCACGACGATGGCGATGTCGCGTGGGGCGACGCGCTTTGGGATGTCGTCGAAGGTGAACATTTTGCGCCGGATCTCTTCGGCGAATTCGGGCTGGGTATCCTCGAAATGGCCGAGCACGCTGTCCCGAGTTTCGGCGTTGACGAAGTTCATGATGGCGCCCACGCGCTCGGCCGGATCGCGGCGGGGGGCGGCGTGCATGTTGGTTGCCAAGAAATCGCGGCTGACAGAGGCGCCGATCGCCTCGATCACGTTTGGGTCGAGCGATTGAGTGCGGGTGATGCCGAGCACGACTTCGCGGGCGCGTTCGGGCTCAAAGCGGTTGAGCACCTTCGCTGCATGCTCGGACGGGAGTTTCGAGAGGATGACGGCGGCGGTCTGCGGATGCTCGCGCGCGAGGAAATCGGCGAGGGCCTCCTCGTTCACTTTGCCGAGCTTCTTCCAGACATTGCTGGCGGAGGGCGAGTCTATATCGTCGAGGAGACGCGACAAAAGCCCGTCATTGACATGAGGCTCCAGCACCTCGCGCGCGCGGCCGATGCCGCCGCGAACGATCGTGTCCTGATCGCGGAGGGCATCGAGAAACTCAGCGATCACGAGGCGCACCACGGCGGGCTCCACCCGGCGGAGGCGCGCCATGGAGCCGGTGAAGGAGCGGAGCGATCCTTCGTCGAGCGCTTCGAGTAGTGGCCCCGCCGCCTCGGCGCCGAGTGCACCGATCACGATCGCGGCCTTGTCGGCGCGGGTCAGACGCCTGATCCGCGCCTGCGTACCCGGCGCCACGGCCTCCGTTTTGTCCTGCGCCTCGGTCATCGCCGTCTTGGCGCGGTCGATTTCGGTGCTCATGCGTACCCTCTCACCAAAGCGCCGGCGACGAGCGACCAGCCGTCAGCGACGACGAAGAATGCGAGCTTGAGCGGCAGTGAGACGACAATGGGCGGCACCATCATCATGCCCATGGACATGAGAATCGAGGCGACGACCAGGTCGATGATCACGAAGGGGATGAAGAGCATGAAGCCTACGGTGAAGGCGCGCGCGATCTCCGACAGCATGAAGGCGGGCACGAGGAGGGAGTAGGGCGCGTCCTGGGCTGCGACCCCGTCGAGGGGCGCGCGGCCGGGCGCGACGCTCGCAAGTTCTGCCAGGGCGGCCGGGTCGACGCGTGCTGCCATGAAGCGACGGAAAGGCTCAGCCCCGCGTTCGAGCGCCTCTTCCGGCACGATCGTGCCGTCGAGCAAGGGGCGCGCCGCGATGTCCCAGGCCTCTCGAAAGACGGGCTCCATCACGAACCAGGTGAGAAAGAGCGCGAGGCTCACCAGCAGCATGTTCGGGGGGGAGGCTTGCAGGCCGAGGCCCTGGCGCAGGATGGCGAAGACCGTGATCATGAACGGAAAGCAGGTCACCATCATGGCGATGCCGGGGGCGAGGCCTAGTACCGTGACGATGAGGAAGAGCTGAAGGACGCGGCCGGCGAGCGTGGGCCCAGTGCCCGCACCGCCCGCGTCGCCCCCGCCGCCGAGATCGAGCGTGAGCGTCTGCGCATCCGCGGCGCTCGCCGTCCCGATCACAAGGATGGCGAGGCCGATCGGGATCAGCGTGGACTGCCACAGCCGCGTGGGTCGTCGCTCTCCCGCCCTGCGCATGTCAAAAGAGATCGCTGACATCCACGACTTCCGTTAGCCGGACGCCGAGCCGCCCGCCGTCTTCGCCCAGTTCCTCAAGCTCACCTCGGGCGATGACGCGGTCGCCAACCATGATTTGCACCGGGTCGTCGACGCGCGCGGCAAGCGGTAGGACGGTGTCCCGTCGCATGGCGAGAAGTTCGCCGATCACCGGCTGCGCCTGTCCGACCGCGACGACGACATCGATCGGGACGGAGAAGATGGCACGGCGGTAGGCGCTGTCGGCGCGTTGGCCATCTGCGGGATCGCCGGCATCCGCGAAATCGGCGAGGTCGCGCGTGACGCTTGGGGTAGGGGACGCGCCGGTTGCTTCCTTGGCGCTGTCGGTCGGATCGCTCATCTCGGTCTCTCTCGCTTTGCTCAATGCGGTTGGGGCTCGGTCGTCGGTACGGTCTCTGCAGTCGGCTGCAGAGCGGGGGCCGGGCTGGAGAGATGGCGGTGAAAGATGTCCATCGCGGCCTCGGCCAAACGGTCGGCGGAGAGGGCGGCGCCGCCCTTCGGCCAGGTGATGCGTGCGGTCCCTGGGGCGAGGCTCGGATCGCCGGCGAGGGTGAACGCGATCTCCGGGTTTCGTTCGTTGAGAGCGCCGGCGACGGCTTGAACGTCGTCGGGCGGCAGGAGCAGCGTCGCGGTTTCGGTGCGAAGCTCCCGCGCGATGTTCAGGACGGCGGCCGTGACCTCGCGGGTGAAGCCCTCGGTCGCCAAGCTCGGCACGCACTGGGCCGCAGCGGCGCCGAAGCCCTCCGCCGCTCGCCGCTCGGCGGTTTCGCGGAACCGCTCCATATCCTGACCGATTCTGTGGATCGAAGCGGCGAGCGCTGCGAGCGTTTCTTGGTTGGAGGCGTTGGGATCCGCCGTCGTCGGTACGTCCGACAGAGCAGACGCGGGCGCTGCTGCTTCGCTGATCTCGATCTCGGTACTGTCGACTGCTGCGGAGGGCGCAACCATTGTCTCTCCCGACCCGTCCGATGCTTGTGAGGGCGAAGCAGTGGCCGGGCTGTGCGAAGCTACTTTTTCCGAAGTCACGCTGGCGTCGCGGGTCGATACTGTCGGGGAGGCTGCGGCATGGCCGCCTTCGGTGCTGTCGTTGAGGGCCGGAAGGCGCGCGGGGCGCGTGCCTTCTTGCTCCTCGTGGTCCGCTGTCAGTCCCCGGCGCATCGGTGCGCGGCCAGCGCCCAATGGGTGGCCGTCAAAGGAGGAAAGTCTCGACGCGGTGCTCATGCGGCCTCCTCATCGGCGGTGTCGAGCCAGTCTTGCAGCGTCGCCAAGCTTTGATCCGGGAGCTGCTGCACGACGGAGCGAAGGGTCTCCCGGTCGGGCAGATGGAACAGGCTGTCGTCGAAGCCGTCGGGTTCGTTTTCGTCACCCTCGATCGTCACGCCGGGTGCGTCGTCGGTTGTCAGGCCGAGCGGCACCGGACCATCCGCGTCCGTCAGAAGCGGCGCCTCCTCGAGACGCGGCCGCAGCAGCAGCGGGCGGAGCACCGTGAGCACGATCACAATGACGACACCGGCCAGCACCAGCAGTTGGATGAGGGAGAAGGCGTTGCGCTCAAAGAAGCGTCCGGCGCTGCTCGTCTCGGCGAGCGTGCCCTGCTCGGGCAACGGTTGGAAGGCCATGCTCTCCACGGTGACGACGTCGCCGCGGCCTTCGTCGAAGCCGACGGCGGCGCGGACGAGGGCACGGAGCGCGTCGAGTTCCTCCGACGGGCGCGGCTGCCACGAGGTGGCGCCCGCATCGGTTTCCGTGGTGATCCCATCGATCAGGACGGCGACGCTTAACCGCGCAATCGCGCCGGGGCCGGTGACCCGTTCCCGCCGGGTCTCGTCATAGTCGAAATTCGAGCGTTCCCGTGTTTCGGTGCGATTGGATCGACGCTCCTCCCCGGTCGCCGCATCGCCTTCCGGCAGGTTGCTCGCGACAGTAACGGACGGATCGCCGCCGCTCGATTCGTCCGCCATTTCTTCGCTGTCGGAATGGACGACGATGCGGCTGTCGGGATCGAAGCGCCGCTCACTCAGGGTCTCCGCCGTGCGCGACAGCTCCACACTCACACTCACCCGCGAACGACCCGGGCCGACGCGCGCGGCAAGGAGCGATTCGACCTGATCGCGGAGGCGTTCTTCGCGTTCCGCCGTGGCCGATGCGAGTGCTGCCGCCGGCGTCTCGTTCCCGGGTGCGAGAACGAGGCCCGCATTGCTGTCGATCACGGCGACGCGTTCGGGCGGCAGGCCCGGTACGGCGAGGGCTACGAGAAAGCGGAAACCCGCGGCCTCGGCCGGGCTGAGCGCGCCTGCGCCCGTCGTCACGGTCACGCTGGCGCTGGGCGGGGCCGCGGCCCGCGCAAAGCCGCGCTGACCGGGGGCTGCGATATGCACGCGCGCGGCCCTTACCCTGGGACTAGCGGCGATCGTGCGCGCAAGTTCCCCTTCCTTGGCCCGCCAGAAGGCGGCGTTGAACATGTCGGTGGTGGCGGAAAACCCCGAGATCTCGTCCAGGAGTTCATAGCCCGCCTGGCCCTGGCGCGGCAGGCCGTCCCGCGCGAGAGTTAGACGCGCGCGATCACGCTCCGACTCAGCAACCCTGATCGCGTCGCCCGCCAGCTCATACTGAATGTTCATCTGCTCGAGAGCGCCGACAACCTCCCCCGCCGTGGCGGGATCGAGCCCCGAGTAGAGCAGCGCCATACCGGGCCGTGCCGCAAACTGCCCGATGGCCAGCACGCCAAGGAGCGCGCCGAGCGTGGCTGCGACAAGCAGTATGCGGCGGCGCATATCGAGTGCGCGCCAGGTCTCGAGCAGGCGTTCCATACGCAGACGCGGCCCATCCTCAGCGAATCCGGTTCTCCGGCGACCCCCTCTATCGGTCAGTCGAGCTTTAGCCGGAGTTAAGAGCTTGCCGGTTATGTCCCAGCTGGACGGCAGCAAGGCCGTTGGCGAGGCGCAGGACAATCCTTTGGCGGATGCGGCGGCAGCGGCAGGGCAGGAAGACGGTGCCGAGGATGCGCAGCCAAAGCCGCGCGGCGGCTTCTTGCGCGTGCTGATCGTGCTCCTTTTGTCGGGCGGTCTTGGTGGTGGGGGGTATTTCGCAGTGTCTGCAGGTTTCATACCGGGTCCGATGGCGGTCGTGGACCAGCTTCTGGCGCCTCCACCGCCCAGCGCTTGGCCCGATGGCGAGCCGCCGAGCTACGTGACGCTACCGACGCTTACGATCTCGCTCGGCGCGCAGGCGCAGGCCCGCCATCTTCGGGTCGCAGCCACCTTGGAAGTGGCGCCTGGGATGGAGGAGGTCGTCGAACAGGCGGCGCCGCGCATCGTCGCCGGGCTGACCCGGTTCCTCCGCGCCGTCGATGAGCGGGATTTCGAGAAGCCGGCCATGATGGTGCGGCTGCAGGAGCAGATGCTGCGCCGGGCGGAGTTCAATGCCCCACCAGGCGCTTTGCGCGATCTGTTGCTGCAGGAATTCATCCTGAACTGAAGGTCGGGACAGTGACACTGGGCATGGACCTCATCGCGGATGGACTGCTGATCGCCACGGCGCTGGCGGCATCGATCTATTGCGCCGTGCTTGGCCGGCGCCTGCGGCGTTTGGCGAGCACGGAAGACGGTATCGGCGGGCAGATCGCGGCGCTGAACGGCGCGGTGGAGGAGACCCGTTCGGCGCTCGAAACCGTGCAGGAGCGGATCGAGGCGCTGCGCACACAGTCTGGCAGCGCCAGCGACCGTGTCCGCCGGGAAATCAATGAAGCCGAGCGATTGAGCGGGTCGCTGGAGACGGCGAGCGCCGAGGCACGCCGTTTTCTCGATCAGCTCTACTCGGTGCTCGACACCCCAGCAGGTGCCGGCGCCGGCGCGTCCTCGGGTGCTGCTGGAACGGGTGCCCAGCAGATCGAAGCCGATGACGGGGACGAAGACTTTCAGATCGTCGGTGGTCAAGTCGCGACTGCGGGTGCCGCCACCGAAGGCGCCGGGGAACCGGCGGCAGAACAGAAACTGGCCAATGGCGCCGGCGTCGATCCGGAAGCGGAAGTCGCCTTGGATGCCGGTCAAGCGGGCGCGCCCGAAGGCGCGATGGGGGCGGCGCTGTCCGAGCCGTCGGGGGATGATGAAGCCTGGGCGTCGCCCGCTGCGGATGCGGGAGACGGTGCAGCCGGCGCTCCGGCCGCCAAAGGGCTGCTGAAGATCAGGCGGATGGGGTTTTGAATGCGGTCAACGCAGCTTCGAACTGGGGCGCTGACGGTGCTCTCGGTGTTCTTCGCGCTTTCGGCGGTCCTGCGCGCGGGCGACGTCGTGGCCGAGCTTTCGGTGCCTCGGCCCGATATCGTCGCGGCTGAAGAGGAGTTTCTGGAACGGCTCGATCCCTCGCTGGGCGGAGCTTCTGCTGTCGCGCGCCAGCTGGATGCGCGTCGCGCGGCACTCGATGCGGAGGCGGCTGCGATCGATGAGCGCCGTGCCGCACTGCAAGAGGCGGAGGCCCGCCTGCAAGAGCGGCTCGAGCAGATGAAAGAAGTGCGCATCGAACTCGATAGCGCATTGCAGGAGGCGCAAGGGGCGGCTGCGCGCGACGTGGCCCATCTGGCCGAGACCTATGCGCGCATGAAACCGAAGCAGGCCGGCGCGCTCTTCAACGCGATGGAGCCTTCTTTCGCGGCGGGCTTCCTCGCGGAGATGCCGCCCGATGCCGCGGCCGGCGTTTTGGCCTCGATGCAGCCGGATCGCGCCTACGCCGTCAGCCTTCTCCTGGCGAGCCGGCATGCCGATTCGCCAATGCGTGACGCCGCCAACGAGGCTCGCCAATGATCGCGATCGTCGGCATTGTCGTTGTCTTCGTCATGGTCTTCGGCGGCTACCTCGCCGCCGGGGGCAAGATGGGCATCATCCTGCAGGCGCTGCCCTTCGAGATGATGATGATCGGGGGGGCCGCGGTCGGTGCCTTCTGCATCGGAAACTCGATGCACACGATCAAGCAAACGTTCAAGGATTTCAAGCGCTTGATCAAGGGCCCGCACTGGCAGCCCTCCGACTATGAGGACCTGCTATGCCTCCTCTTCGCGCTCATCAAGATCGGCCGTCGAGACGCCGTCGCGCTTGAGACGCATATCGAGGATCCGTCGGCCTCTCCGATCTTCCAGGCCTATCCACGGATCCTCGCCGATCATGAAGCGACCGACATGATCTCCGATACGCTGCGGATCGGCATGATGAACTACGACGACCCGCATCAGCTTGAGCCGCTCTTGGAGAAACAGCTCGAGGGTCGGCTAAAGGAGGCGCTGCACAGCTCTCACGCGCTGCAACACACCGCCGACGCCATGCCCGCCCTCGGCATCGTCGCGGCCGTGCTCGGGATCATCAAGACGATGGCCTCGATCGATCAACCGCCCGAAGTGCTGGGGAAGATGATCGGCGGCGCGCTTGTGGGCACGTTCCTCGGCGTCTTCTTGGCCTACGGCTTTATCGGGCCGATCGGCGCGCGGGTGCGCAGCACGGTCGAGGAGGATCAGAAGTTCTACGAGCTGATCCGCGACACGCTGGTCGCGAGCCTGCACAAGCACACGCCGCAGATCTGCGTCGAGGTCGGGCGCCAGCAGTTGCCCGAGCATGTGAGGCCGAGCTTCGACAAACTCGACGAGGCGCTGAAATCCACGAAGGAGGCCGCGTGATGTGGGCGGTTCTCCTGCAGCAGCGGTGGATGGCGGGCGCGAGATGCTCGCATCTCCGCCAAACGCTCATCATCGCGCTGAGCTTCGGTGTTCTGCTGCCGCAAGCCGCCGATGCGGGGGCTCCGCAAAGCGCACCTCTGCCGAGTGCAGCGCCGCGCGGAAGCGCTGCGCCCGCACAGCCCGCAAGCCGCGAGGTTCCCAGCACAAGCGCCACTCAACCCGAGGCGACATCGTCGAGCGAAGAGCAGGGGACGCTTACGGATCGAGCGGCAACGCTTGAGGCATTGACCGCTCTCCTACGCTCACCCGAGGCCCGCAGCATCGTCGTGCCCACAAGTGATGCGGAGAACGCGGAGTTCGCAGAGACTGCGGCGCCGGAGGACGCCACCGCAGTTGCGGCTCCTGAGGCGATGGCGAACGCGGACCCGCAGGAAGGGCAGGGCCCAGCTATAGTCCCGACCGCTGCAGACACGCCTAAGCCTATCGACGACGCTCCCGCGCAAGCGGAAGCCCGGCAAACCGCGACGCTCAGTTGCCTGGATGAGGGGGCTGTCCCCGCGGAGATTTGGACCGATCTTCGGGATCGCGCGGCACTCGCAGGGCTGTCCGCAGGGGGTGAGTTGGCGCGAGACGGGCCCGAGAGCGGGGCGGAGCTTCGCCGCCTTGCACAGGCAGCCGATGCGATCATCCGCCGTCCCTCGACGCCGGCGATGGCAGCGATCTATGCGGGCATGCTCCCTGACTGCCCGCTCGTCTCGGACACCGAGCGCTTTGTCGATGCCGCCGCCGAAGCCCCGTTCACCCCGCTTCCCCCCCACGAAGCGGAAGCCGAGGATGACGGCGAAGAGACGGAGGAACTCTACGAATCACCCCTGGGCGAAGCTTCCGATTGGCGCAGGTTCCTTGAGCGCTTTCAGGGTGCCCCCGATGCTCTGCGCGAGGAGCTGGCCTTCCGCCTCGCCGCGCATTTCATCGAAATGGGGCATCCCGCCGGGCTCTCGCTGATCGAACCCTACGCCGTCTCATCCACCGCGCAGGCCGCGGCAATGCCGCGGCGGGCACTGATCACCGCCGAACTCGACATCGCACGGGGGGCGCGCGAAGTCGGGCTCGATGGCCTCAGGCGCTTGGCCGGCCCGCGGAGCCCGGCCGAGCAGAGCGCTGCAATCCTGCTGGCTGAGCGGTTGGAGCCGGGGCTCGATGCGCCGATCCGCGCAGGCTGGCTCGCCCATATCGATCTGCTCGGCTCGATCTCGCTCGAAGGGGCAGGGACGGCGCGCGCGGAGCGTGCGGCCATGGGCGAGGTGCGCCTCGCACAACGGGTGCTCGGTCCGGCAGAGGCATTACGACGCCTAGCCCTTTCCCATGATCGCGGATTGATTGCGACGTCGCGCATGGCGCAAGCAGCGCGATCGATCCGAAGCGGCGATCCGATCGCTGGTCGGCCGCCCATCGTGTCGCTCGAAGTGCTTGCCGCCCACCAACCGGAAAGCTTCGAGAGCATCGATCGCCACGCGCCGGAGGTGATGGAGGCCGGCTATGGCCCGTCGGAAGCGGGAACGCGCCGGGCCGAGGCTGCACTCCGCGAAACCGCTGTCACACCCGATCCAAGGAGCGGAGGCAGTTCGACAGCGGGAAGCGCACCCGTTCGACGCGCCTCCGCCGGCGCAAGCCCACCGGATTGGCGCGCTCTCGTCTCCGCCGCTGGAGCGACACCGGTCGGTGGCGCCGGCGCGACTGAGACGGCGGTGGCGGCAGCAGCATCCGAGCCAACGAGTTCGGCAGGGGCCAACCGAGCCGATGCGACACGACGCGGCACAACGGCGGCGCAATCCTTGAACAGCTTCGACGCAGGTTCTTCGGAAATCTCGGAAGAGATGGGCCCGCGCGATGCGCTGCTCGACGATATCGAGCGGTTCTTGGAGATCACGGGCGACGATATCGACGCGGCGGAGGCACTCCTCGATGATGGATAAATCGGCATCACCCGTCCTTCTCGGTGCCCAACGCGTGCTGCAACGGCGCCTCGACATGGTGGCGAACAACGTCGCCAATATGGGGACCGGTGGCTTCCGCGCTCAGCGTCTCGTGACGTCGGAGGAGATCAGCAGCAGCCCCATGGCCTCGATCTCCATGCCGCGCGCCGGTAGCGGCCTTACGGACACTGCGCCCGGCGAACGACGGGCGACGGGCGGAGCGCTCGACTTCGCAATCGACGGCCCGGGCTTCTTCCTGCTGCAAGACGAGAGTGGCGAGCAATTCATGAGCCGCAACGGCGCCTTCTCGACCGACGCCGAAGGGCGGCTCACGGATGCTGCCGGTGCCTTCGTGCTCGGCGCAGGCGGCGCCCCCATCGCGATCCCGGATGGGGAGGGACCGGTCGTCGCTGCATCCGACGGCACGCTCAGCCGGGACGGGCAGGCGATCGGTGCCATCGCGATCATCGCCGCTCCATCCACGCCTGAGCGGATCGGCGCCGCGCGCTTCGCGGCCCCCGGCGATGCAGCCCCGATCGAGGCGCCCCGCCTGTCCCAGGGCTTCCTCGAAAGCTCCAACGTGAACCCTGTGGAAGAGCTGGCAGAGATGATCGCGACTACCCGGCTCTACGAACTCGTCCAAGGGCTTGTGGAGCGCGAGGATGAGCGGGTCCGCAACGTGATCGAAACTTTTTCGCGCTCTACCTAGCGCTACCGCGCAAGGGGTGACGCCTTGTTGCGCGTGATGACCAATCGGCGGAGGCAGAATGCAAGCGCTCAAGATCGCAGCCACTGGCATGGCGGCTCAGCAGCTGCGCGTGGATGTGACGTCCAACAACATCGCGAATATGGGCACGACCGGCTTCGATGCGCGGCGTGCGGAGTTTGCCGACCTGCATTATCAGATGCTGCGCCGCCCCGGCTCGCTGACAGCAGCGACGGGGGAGGAGCTGCCCTCGGGCGTTCAGCTTGGGCTCGGCGTCCGGCCGGCAACCGTCGCGCCCGAGCGGGCGCAGGGGGCGTTGCGCGCAACTGGCGGTGAGCTCGACATCGCGATCGAGGGCACGGGCTTTATCGAGATTACGCTACCCGATGGTGGCGCCGCCTATACCCGTGATGGCGCGCTCAAGCTCTCGGCCGATGCGGAGGTCGTGAACGCGCTTGGTTTTCCGCTCGCCGACGGCATCACGGTGCCTCAGGATGCGGAGCGGGTGGCGATCAGTGCGGACGGGATCGTGTCGGCGCTCTTCGGTGATGGAACCGCGCCACAGCAGATCGGCACGGTCAACATCGTCCGCTTCGTGAACGAGAAGGGGCTTGAGCCGCTCGGCGACAATCTGTTTCGGGAGACGGTGGCCTCCGGCGCGCCCGATGCCAACGCACCGGGAACCGACGGGCGCGGCACGCTGCGACAAGGGTTTCTCGAGGATAGCTCCGTCAACGTCGTGGCTGAGATCACGGAGCTGATCGAGGCACAGCGCGGCTACGAGCTCAATGCGCGGGTCATGTCGGCGGCGGATGAGATGCTGTCTGCCATGACGCGTATCCGATGAGCATGCGCGTCGGCAGACCGCCGATACCCCGGTGCGCGCTCCTCTGGGCGCTCGCCCTGCAGGCAACGTTCCTCCTCTGCATCCTCGGTGGAACGGCTGCCCGAGGCGAGGATGTGCCACAGGCGGCGCGTCTCTTGGCGCCCGGCACGATCCTCGCGCCGGCTGATCTGGTGATGCCCGAAGATCGCGGCAACCAGCAGGCGGCGCGAGCGCTGGTTGGCATGCGCCTTAGACGCGCGATGCCGGCTGGCGCCCGGCTGAGCCCAGCGGATGTCGCAGCACCTTATGTCGTGCGTCGTAACGCGATCGTCACCATGCGCTTTGCCGCCGGCCCGCTGATGCTGGAGACTGAGGGTCGCGCATTGGATGACGCGGCACTCGGCGCCCCGTTGCGGGTCATGAACCTCACTTCGAGAGAGACAGTGGACGCGGTCGCCGCAGGGAGCGACCGGGTCGAGGTGATGCGTTGAGCGCCCGAAGCCCCGCGCATCCGGGCGCTCCGAAAGAGCACCACTGCACACGGAGTTCAAACCGCCGCGAAAGCAGCCCTCGGCGGCAACATTGGCGGCGCGCGGGTACCGTTCTCGCAAGCTTCGCCATGATAGCCGCCGCTGGCTGCGCCGGTCAGCTTGAGCATCTCGGTCAGCCACCGCCGATGACAGCACCGGGTTCGGCCGAGAAACTGCACGTGCCCGCGCCGACGCCGGAGCGCGTCGCCCTGGCCGAGCCGCCACCCGCGCTGCCCGCCCCGGCACTGACGCCCGCATCGCTCTGGCGGTCAGGGCCGACCTCGCTTTTCGGGGACCGTCGCGCCCGCACGCGTGGAGACATCCTGACCGTGGTGATCGAAATCGACGACGAGGCGGAGATCTCGAACTCCACGACCCGCGGCCGCACCGGCAGCGACGAGATCTCGATTACCGCACTCTTCGGCTTGCCGAGCGTCGCAGATGTTCTGTTGCCCTCGGATGCAAGCTTGGACCCGGCGGTCAGCGCCGGCTCCTCGCAGGACTCGAGCGGTACAGGTTCGATCAGCCGCGAAGAGGAGATCACCGTGCGCCTGGCCGCAACCGTCGAGGCTGTGCTGCCCAACGGCCACCTCGCGATCCGCGGCAGCCAGGAGATCCGCATCAATTTCGAGCTGCGCGAGATCCAGATCAGCGGGATCATCCGGCCTGAGGACATCACACGCATGAACGAGATTACACTCGACAAGGTGGCCGACGCACGGATCGTCTATGGCGGCCGCGGCCAGATCACCGATGTGCAGCAGCCGCGCTACGGCCAACAGGTGCTGGATCTGATCTCGCCGTTTTGACCGACGCCAACCCCGACCCGCTGAGGAGTTCGCTACGCCATGAAACTGCTGCTCTTGCTTCTCCCGGTCCTGGCGCTCGTCGGTGGCACGGTCGCCGGCGAACTTCTCGCGCCAAAGGAGGCCGGGATGGAGGCGATGGAGGGGGAGACGATGGCCGATGCGGCAGAGGCGGAGGCCGATGCCGAGGACCCGCTGCGCAACATCGTCGGCCTGAACCGGCGCCTGATCGTCCCCATCGTCACGGACCGCCAGATGCGCGCGGTCGTGCTGCTCGATGTGGCGGTGGACATTCCCGACACGATGACTGCCGAAGCACATGCCGCCCTGCCGCGGCTGCGAGACGCCTTCCTCCGTCGCATGCTCGCGCTTTCTGCGGGTGGCGCCTTCCGCAGGGGGGTCAGCGATCCGACACTCGTCGATCAGACCCGCGATCTCTTGGCCGAGGATGCGCGCCTCGTTCTCGGCACCCAGGATGTGGAGGTCCTGATCCTCGAGGCCATCATGCGCGCGGTCTAAATGGCGCTCACCTATCGGGTAGTGCGCAGATACAAGACACCCATGCTGTCCTTCAGCGTCAAAGCCCCGCCGAGATAGTCGTTGCCGATAGGCGGCGTGCGCAAGGCAACCTCCCACCCCATGCCTTCGATGCCTGGCACGCCAAGCTGCAGCGGGTCGATCTCCGGGATCGAGCCTCCTTCCATATGCGCGACGAGGAAGACCTGCTCGCCATCCGGGCCGTTCCGCAACGCCGTGAAGAGCGCGGTGCCATCGACAGGCCGCCGATAGTCGAAGTGATCGCCCGGCCCGAGATTGCGCCTAAGCCAGGGCCGCGCACCACGAAAACGCCTCAACGCCAGATTGAAAGCCGTCTGCGCGTCGGACAGAAGATCATTGTAGTGGGAGACATTGCAGTAGTCATGCATGTCGTCCATCCACGCGCGAGCGATCCCCTTCAGCACTGCGGGTGAGTAGGGTCGCGGCCCTTCCAGCGGCGGATCGACCTCGTTCAACAGCACCGCGATGACATCGAGATCGTACTCCGTCACTTCGACAAGCGCCGGCAGAAACTCGAGAAAGCGCGCAAGATCCGTCCGCGTCTCGAACCCCATCTCCTTCAGCCGCCGGAACGCGCCCGGCATCGAATAGGCGTACTCATCGACCTGCCATTTGAGCGAGATCGCCTCTTCCGCGACCACCTTGACGCCATAACGGTCGTCCTGGTTGCGGATGAAGCCCCAGCTTGCCCGCGCCGAGGCGTTGAGAAAATCCATCGGCACACCCGGCAGCGCACCATAGGTTACGAGGCTCACGCCCGGGTTGTCATAGGCCTTGTCGAGGATGTCCATCCGCGTGTCGCCAAGGCGGGTGTTGATGTTGAGTTTGGGATTGATCTGCGTGCCGCGGCGAAGCGTGTCGTGGTTCGCGCAGCCCGAAATCCAGTTCTCGCCATGCTCCAGGATCTCGCGAATGCGCCGCCATTTTGAGAGCCAGAAAGTGTAGAGGAACGGCGTGTTGTGCGCGAAGGTGAGCGGCCCCCACTGAAAGACATCGTTATCGCGCTGCGTCTCGATTACGGCGCGGTAGGTGGAGGAGAGCTCCCAATCCTCCTGCGGCCAGGGTCGGCCGTCTTCAAAGATGAACCAGGGGCGGTAGCGTGTGCCGGCGACCTCTTGTTCGACATCGGCCATGGCCTGCAGGTATTCGTCGTCGTGGCGGTTCTGCTCGGCCTGGCTGTCCCACCATTTGAAATCCTGCGCGCCGTCGACCCGCACGCCATCGGCACCGAGATCGACCTTGCGCCGCTGCATCTCCAAAAGGATCGCGCGCACGGTCCAGTTTCGATAGTTGATGTTCTGGCCGTACATGTTCGGCCCGGCGAAGAAATGGCTGTTCAGCGCGTCGAGGCCCTGATTGTCCGCATGGCCGTAGACGACGTCGAAGATCAGGCGCTTCGGTTTATCGGGCCAGTTGTGGAGCGCCGCCGCGAGATCGACGAGCTCGTCCGGGCGGCCGCTCTCAAGCAGCGCTGGGTTCACGGCCGCCATGCCGGCGATCACGACGTCATAGCCCCAGTTTGTGGTATCGGGTCGGCGGAGGTCGACGGTCAACGCGTCGTCCTCGCCGGAACCCTCTTCCTCGGTCCAGAAATCGGGGCCCGCTTCGTAGACGGTGGTGGGTTCGACGGGGAGGAGCTGGATCGCCTCGTAACCCGCAAAGAGACGGTCTGCGGGTTCGAGCGGCAGGTCCCGACGCACGCGGTCGGCCACATGCTCGATCTGACGGGTCAGCGCGGCGATGGTCCGGCCAGCCGTGGCGGTGGGGATGTGGATCTGCAGGATGCTGGTCGCGGGCCCGATCTTCGCCGGCTCTCCGTCACTGCGCGCGGCGAGTGCTGCGAAATAGTCCTTGTCCTCGCGCCCGGCCTGCATCGCGGCAAGGTCGTAAAACTCGGCCGGGGCGAAGGCGCCAAAGGGAAGGGAGGCCGCAAGCGGGTCGAGCACGCGCCGCCACGCCCCCTCCGCATCGCGCCAGGAGAGGCAGTAGAAGCTGCCGAGCACCTCGCGCGTGCCGGCGGTCATGCCGTCGACCGCAACGAAGGCGTAGGCGTCGTAGCGGTCCATCGGCAGGCGCGTTCGGCGAAACTGCACCTGCTGACGCGCGGTCGTAAGGAGGAGCGGCTCCTCGGGCTCCAGCACCTCGAGGAAGATGTCGCCGTCGGGCACCCGGTTCTCCAAAAGTTCGGGCGCCCAGAACCCGACCTCCGCCAACGGGCCTGCGGGATGTGCGCCAAGCCGCCGTGCGATGCTACGGGCTGCATCGAAGCTGGTGGGGGCCGTGTTCAACGCCTCGCGCACGAAGTCGATCAGCGCTTCGGTGGCGTCGTCATGGCGCGTGATCGCCGATTGACGGGGCATGATGTTCATGGGCGGTCCCCCGGTTGATGCTGCAGGAAGACCGCGCTCAAGGGCGGCAGGGTCGCAACGATGGAGTGCGGCTTGCCGTGGTAGGGCTCTGCCTCGGTCGCGCAGCCCCCGGCATTGCCGCGACCCGCGCCGCCATAGCGCTCATCATCGCTATTCACGACGTCGACCCAACGCCCGGGCAGCGGCACGCCGAAGCGCCATCCGGCGCGCTCGTGATGCGTGAAGTTGAAGAGGCAGAGGACGGGCGACGTGCCCTCGGGCCCCCAGCGCAACCAGCTGAAGACCGAGGCCTCGGTGTTCCCGCCATCGACCCATTCGAAGCCGCCCGCCTCGGCGTCGCGGAAATAGAGCGCAGGCGTGCGGTGCATCACGGCATTCAGATCCTGCACCAAGAGCCGCACGCCTTCATGCAGCGCGTAATCGAGGCTCGCCCAAGGGAGTGCGACATCGTGGTTCCACTCGTCGCGCATCCCGAATTCGGAGCCCATGAAGAGGAGCTTCTTGCCCGGATGCCCCCACATGAAGCCGTAATAGGCGCGCAGATTGGCGAAACGCTGCCACTCATCGCCGGGCATGCGCGCCAGGATCGAGCCCTTGCCATGCACCACCTCGTCATGGCTGAGCGGGAGCATGAAGTTCTCGCTGAATGCGTAGTGGAGCCCGAAGGTCATCAAGTGATGATGCCAGCTCCGGTGCTCGTGGCGTTCGCCCATGTAGCGGAGCGTGTCGTTCATCCACCCCATGTTCCACTTGTAGCCGAAGCCGAGCCCGCCCTCATGCACCGGGCGTGAGACGCCGGGCCAGGCGGTCGATTCCTCAGCGATCGTCATGATCGTGGCGTCGGCCCCATAAACCTCGCGATTGACCCGCTGCAGGAAGGCGATGGCCTCCAGGTTCTCCCGCCCGCCATACTGGTTCGGCACCCATTCGCCCGCGTTCCGCGAATAGTCGCGGTAGAGCATCGAGGCGACGGCATCCACGCGGAGCGCGTCGATATGGTACTCCTCGATCCAGTAGCGGGCATTGGCAACGAGGTAGTTCTGCACCTCCCGCCGGCCGTAGTTGAAAATCAGGGTGTTCCAGTCCTTGTGAAACCCCTCGCGCGGGTCGGCATGTTCGTAAAGCGGTGTCCCGTCGAACCGGCCAAGGCCATGCGCATCGGTCGGGAAATGGCCGACGACCCAGTCGAGGATGATGCCGATCCCCGCCCGATGCGCCCGGTCGACAAAGGCGCGGAAGTCGTTGGGTGTGCCGTGCCGCGCGGTTGGGGCATAGAGCCCGATCGGCTGATAACCCCAGGAGCCGTCGAAGGGATACTCGCTCACGGGCATGAGCTCGAGATGCGTAAAGCCCATCTCCTGCACATAGGGGATCAGCCGGTCCGCGAGCGCCGCCCATCCGAGCGGACGGCCGTCCTCGCCCCGCGACCACGACGGCAAGTGCACCTCGTAGACCGAGATCGGCGCCTCGCGGCGGTGGCGTTCCGCCCGCCCAGCCATCCAGTCCGCGTCCGACCAGGCGAAGGGCCTGATATCCCGCACGACCGAGGCGTTGCCCGGCGGATGTTCCGAGCCGAAGCCTACGGGATCGGCCTTCAAATGGATCGCACCATCTGCGCCCTTGATCTCGAATTTGTACCGCGCCCCGTCGCCGATGCCGGGCACGAAGATCTCCGCCACACCTGTCGAGCCGCGCCAGCGCATCACATGGCGACGGCCGTCCCAGTCGTTGAAATCGCCGACGACCGAGACCCGCTCCGCCGCCGGTGCCCAGACCGCGAAGCTGACGCCGTCGACGCCCTCGTGGCTACGGATATGGGCGCCGAGGACGTTCCACAGCGCCTGATGCGTACCCTCCGCGATCAGATGCTCGTCGAGCTCACCGATGACGGGGCCGAAGCGATAGGGGTCCTCGACCTCCCACCGATCCTCGCCGCGACGCGCCTGCAGCCGATAGGCGCCTGGATGCTCGGCAAGCTCGACCTCGAAGATCCCGTCGCCGATGCGCGTCATCTCCGCGCCGGTCCCGTCAACATCCCCCGCCAGGCACACGGCTTCCGCACCTGGAACAAGGCTGCGCACCACCCAGCGTTCAGCCGCCAGGCGATGGGGCCCAAGAACGGAGAAAGGGTTGATGTGGCGCCCGGTGGCGAGCGCTGCTGCGTCTTCGGCGGCAAGCCGGGAAAGCGTCTGCAAAGAATCGCTCCCTTGGTTGCACGGGGATTGCCTGGCCCAGTCGAACGCGCGGATGGGCGCGGGCGGCCATCGCCCCGCAAGGTTGCAGCGCAGTATAGGAGCCTGCCCGCGGCGTCGCCACCCGATAGCCTGCAACGCTTGGGCCCTGCTATCAGAGACCGGAATGCGCTTCGCCATTCGGGCAACTGGGCCCACGCATTCAGTCCCGGTTTGACACGACGTCGGCGGTCCGTAGCATCCCTCAACAGAACAACGACGCCTGGGAGGGCCGCATGACCGCACCTTGGAAGACCGCTGTCGCCGCGGCGCTAATCGCCACGCCAATCGCCGGCCAAATCTCGCAGGCCGACGCCGCCGAGATCGCGATCTCCTGCGGTGCGGTCGGGATAGAACTGGAGCTTTGCACCGAGGCGGCCGAGCGTTGGGCCGAGAAAACCGGCAACACGGTCGAGGTGATCTCGACGCCGAACTCCTCCACCGAACGCCTCGCGCTCTACCAGCAGATCCTGGGCGCGGGCGCCGCTGATATCGACGTCTTCCAAGTCGACGTGATTTGGCCCGGCATCCTGGGTGAGCATTTCGTCGATCTCACGCCTTACGCGGCCGGCACGGAGGCCGAGCATTTCCCGGCCATCGTCGAGGCCAACACGGTCGGTGACGAGCTGAAGGCGATGCCGCTCTACACGGATGCGGGCGTCCTCTACTACCGCAAGGACTTGCTGGAGAAGCACGGTCAACCGGTCCCCATCACCTGGGCGCAGATGCGCGGCATCGCCGATATGGTCATGCAGGCCGAGCGGGCCGAGGGCAGCGACGGGCTCTGGGGCTTCGTCTTCCAGGGCCGGGCCTATGAGGGATTGACCTGCAACGCGCTCGAATGGGTCGATGCCTATGGCGGCGGCACCATCGTGGACGGCGAGGGTGAGATCACGATCAACAACCCCCAGGCCGTCGCCGCCCTCGAAGAAGCCTCGCAATGGGTGAACGCGATCAGCCCGCCGGGCGTGCTGAACTACACCGAGGAGGAGGCGCGCGGCGTCTTCCAATCGGGCAATGCCGTCTTCATGCGCAATTGGCCCTATGCCTGGGCGCTCAGCCAATCCGAGGACAGCCCCGTGAAGGGCAAGGTCGGCGTGATCGCGCTGCCGAAAGGCGGGGAGGGCGGCAAGAACACCGGTGTGCTTGGCGGCTGGAACCTCGCGGTCTCGAAATACTCCGAGAACGCAGCACTTGCGGCCGATCTCGTGATGCACCTCGCCTCCGCCGAGGAGCAGAAGATCCGGGCGCTGCGCGGTGCCTACAACCCCACGATGCCGGCGCTCTATGAAGATGCCGAGATCCTGGAGGCTACGCCCTTCTTCGGCGACCTCTACGACACCTTCACCAATGCAGTGGGCCGGCCGAGCCGGGTGACGGGCGAGAACTACAACCGCGTCTCGGCCGCATTCTGGCAGGCGGCGCATGACGTGTTGTCCGGCGAGGCGGAGGCCGGCGCTGCCCTTTCGAAACTGGAGGGCGATTTGGAGCGGATCCGCCGGCGCGGCTGGTAACAGGCGGTGGCGGGCCTTCATGCGGCGCGCCGACGCTCCGCCGCGCTCTTCCTCCTGCCTATGTTGGCGCTCCTTGCGCTCGCCGCGGGCTGGCCGCTTCTGCGCACGATATGGTTCTCGTTCACCGATGCGCGCCTCTCGGGCGGCGACTACGCCTGGGTGGGCTTCGAGAACTACTACAACACAAGCTGGGGCGGCCTTCTCGCCGATCCGGCCTGGTGGAATGCGGTCTGGAACACACTCTTCTTCGCCGGCGTCTCGGTCGGGCTCGAAACCCTTTTTGGCCTCATCATCGCGCTTGCGCTCAACGTTGAGTTTCGGGGCCGCGGGATCGTCAGGGCCGCCGTCCTCGTGCCCTGGGCCATCCCCACCATCGTCAGCGCCAAGATGTGGGGCTGGATGCTGCACGATCAGTTCGGGATGGTGAACGACCTCTTGCTCTCACTCGGCCTCATTGCGGAGCCCCGGGCCTGGACCGCCGAGCCCGGCCTCGCGATCTGGTCCGTCGTGATGATCGATGTGTGGAAGACGACGCCCTTCATGGCGCTCCTGATCCTCGCCGCGCTGCAGATGCTGCCGCGGGATATGTATGAGGCGGCGCGGATCGACGGGGTGCCGCCCCTCCGCGTCTTCTGGCGCATCACGCTGCCGCTCATCTGGCCAGCACTGTTGGTTGCCGTGATCTTCCGCGGGCTCGACGCGCTCCGGATGTTCGACCTTGTCTACGCGCTGACGGGCAACAACGAGGACACGATGATGATGTCGGTCTATGCCCGCCAGCAGCTCGTCGATTTTCAGGATACGGGCTACGGCTCGGCCGCCTCGACGGTGCTGTTCCTGCTGATCGCGACGCTTGTCGCCTGTGTCCTGACCCTCGGCCGCGTCCGATTGACCGAGCCTCTGCGATGAGATGGCCCTGGCACCAACGTGCGGGGTTCGCGGCGCTCCTCGCGGTGATCGTGTTGGCGTCGGTCTTCCCGTTTTACTACGCGGTGATCTCCAGCTTTCGCGAAGGCAGTGAGCTTTTCGAGGTCGCGTATCTGACCACGCCAAAGCTCGCCAACTACGCCGCGGTCTTTGCCGAGCAGCCGTTCGGGCGGAATATCCTGAATTCGGTCGTGGTCGCTTTCGTCGTGGTCAGCGTGTCGCTCGGCCTCGGCGTCACGGCGGCTTATGCGTTGGCGCGGGTTGCGTTCCGGGGCAGGGGGCTCCTGCTCGTCACCATCCTCTCGGTCTCGATGTTCCCGCAGGTGGCCGTCCTTTCGGGGATGTTCGAGCTTATTCGCGCGCTCGGCCTCTACAACTCGCTCGGCGGGCTGATCCTCGCGAACATGCTGCTCACGCTTCCCTTCACCGTCTGGGTGCTGACGACCTTCATGCGCGAGCTGCCTAAGGAGCTGGAGGATGCGGCCTATATGGATGGCGCGACGCCGTTCGAGGTCGTGCGCTTCGTCTTCCTGCCGCTGCTCGGGCCGGCGATGGCGGCGACGGGGCTTCTCGCCTTCATCACGGCTTGGAACGAGTTCCTGTTCGCGCTCACCTTCACCCTTTCGAACGAGCAGCGGACGGTGCCCGTCGCCATCGCGCTCATCACCGGCGCGTCGCAGTTCGAGCTGCCATGGGGGAACATCATGGCGGCCTCGGTGATCGTGACGGTGCCGCTGATCCTGCTGGTGCTCGTCTTTCAGCGCCGCATCGTGGCCGGTCTCACCGCCGGCGCCGTGAAGGGGTAGGGCGATGAGCGGCATCCGGTTGCAGGGCCTGCGCAAAAGCTTCGGCAAGCTCGAGACGATCCACGGCGTCGATCTCGAGATCGCGGAGGGTGAGTTCGTGGTCTTCGTCGGCCCCTCCGGCTGCGGAAAATCCACGCTCCTTCGCCTCATCGCAGGGCTAGAAGAAGTGACCGCCGGCAGGCTCGAGATCGGCGGGCGGCTCGTGAACGATATCGCCCCGGCGGAGCGTGGGGTGGCGATGGTCTTCCAGTCCTACGCCCTCTACCCGCATATGACCGTCTACGAGAACATCGCCTTCGGTCTGCGACTTGCGAAGACCGACAAAGCCGCGATCGATGCCAAGGTGCGCGAGGCGGCGGCCGTGCTGGAGCTTTCGGAGCTTCTCGACCGCAAACCCGCGCAGCTCTCGGGCGGGCAGCGTCAGCGCGTCGCCATCGGCCGGGCGATCACCCGCGACCCTGGCGTGTTCCTCTTCGACGAGCCGCTCTCGAACCTCGACGCAGGGCTTAGGGGCCAAATGCGGACCGAGATCGCGAAGCTTCACACCCGCCTCCGCGCCACGATGGTCTATGTCACGCACGACCAAACCGAGGCGATGACATTGGCTGACCGGATCGTGGTCCTGCGTGACGGCAACGTCGAACAGGTCGGCACACCGCTCGAGCTTTACCACCGTCCCGCCAACCGCTTCGTCGCGGGCTTCATCGGCTCGCCGCCGATGAACTTCCTCGCCGCGGGCGCACTCGGCCTGGACGAGGCGGGCGTGGCGGAGATCGGTGTGCGGCCCGAGGATCTGAGCCCCGCAGAAGACGGTGCCTTCGCCGGCCAGATCACGCTGATAGAAGAACTTGGCGAGGCGCATCTCCTCCATGTCGAGGGATCGGCCGGCAAGCTGGTCGCCAAACTTCCCGGCGCCGGCAGCCATAGCCGGGGCGCCGAGATCCGCCTCGGCGCCGCGCCCGATCGCCTTCATCGCTTCGACGCAGACGGCCGCGCACTCCGAATCTAACGAAGCGTTAACCACGCGCTCTCAATTCATCACGGAAGCGCGACGGGAGTTTTACGGACAACCTCTGGTGGTTCGTGTTGTGTCCCGCGAACACGCGCTCCTGTGAAGAGCCGTGAGACGCAACGGGAGAGATTCATGAGCATTCTGCGCATCACCGTCACGAACGATTCGCCGGCGGGCGGCACCTTCCTCACGCCCTTCTGGTTCGGGCTGCACGACGACGGCTTCGATCTGTTCGAGGTGGGCGGTGTGACGAGTGCCGGGCTCGAGGCGATTGCCGAGGACGGCACCTTCGACGCCATCGTCGACGATCTTCTGGCCGGCACGCCGGACGGGCAGGGTGGCGTCGTCACAGGCGCCGCGGGCCCCATCGCCACGGATGAGACCACATTCCTCAACGTCGATGTCAACGACCCGACCCTGACGCCCCTTCTCAGCCTCGCGGCCATGGTGCTGCCCTCGAACGACGCCTTCGTCGGCACCGACGCGGCGATCGCGATCTTCGATGAGGCGGGCGATTTCCTCGGGCCTCAGACCATCGTCTTTACGGGCGAGGACGTGCTCGACGCGGGCACCGAGGTGAATACCGAGCTGGACGCGGCCTTCATCAACCAGATGGGCCCGAACACCGGCATCGACGAGGGGAGCGTGATCGTCGACCACCCGGGTTTCAACGGTTCGGACGGCAATCCGGTCGGCGGCGGCGATCAGATCATCCTGGGCGGCACCAACGCGTTCGGTGAGTTCATCGATCCCGTGATCGCCGACTTCACGCTACCGGGCGCCGGGATCGCGACGGTCGTCGTGCAGGAGGTCGAGCTTGTCGAAGGCGACGAGACCGACGAAACCTTCGATGTCGACGAGCTCGACGGCCTCCTTCTCGTCGATGGCGGCGACGGTGACGATAGTGTCGATATCGACGACGATTTCTCGGATCTGAGCGTCATCCGCAGCGCCGACGGCTTCCGCTTCGTCGAGGACGACGGCGACGAGATCGAGGTGAATGATGTTGAGAGCCTGAGCTTCGACGATGCCTCCATCGTGGTCTCGACCGATACGGATCTCAGCGTCCTAGGCCTCATCTATCAGGTCGCTCTCGACCGCGACGCCGATGTGGCCGGCCTCAGCTTCTGGTCGGGCGCGTTGGCGGCGGGCCTCGATTTCGGTGATGTCGGCGAGTTCTTCCTAGACTCGATCGAATTCACCGACAGCGACGGCGACACCGACGACAGCACCGACTTCCTGAACGAGATCTATCAGAAAGCCTTCGGTCGCGACGGCGACGAGGCGGGCCTCGCCTTTTGGGGCGGCCTGCTCGATGACGGCGCGATCAGCCAGGGCGACGTCGTCGCGGCCTTCGCCCAGTCCGAGGAAGCAGAGACCGTCTTCGCCGACGATATCGCCAACGGCTTCCTCATCTTTAGCTGAGGACGCAGGCCGATCCGCGACCCATCGCAACGCTCATCCCCCGGTCCCGACCGGGGGGTGTGGCCGCCGCTATAATTACGGCCCTCGTGGTCTGCCCGAGACAATCGCTGCCGTCATTGCCGGACTTGATCCGGCAGTCCAGGGTCCCTCAAAAATCCTGTAGTATGGCCGTTTCCGGAAGGCGCTCCGGATCATCGGCGACGGTTCGCTATTGGCGGCGGGGGTCGGGTCAACTCAACGCCAGAGCGGCTCTCACAGCAGCAAGCTTATGCTCCAAATGCTCGCGCAAAAGCCGCGCCAGCAGGGGTGCATCGCGTGCCTCCAAAGCCTCGGTGAACGCCTCGTGCTCCGCCACGGCGGCTGCCCAACGCGCCTCAGTCAAATTGGCCTGGTAGCGCGCCCGCCGGAGCCTTAGGCCAAGGCTCAAAGCCGTGCGCGCCAAAGTCTCGTTCCGCGCGGCGCGATGCAGCGCATCGTGGATCTCTTCGTTGAGTTGGAAATAGGCCGCCCGGTCGCGGGCGCGATAGCAGCGCATCATCTCTTCGTGGAGCACCCGGATCTCAGCGATCTCCGCATCCGTCGCACGGGTCGCGGCAAGCTCGCCGGTCAACGCCTCCAGCACCCCCATGACCGGGAACACCTCTTCCAGCTCATCCAGCGTGATCGGCGTGACCGCAGCGCCCCGATGCGGAGTGACGGCGACAAGGCCTTCGGTCGCGAGGAGGTTGATCGCCTCACGAAAGGGCGTCCGGCTCACACCGAATTGCAGGCAAAGCGCACGTTCGTTGATCTTCTCGCCAGGTCCCAGCGCCCCCTCGACGATCATCTGGCGCAGAGCATCGGCCAAGCTTTCGCGAAGCGGCTTGCGGTCGATCGGGCGGGGGGCGAGGAGATCGGGCCTCATCATGCGGCTTCGTCCCTGTCAGCGGCGGCTGCGGCTTCGCAGTCTAACGCCTGGGCCAGGAGGAGCGCCACATGCACGGGCTTCAATCCTGTGCCATCGGCGATCTGGTGGCGGCAGGATGTCCCATCGGCCACGACGATCGTGTCCTTGTCGGCGGCCCGGACCGCCGGCAGCAGCGACGCTTCGGCCATCGCGCGGGAGGCATCCAGCGTCTCGACCTGATAGCCGAAGCTGCCCGCCATCCCACAGCACGAGGTCTCGACCATCTCGACCTCGAGCCCTGGGATCAGGCGCATCACGCGTTCCACCGCGCCCATCTGGGCAAAGGCCTTCTGATGGCAGTGCCCGTGGAGAAGCGCGCGTTTCTGAGGCAGCGGCCCGAGGGGCAGGGCGAGCCTGCCGGCACGGTCCTCGGCGGCGAGGAACTCTTCCAGCAGCATGACTTGGCTGCCCCAGTCCTCCGACCAGATCTCGGGCAGAAGCCGCGGCGCCTCATCCCGGAACGTCAGGAGGCAGGAGGGCTCGAGCCCAACCACCGGCACGCCCCGCTCCAATGCGGGACGCAGTGCCTCGGCGGTGCGGCGGAGCTCGTCACGCGCCATCTCGGTCATGCCGGTGGACAGGTACGTCCGTCCGCAACAGAGCGCGCGGCCACTGCCCGGCGCCTCGGCATGGGCGATGCGGTAGCCGCCGGCGGCAAGGACCGCGAGGGCCGCGCGCAGATGCCCGGGCTCGAACCAGCGATTGAAGCTGTCGGCGAAGAGGACGACATCCGCCTCCGCCATCGCGACCGGCTTATGCTCGACGAAAGGCGCGTGGCGTTGGAGCGCGTCGCTCGCCTCAGCGGCACCCCGGAACCAGTCTTGCCGCCACTCAGGCAGCGGGCGTTCGGCCGAGAAGCCCACGACCCGTTCCATCAGCCGCGCGAGCCAGGGCAGGCGGTTGCGAAGGTTACTTAGGCCCGGGAAACGGGCGGCGACTGGGGCATAGCGGGGCATATGCGCTACCAGGCGGTCGCGCAGCCCGTACCCGCGCCGCGCCGCGCGCGCCGCCTGCACCTCGATCTTGAGCTTGGCCATATCGACCGACATCGGGCATTCGCGCTTGCAGGCCTTGCAGCTCACGCAAAGCTTCATGGTCTCCGCCATCGCGTCCGAGGCAAAGGCGTCCTCGCCCAACTGGCCCGAGAGCGCGAGGCGCAGCGTGTTGGCGCGGCCGCGAACGCTGTGCACTTCCTCGCGCGTCACGCGGTAGGAAGGGCACATCACGCCGCCTTCAAGCTTCCGACAGGCGCCGTTGTTGTTGCACATCTCCACGGCGCCCTGCAGGCCGCGCGCGGCGCCAGGGTAACCGGGCCAGTCGAACACGGTCTCCCGATCCTTCACCCTGTAGTCGGCGGGATAGCGGAAGAGGCTGCGGTCATCGATACGGGGTGCGCGCACGATCTTGCCGGGGTTGAGGCGCCCCTCCGGATCAAACCGGTCCTTCACCGCCTCGAAAGCGCGCACGATGCGCCCGCCGAACATCTGCTCATGGAACTCCGAGCGGACGATGCCGTCGCCATGCTCCCCCGAATGCGAACCCTTGTAGTCGCGGACGAGCGCGAAGGCCTCCTCGGCGATGCCCCGCAGCGCCTTCACCCCGATATCTTCTTTGAGGTTGAGGACGGGGCGCACATGGAGCGTGCCGACCGAGGCATGGGCGTACCAGGTGCCGTCGGTGCCATGCTTGTGAAAGATCGCGGTCAGGCGCTCGGTATAGTCGGCAAGATCCTCCAGGCGGACGCAGCAATCCTCGACGAAGCTGACGGGTTTACCCTCCTGCTTCATCGACATCATGATGTTGAGGCCCTGCTTGCGGACCTCCCCGATGCGGTTCTGCAGGCCGGGATCGGTGGCCTCAACCACACCACCCCAGCGCCGGGCGCCGCGCCAGCCATAGCCGAGGCGCGCCATCAGATCGTGGAGGCCGTCGAGGCGGCGTCGGTTCTCCTTCGGGTCGGTCTCCGCGAACTCGACAAGGAGGAGTGCTGCGGGTTCCCCCTCCACAAACTCCTCCAGCACCGGCCGGAACACGGCGTTCTCGCGGGCGAGGTGGATCATCGTATGGTCGATAAGCTCGATCCCGACCGGGTCGAGGTCGACCAGATGCTGTGGCGCCTCCATCGCTTCGCGGAAACTCGGAAAATGGCAGATGCCAAGGAGCTTAGGCCCCTGCAGCGGCGAGAGCTTGATCTCGATCCGCTCAGAAATCGCGAGCGTCCCCTCGCTGCCGACCAAGAGATGCGCGAGGTTTTGCGGTGCGCCGGGTACGAGCGCGTCGAGGTTGTAACCCCCCACACGCCGGTCGACATCGGGGAAGCGCTCGGCGATCTCCTCCGCCTCGTTCTTGGCGAGGCGTAGGAGATCGCCCACGAGCGATGGGTCAGGACCGCCGGGCGCGTTCGAGGCCGGGCCGAAATGCGCGCGCGTGCCGTCCGCCAGCAGCGCATCGATCGAGATCACATTGTCCCGGCTCGTGCCGTAGCGGCGCGACCGCGCCCCGCAGGAGTTGTTGGCCGTCATGCCCCCGATCGTGGCGCGCGAGCCCGTCGAGACATCGACCGGGTACCAAAGACCGTGGGGCTTCAGCACACGGTTCAGCGTGTCGAGGACGCAGCCCGGCTCCACCACCGCCCGGCGGCCTTCGACGTCGATCTCGATGATCTTGTTGAAATGGCGGGAGCAATCGAGGACCACCGCCTCGTTCACCGTCTGCCCGCATTGCGAGGTGCCACCGCCCCGCGGCAGCACGGGCAGCCCTTCTTCGGCTGCAAGGGCAAGCGTCGCCCCGAGATCCTCGGGCCCCTTCGGCACCACGACACCTGCCGGGGTCATCTGATAGATCGAGGCGTCGGTCGCATAGCGCCCACGGCTGAACGCGTCGAACAGCACTTCGCCCTCAACGGCACCGGAGAGCCGTCGGGCGAGCCTGCTCCCGCTCGCGTCCTCGATTACCCTGCCCATGGCCGTTGACTCCCGCGTTCAGGTGTATTTTGTATGCAAATCGCGTCGCACGACAGGACCGACAAGGCAAGACTGTGTGAAACGCAAGAAAATTCCAGTGCATGCGCGACCTTCGTGCTTCGCACTCCATATCACCATCCACGCAAGGGCCTCCGCGTCCGGCGTGCGGCGGGTAGGGACGGGGAGGACAGAATGACCGAGGCGAAGGGTCGCGTGGCGGGTCGCCATTTCCTTCAAATCCCGGGGCCCACCAATGTGCCAGACCGCGTCCTCCGCGCGATGGACTACCCGACGATCGACCACCGCGGGCCGGATTTCGCTGAGATCGGCAAGCGCGCCATCGCCGGGATGAAACCCGTCTTCCAGACCGAAGCGCATGTCATCATCTACCCGGCCTCGGGCACCGGCGCCTGGGAAGCGGCGCTCGTCAACACGCTCTCGCCGGGCGACCGGGTGCTGATGTGCGAGACGGGGCATTTCGCGACGCTCTGGAACAACATGGCGCAGAAACTCGGCCTCGTAACCGAGTTCATCTCGACCGATTGGCGCGTCGGCGCCGATACCGCCGCCATCGAGGCGAGGCTGCGCGACGATACCTCGGGCCAGATCAGGGCGGTCTGCGTCGTCCACAACGAAACCTCGACCGGCTGCACCTCCGACATCCCCGCTGCGCGCCGGGCCATCGATGCGGCCGGGCATTCCGCACTCCTGATGGTCGACACGATCAGCTCGCTCGCCTCCATCGACTACCGCCACGACGAGTGGGGTGTCGATGTCACCGTCAGCGGCAGCCAAAAGGGACTGATGCTCCCCCCGGGGCTGAGCTTCAACGCCGTGAGCGAGAAGGCCATGGCGGCGGCAGTGACGGCGCGTCTGCAACGCTCCTACTGGGACTGGACCGAGATGACGGGGCCGAATGCCAAGGGCTTCTTCCCCTACACGCCGGCCACGAACCTGCTCTACGGGCTCGTCGAAGCCTGCGACATGCTGCTTGAGGAAGGGCTCGACAACGTCTTCGCCCGCCACGATCGCCATGCTGCGGCCACGCGCGCCGCCGTCGAGGCTTGGGGGCTCGAGATCCTCTGCCGCGAGCCACGCTTCTATTCGAGCTCGCTGACCGCGGTGCGCATGCCCGAGAGCCATTCCGGCGACGCGTTCCGACGGGTCGTGCTGGAGCATTTCGACATGTCGCTCGGTGCCGGGCTTTCGAAGCTCGCGGATCGCATCTTCCGCATCGGCCATCTCGGCGACTTCAACGATCTGAGCCTCGTCGGCACGCTCGGCGGCGTGGAGATGGGTCTCGGCCTCGCGGGCGTGCCGCACAAGAAGGGTGGCGTCCAGGCCGCGATGGATGTGCTGGCCAGCGCCCCCACCGCGTCGCAGCAGGCCGCCCAGTAAGACAGTTTAACACCCAGGAAGGCGCGACGACGGCTCGGAAGAAGCCGCATCGCCCGGTCGAGAAGAGACGAACATCAGGGAGGAAACCCATGACACTGACCCGCTTGATCGCGAGCACCGCGCTCGCCCTAGGCCTGACTACCGCCGCCGGCGCCGCCGAGTTCAAATTCGGCCATGTGGGCGCGCCAGGCTCGCTCTTCGAGGCTTCGGCCAACGAGTTTGCGCGCTGCGTGAGCGAAACCTCGGGCGGGGCGCACACCGTCGCGACCTTCGGCTCATCGCAGCTCGGCAAGGACCGTGAGCTTCTGCAGAAGCTGAAACTCGGCCAGGTGCAGTTCTCGCTCCCGTCCTCGGTGATGAGTTCGGTCGATGAGACCTTCGGCGTCTTCGAGATGCCCTACATCATCAAGGATCGTAACCACATCCGCCGCGTGACGGCCGAGATGGGCGACGTCTTCCAGAAGGCCGCTAACGACAATGGATTCCACATCGTCGCCTATTGGGAGAACGGCTTCCGCCACATCACCAACAACACGCGCCCGATCAGTGGCCCTGACGATCTGGCCGGTATCAAGCTGCGCACGCCGAAGGGTGCCTGGCGCGTGAAGATGTTCCAGCTCTACGGCGCGAACCCGACGCCGATGGCCTTCTCCGAGGTCTTCACCGCGCTCAAGACCGGCGTGATCGACGGGCAGGAGAACCCCTATGCCCAGATCGCCTCGGCCAAGTTCCAAGAGGTGCAGAAGTACCTCTCGATCACCGGCCATGTGTACACGCCCGGCTACCTGCTGACGTCGAAATCGCAGTGGGACGCGCTGGATGACGACGCCAAGGCGCTGCTGTCGAAATGCGGGACCGTGACGCAGGAGTTCGTCTACGAGACCGCAGCACAGCTTGAGACCGATCTTCTGAAGGTCATCAAGGATGCGGGCGTCGCCGTGAACGAGGCGGATAAGGAAGCGTTCATCGCAGCCTCGAAGCCCGTCTATGACGAGTTCGCGAACTCGGTCGATGGCGGCGATGCGCTCGTCCAGCAGGTACAGGCGCTGGCCGCCGGTTCCTAAGGCCCGCCACGCGCGTAGGGTGGGCAGTCTCTGCCCACCCTCAATGGTGGGCGGGAACCGCCCACCCTACGGAGTGCCCCGATGGTTTCGCCCATGATCCAGAACGCCTCGCGGGCGCTCGAAGTGCTTCTCGAATGGGTGGTCATCTGCTTGATGGTGGTGCTCACCGTCGTGGTGGTGGTCGCCGTCATCTTCCGGTTCTTGGGCAACTCCTTCAGTTGGTACGATGAGGTCGCCTCCGTCCTTCTGGCCTGGATCACGTACTACGGTGCGGGCCTCGCCGCGCTGAAGCGCAAGCATATCGGCTTTGACGGGGTGCTCCTGGCCATGCCGATGCCGGCGCGGCTCTACGCTGCCTGGCTCGCCGAGATCATCACCATCGGCTTCTTCGTGCTCATGGCCTGGGCCGGGCTCCAAGTGCTGGCCGTGCTCGAGGGCATGACGCTCACAGCCCTCACTTGGGTGCCCGTGCAGCTCACCCAGTCGGTCATCCCCATCGGGGCCGCGCTCTTCATCATCGGCTCGCTCCTCAGCTTCCCCGGCTATCTGCAGATGGTCCGCCAGGGCGAAAGCGCGGAGCATGCGGAGATCGAGGCCGAGATCGCCGAGGCCGAGAAGACCTTTGGTTCGGGCAGGGAACGCTGAGATGTTGATGGCCCTCATCTTCCTCACCCTCGTGGTGCTGATCTGCCTGAATGTGCCGATTGCCGTGGCCCTCGCCGTCTCGGGCGTCGTGGGGCTCTTGGCCAACGAAGGCGTCTCCAGCCTCGTGACCGTCGCCCTCGACATGTATGACGGCGCGACGAAGTTCTCGCTCATTGCCATCCCGATGTTCGTGCTGGCGGGCGCGATCATGAATGCGGGCGGCGTCACGGATCGTCTGATCGCCTTCGTCGCCGCCATCGTCGGCTTCGTGCGCGGCGGGCTTGCGATGGTGAATATCGGCGTGTCGCTCTTCTTTGCGGAGATCTCGGGCTCGGCCGTCGCCGATGTGGCGGCCCTCGGCTCGGTCCTGATCCCGCAGATGAAGAAGCGGGGCTACTCCGCACCCTTCTCCGCCGCCGTCACCTCGTCCAGCGCGTCCCTCGCGATCATCATCCCGCCCTCGATCCCGATGATCCTCTACGCGACCTCCGCCAACACCTCGGTCGAACAGCTCTTCGTTGCGGGTTTCATCCCCGGGCTGATTGGGGCTGCGGGCCTCATGGGCGTCGCCTATATCTTCGCGCGCCGTTATAACTTGCCGACCGAGGAGGCGTTCAACCTCAAGCGCCTGCGCGAGACTTTCGTCGACGCGCTGCCGGCCTTCTCGCTCCCGGTCATCATCCTCGGCGGTATCTTCGGCGGCATCGTCACGGCGACCGAGGCTGCGGGCCTCGCCGTCCTCGCCGCCTTCGCCGTCGGCCTCTGGTATGGCGATATGGACTTTCGCCACCTTCGCCGCGCGATGCTGGATGGCGGCATGCAGACGGCGGTCGTGATGGTGCTGGTCGCGGCCTCGGTGCTGATGGGGGGCTTCCTCACCCGCGCACAGATCCCGCAGGAGCTCGCGGCCCAAATCCTCGCCTTCACGGACAAGACCTGGGTGATCCTGCTCATTCTCAACGTCTTCTTCTTGGTCGTTGGGTTCTTCCTGCACTCGGCCGCGGCGATCATCCTCGTCATTCCCATCGTCATCCCGCTCATTCAGCAGGCGGGGATCGACCCGGTGCATTTCGGCCTGATCGTGACGCTGAACCTCGCCATCGGGCAGCAGACCCCGCCGGTTGCGAGCGTGCTCATCACCGCCTGCTCGGTCGCCAATGCCAAGATCTGGGACGTGACCAAGGTGAATGTCTACTTCGTCGCGGTGCTGCTGACGGTGCTTCTGATCTGCACTTACGTGCCCGCCGTGCCGATGTTCCTGGTGGAGTACTTCTACCGTTGAGGAGGCATGCCAGACTGCTGCCCGAATTGGGACACACTGCCTTCACAGACCGCCTCTAACCGGATGACCATCGATTGGATTGTGGAGAGATTGGATGCGTATCGGGGCGGCGCTCCTTGTCGGGGCAGTAAGCTTGGCGGCCGCAGCGCCGGCGGCGGCGGTTCAGATCGACGTCACGAGCGTCGTTGGCATCTGGACGAGTGCCGACAGCGGGGTCTCGGGCCTCAACACGAACACGGTCACTTGGGGTTTTCCCGTCACTGGATCGGGGCCGAGCGGTTATGTATTCGAGGGCTTCGACTCGTCGGATTTCGGCTCTCTTCAGCCGGATGCGCCCGAGATCGTGGGCGAGTTCACCCACAACAACTTTCCAATTTTCGACAATGGCACCCTTCCCACGATGCTGGAGCTCGTGATCACTGTGCAAGGTACGCTGAGCGAAGGCGCAGAAAGCACGAATTTCACGCTGACCGACACACTCGAGTTCGATCACTTCGAGACGCCGAACACTGCCAACCCATGCGCCGCGGGCGGCGTGCCGCTTTGTCCGGACCAGGTCGGCCTCACTCAGATCGATGCCGACGATCAGATGATCGAGTTCCTGGGCTCCATCTATGGCTTCTCGGTCAACGGCTTCTTCAACACCGCCAACGAAGTGGTCAACGAGGTTCTGACGGTCGAAGGCGCTGCCAACACCGTCAATATCCAAGGCATCTTCACTGCCGAGGAGATTGTGACCAGCGTGCCGGTGCCGGCCACGCTGCCGCTCATGGTGATGGCGCTCGGCGGGGCGGCCTTCCTCGCCCGTCGGCGGTCCTAGCACGACGACCAGCTTCGAGGGCGCTCACCTTCGCCCCGCTTGCCGCACCCTTCACGACCGGGCAAACACGGGGCACGCCGGGGAGGGCGTCATGACAGAGCTGCACCATGCGGTGGATGACGGGATCGCGACCGTCACATTCAACCGGCCGGAAAGCCGGAACGCGCTGACCTTCGCCATGTATGAGGGCCTCGCCGAGATCTGCCGCGCGGTGCCAACCGACGGTTCGGTCAAGGCCATCGTGGTCCAGGGTGCGGGTGGACGCGCCTTCGCCGCCGGCACCGACATGGCGCAGTTCCGCGACTTCTCGGAACCTGCCGACGCGATCGGCTACGAGCATCGGATGGAGGCGGTGTTCGACGCGATCGAGCGTTGCCCCGTCCCCACGGTCGCCGCGATCACCGGCGCCTGCACCGGCGGGGGGGCGGCGATCGCCGGGTGTTGCGACATCCGCATCGCCGATACCCGCCTCAAATTCGGCTTTCCCATCGCCCGCACCCTCGGCAACTGCCTCTCGGTCAAGAACCTCGCCCGCCTCTCGGCGCTGATGGGCGCGGGCCGCGTACGCGAGATGATCTTCACCGCCCGCCTGATCGAGGCCGAAGAAGCGCTCGCCATCGGTCTCGTCACCGAAGTGCTACCGGATGCCGAGGCGGTCGCGGCCCGCGCTCAGGCCCTCGGGCAGCACCTCGCCGGCATGGCGCCCCTCACGCTCCGCGCGACCAAGGAAGGCATGCGCCGCGCCTTCACGGCGGGACCAGGTACCGACGACGCCGACCTCGTGACGATGGCCTATATGTCCGAAGACTTCAAAGAGGGCATGGAAGCCTTCCTCGCCAAACGCCCGCCTGCGTGGAAGGGCCGATGACCGACGCTGCGTCCCCGCCCCCAAACCCAGCCGCGCAGACCGCTGGCCCCCTCGCGGGGCTCCGCGTGGTGGAGCTCGCCCATATCATGGCGGGCCCCGTCTGCGGCTTGATGCTGGCGGATATGGGCGCCGACGTGGTCAAGGTCGAACGGCCCGAGGGCGATGACAGTCGCCGCATGGTCCCGCCCACCGTCGAGGGTGAAAGCGCCGCCTTCCTCATGATGAACCGCAACAAGCGGGGGGCCGCGCTCGACCTCAAGCAAGCGGAGGGCCGCGCCGCCCTCGAACGCCTGCTCGACCGCGCCGATATCGTGATCGAGAACTACCGCATGGGCACGATGGAGAAGCTCGGCCTCGGCTACGAGACGCTGCGCGCCCGGAACCCCGGCCTCGTCTATGTGGAGATCTCGGGCTTCGGCCGCACCGGGCCTTACGCCTCCCGCGCGGGCTTCGACCTGATTGCCCAAGGCATGGGCGGGCTCATGAGCATCACCGGCGAGGAGCCCGGGCGCCCGCCGGTCAAAGTCGGCGCGCCCGTCTCCGACATCACCGCGGGGATCCTGGCGGCCATGGGCGCCCTCGCCGCCATCCAGGCCCGCCACGCGACGGGGCAGGGGCAACGCGTCGACACCTCGCTCTTCGAGGCCGCGATCACCCACACCTATTGGCAATCCGCCATCGCCTTCGCCACTGGCGAGAGCCCGGGCCCCATGGGCAGCGCGCATCCGCTGAACGCGCCCTACCAGGCCTTCGCCACCGCCGATGGTTGGATCAATATCGGGGCTGCGAACCAGCGCAATTGGGAGCGTTTCGTCGATCTCATCGGGGCGCCCGCGCTCAAAGACGATCCGCGCTTCCGCACCAATCCCGACCGCATGGCCCATCGCGCGGAGCTTACCGCCGCCATCGAGGCCGTGCTCGGCGCGCGCAGCACGGCCGATTGGCTCGCGGTCATGGAGGAGGGCGGTCTGCCCGCGGGCCCCGTCCTTTCGATCCGCGAGATGCAGGCCGACCCCCAGACCCGCGCCCGCGGTATGGTCACGGCGACCGAGCACCCCGTGGCCGGTACTGTCGAGACGCTCGGCCTGCCCGTCACCTTCCATGCCACCCCCGGCGGCGTTCGTCGCCCGGCCCCGCTCCTCGGCCAACACACCGCCGAGGTCTTGGCCGAGGCGGGCTTCACCGAAGCGGAAATCGAGCGGATGCGCGCTTCCGGTGCTGCCATCGCCCGGGACTGATCGGCGCCGGTTCGGGGGGGCATATGGCACGGTCTGACGGGTATGGGGACGAGAACAAGGTCGCGCCCCTGCCGCATCTCTCTCAGTCGGAGGAGACCTTCCTCCGTGAGAAATATGCCCTCGATCGAGAACTGGAGCTCGAGCTTAACCGGGGTGCTGCGGCCTATGAGCAGGAGGTTCTACGGACCCTCGTCCTTTTGAACGGCGGTGCGGCGGCGGCCTTCCTCGGCCTATACGGCACGCTGGCGGAGAACGGCATCACGAGCCCGCCGGCCCTCACCCCGACCATCGTGGCGCTGGTCGCCTGGGGCGGTGGGCTCCTCTCCGCGGGCTCCGCCTCCGTCACCGGTCTTTGGTCCCAGCAACGCTTCGCCCAAGCCCGCCGCCTCAAGCGCCAGGCACTCGAACGCAACTTCCGTCCCGGGAACGAAGAGCGCCGCGCAGAGGAGCGCCACGAGCTTGCCGAGCGTGGCGAGCGCCGCTTCGTCGAGGCCAAGAACGCGCTCGAGCGATCGCGGCGCCTCGCCTATCTCGCGCTCTTCGCCTTCGCACTCGGCCTCGCAGCGGCAAGCTTCGCGGTCATCGCTCCGGCCTCGGGCCTCGCACTCTTGAGCGGCCCGTGACGCCCTGTCGCCCGCCCGCCGCTTGACCCGAGTGCTCGGCGCGACAACTCCGCCCCCATGACGGATTTCAGCCATTTGGGTGAGCGGTTCGAGGCGGCGGTGATCGGCGCCACGGGTGGCATCGGCGCAGCCTTCGTCGAAGCGTTGGAAGCGCTGCCTGCGGTGTCGCGCGTCCACGCCCTCAGCCGCGGCGCGAGGCCCGTGGGCGGTGCGAAGGCGATACCCGGTCGCCTGGACCTCGAGGACGAGGCGAGCATCGCTGCCGCTGCCGGGCAACTGGGGGAAGGGCTACGGCTAGTGATCGTCGCGACCGGTCTCCTGCACGCCGAGACGATGATGCCCGAGAAGACCTGGCGCGATCTCACCCCCCAAGCCTTCGCACGCAATTTCGCGGTCAACACGACCGGCCCCGCCTTGGTTGCGAAACACTTCCTGCCGCTCCTGCCGCGCAAGGACCCGTCGATCTTCGCGGCGATCTCGGCCCGCGTCGGCTCGATCTCCGACAATCAGGCCGGCGGTTGGTACGCCTACCGGGCCTCGAAGGCCGCGCTCAATCAGGTCCTGAAATGCCTCGCCATCGAGGAGGCACGCCGCCGGCCCCAACTCGTGATCGCCGGCCTACAGCCTGGCACGGTCCGAACGCCCCTCTCGGCCCCCTTCCGCGGCCAGGTAAAGCCTGAGGATCTGCTGGATCCCAGCACCTCCGCCATGGGTCTTTTGAACGTTCTAGCCGACCTCACCCCAGACCAATCGGGCAGCCTGTTCGACTGGCGCGGCAACGCCTTCCCACCCTGACGCAGCCACCGGCGACCATGCGTCCTGCGTGAGCGTCCTGGAGAGCCGCGACCCGGCACGACCAAGCCGCGCATCTGCACCGCGCTCCGTGAGCTGCGCATGGGCAAAACGGCCGCGCGCTGCACTCAGCGCCAAAAGGTCAGGCACGTGTCCGCGGTCGTAGGAGGGTGGAGCGGGCAGCGGGAATCGAACCCGCACCAAGAGCTTGGAAGGCTCGTGTGATACCATTTCACCATGCCCGCGCGAAGACAGCGGTAGTGGGGCTGTCATGCCCCGTCAAGCGGTGCGTCGGGCAGCGTGTTGGGCAGCGTGTCGGGCGGTGCGTCAGACGTTTCGTCGGGCGGTCAGCCGGGCTCAACCTTGAAACGGAGGGGCGTAAGATGCGGGGTGGCGCCGTTCACGGGCGTCATGTCCTGCGGGCAGGCAGACATCACCGCGATGCAGTCGAGGAGTGCGCGGAACCGCACATGATCGCCCGGACGGGCCACCGGCGGCGCGAAGACATGCCCGCCGGCGGCATCGAGCGGAATGTTCATCCAGAGGTTCAGGGGGCAGGGCACATGCACCGGTGCGATGCCGAGTGCGCCGAGCGCTGCGCGGAAATTGTCGGCGCAGTTCGCGTGGTAGCCTTGGGCGCCGAGGCCCTCGTAGCGGGGGCCGTCGCAACAGGCGATCAGCGTGTCATGCACGCCTGGCGAGCTGTCTTCCTCAAGCGCCAAGATCGCGCGGCGCCGATTGGTGACCAGCCGGTCGCCGGGGCGGATATGGATGCGGCCGAGGGCTGTGCGGCAGTGCTCCATGGAGAGCATCTCCGCGGCTGAGCCTTCGATAAGGGCAAAGAAGTCGCAGACTTGAGTGCCCTCTGGCGTCTCGATGGTAAGCCCATCGCCTGCGGCGAGCCTGACGGCGCGACCCTCACGGGCCGGGATCGTATAGGTCTCACCCAGGCGCGGCCGGCCGTCCGGCGTGATCGCGATGCTTGGCGTCGGGCCGTCGGGCATGGTCGGGTCGTAGGGCATGGATGTCAGCCTCGGGCGAGCGTCGCGGGGGTGGCGATAGGGAGAGGTCGGCGGTCGCTCTTGCGCAGCATCGGGTTTTCTCCTCGGTTGCGAGCATCGTACCCGATCGGCCCCACCCGACACCGCCCCCACCCCACACCTCCCACCCGGCGCTGGCGGGGCCGATCGGGCGTTCCGGATCAATCCAGCACGGGGCGGGTATAGTAGGGCAGTTTCTCGGTGCGCGGCGTCCAGGTGCCCTCCGCTTCGAGGAAGTCGAGATGATCGGCGATCTCGCCGAGGCGCGCGAACCACACATTGCGCTCGGCCAGCGTCTTCTCCAGCCATTGCTCGACCAGGCGCCAGCGGGCGAGGCGCCCCGTGAGAAACGGGTGGAGGATCAGCATGAAGAACCCGCCGGCCTCATACGCCGCCTCGAACTCTTCCCAAAACGTCGCGAGCCCATCGGACGGGCTCTTGACCGGCATCATGTAGCCGATCTCCGCGTAATGGGCGAAGGGCGGCCAGTCATCCGTGCCCCAATGGACCGGCATCTCCCAGAGACGCCCCTTGGGCGTGGTCATGGCATAGGGGATGTCGTCCGCCATCAACGAGCTGTCATAGCGGAAGCCGTGTTCGACCAGGAGGTCGATGACCTCTTGCGTCACGTTGTAGACCGGCGCGCGATAGCCCTGGGGGGCGCCGCCGCAAATCCGCCGATGCGCCTCCATCGCGCGCTCGAACCAGGCGCGCTGATCCGGTGCCTCGACAGGGTCCTCGTGCAGATAGCCGTGATGGCCGATCTCGTGCCCGCCCGCGAGGATCGCCTCCACCGCTTCCGGATACTGCTCAAGACACCAGCCGGGGATGAAGAAGGACTGCTTGAGGCCGAGCTTCCGATAGGTCTCCAGAATGCGCGGGATCGCCACCGTCGGCCCATAGCGACCCATAGAGATCGGGTAGAGCCGGTCATGGGCGTCCTTGGGCCGTGCGATATGAATGAGGCTGTCCGCATCCATGTCGAAGGTAATCGCGCAAGCGCAGCGCGCCCCGCCGGGCCAAGGGATGGTGTTCTGGATCATGCCGCGTCCTCGCCGAGCAGATGGGCGCTTTCGGCAGCCCAGGAGAGATGGAATTGCGCGCCACCGTGCAGGTCGAGCCCCGCGAGCGCGCGCTCTTGGAGTTGGACCTTGAACTCGGTCCCGTCTGCGGCCTCCAGGAAGAGCGTCACGACCGAGCCGATGAACTCCTCGGAGATGAGGGTCGCCTGGATACCGGGCGCCTCGCCCGGCTCGGCCGCGACATGGACGAGATCGGCCGAGACGACGAAGGAGGCGGTGCTACCGGGGGCGGGCGGTGCCATGGTCGGCACCGGGAAACGGCCGAGGGGGGTGGCGATGGCGATACCGCCCTCGCGCGCCTCCACCCGGCCCGTGAGGATGTTGTTGCGCCCCACGAACTCCGCCACGAAACGGTTGGCGGGGGCGCGGTAGATGTCCCGCGCCGTGCCCGCCTGCGCGATCCGCCCCCGCTCCATGATCACCACCCGGTCCGCCATCGCGAAGGCCTCGGACTGGGAGTGCGTGACATAGACGAAAGTGATGCCGAGATCGCGCTGAAGCTTCGTCAGCACCCCTTGCATACGGATCACGAGATGCTGGTCGAGGGCGGAGAGCGGTTCGTCGAGGAGCAGCATCTGAGGTTCCGTGACAAGGCTCCGCGCAAGCGCCACGCGCTGACGCTGCCCACCGGAAAGGGTGGCGACATTGCGCCCCTCGAACTCTGCGATGCCGAGCCGGTCGAGCCAGTCCGTGGCGCGCCGCCGACGCTCGGCCGCCGCGACCCCGCGCATGCGGAGCCCGAACTCCACGTTCTCGCGCACCGTGAGGAACGGGAAGAGGGCGAGGGACTGCCAGACGAGCGGCGTGTCCCGCTCATGGGGCGGCACGGTGTTCATCACCCGCCCGCCCATGCGGATCTCGCCCGCGCTCGGCGCCTCCAACCCCGCCAGCATACGCAGCGTCGTCGTCTTGCCGCAGCCCGAAGGCCCCATGATCGCCAGGAACTCACCCGCGCCGATGCTGAGATCCATCGCCTCCACGGCGGTGAACTCGCCATAGCGCTTGGCAACACCTTGGATTTCGATCAGCGCGCTCACATCCGGCCCCGCAGCATGGAGAAAATCTGTGCCATGGCGACGAGCACCATGGAGGTGATGAAGACGAGGCTGCCGATGGCGTTGACCTGCGGATCGATGTTCCCCTGCACGATCTCGAGAATGTGGACGGGGATCGTCTTCTCGAGGCCGGAGACGAACCAGGCGATGGTGAACTCGTCGAAGGACACCGCAGCCGTCAGGCAGGCGGCGGCGATGATCGCGGGCCGGCAGAAGGGCAGGACCACCGTCCCCATCGCCCGCCATTCGCTCGCGCCAAGGTTCCAGGCCGCAGCCTCCAGTGCTGGGTCCATCTGCTCGAGCCTAAGCCGGATGATCGCCATGGCGAAGGGCGAGGTCAGCACCGAATGGGCGAAGATCACCGACCAGAGCTGTCCCGAGATCCCGAGCCGCGAGAACCAGGCGAGCATGGCAAGCGCGAGGATTATGAGCGGGATTGTCGGTGGCAGCAGCGCCAGCGCGAGATAGGCGCCCTTCAGCCGAAACCCGAAGCGATAGTCCGTATAGGCCGTCGCAAAACCCAGCGTCGTCGCGATGAGGGCCGTGACGGCCGAGCAGAAGAGGCTGCGTCCCGCCGCGTCCCACACATCCGGATCGGCCCAGATCGTCTCGTACCATTGCAGCGTGAACTCACCCAGCGGGATGGTCGGGAAGCGGGCCGAGTTGAACGAGAACACGATGCTGAAGACGATGGGCGAGAAGACGAAGACAAAGACCGCGGCGAGCCACAGTCCCAAGAGCCAGCCCTGCACGCGCCCGCTCACGTCTTGCCGCGCTTGGCATAGGCGGCGGTGACCGCGGCGAAGGCGATGGCCAAGAGCGTCACGATCATCACGATGGCGACCACCGCCGCCCGCGGCCATTGCTGCCCGGATTTCGTGGTGTCGATGATCAGGATCGGCAGCGTCGGCGGCTTCGACCCGCCGAGATAATAGGGGCTCACGAAATCCCCGAAACACAGGATGAAGGCGATGAGCGCCGCGATGATCAGCCCCGTTTTCGCCGTCGGCAGGATCACCCGCCAGAGGAGCCGCCTCGGCGGGCAGCCGAGATTGCCGGCCGCCTGAATGAGATCGCGGTCGATGCTGGACAGCGCCAGCGTCTGCAGGATCACCACGAGCGGCAGCACCAGCGTGAGGTATCCGACCGTCGTCCCGATCATGGTGTTGAGCATCGTGATCGGCCCGATCCCCACGGTCCCTATGATAGCGTTCACCACCCCCTGCTCGGCCAGGATCACGTACCAAGAGAAGACGCGCACGAGATAGCTCGTGAAGAACGGGATGATGAGGAGCGAAATCGCCCAGCGCCGCTGCGTATCCGTCGCCCGAAAGGCCAGCGCCCAGGCCGCCGGGAAGGCGAGGAGCGAGGCAAGCCCCGCCGCCATCCCCGCCAATCCCAGCGTCCGCCAATAGGCATCCCAAAAGAAGCCGCGGCTGAACATTCGCGCCCAGTTCACGGTCTCGAACGCCTCGACCATGCGATAGTTCTTCACCAGGAAGAACGACATCGCGACGGTGAAGAGGAGCGGCCCGACGAAGAACGCCCCGTACCAAAGGATAAGCGGCAGCCGGAAGGTGAGGGCGTAGAGGCGCTGCGTCATGGCCGTAGGGTGGGCGGTTTCGCCCACCATCGATCGCTGCAGGCGGGGGCGGTTGCATGCAGCACCCAGCCCTCGGGACGGGCGGTGGGCGGATCGCCCACCCTACCCGGGCCGGAACACCGCATCAGGCGTTCTTGTATTCGGACCAGAAGTCGTTCCAGTCCTCCAGCGTCTGCTGCACGGGAATGTCGCGATAGTGGATGCGCCCCGTCTCGATCAGCGTGATCGGGTTCATCGGATCGCCCGTAACCTGATGCGTCCGCTTGGCCTCGGCCGGGTCGACCTCGTTCAGCATCGCGAGCCCGGCCTTTGTGATGCAGTTGCCGGGATAGGCGGCCATCTGCGCGGATTTCACCTGGCCCTCGGGGCTCAGCATGTATTGGATGAAGGTCTTCACGAGATCCGCCTTGGCCGAGCCCTTGCCGATGCAATAGCTCTCGGTCCACTGGATGCCTCCTTCCTCGGGGATGACCGAGGCGACGGTGGCGCCGTCCTTCTCCAGCACGCCCGTGATCCAGTCGCCGATGCCGCACATGGCCAGCATCTCGCCGTTCTTCAGGCTGTTGAACGTGCCGCCATAATCGAAATAGCCGCCGACCTGGGGGCGCAGGCTCATCGTCGTCTCCTGCACGGCATCCCACTTGCCGTCGTCCAGATCCCAAAGGCCCGCGCCATTGCCGTTATAGAGGCTGATCATGCCCAAAGACGGCAAGTGCCAGTCGAAATGGCCCACCTTGCCCTTCACGCCATCGTTCCAGAAGCACTTGTAGGACATCGCGTCCTCAGCCGAGATCGCGGTCGTGTTGTAGCTGACGCCGAGATGGCCGAAGCGCACCATCATCGAGTAGAGCGTGCCGTCCTTCCAATGCCCCGGGAACTTGGCGAAGTCCGGGTAGAGCATGTCGTCGAAGGGATAGTCGGCAGCGTCCAGCGGCTCGATATAGCCCGCGGCGTTGAGCTGCTGCACGAACTCAGCATCCGACAGGATCACGTCATAGGTGCCCGGCGGCGATTGCGCGATCAGCGCCAGCATGTTGTCGCCGCCCGCATAGTATTTCGGCACGAACTTGACGTTGTTGGCCTCCTCGAAGGCGCCCACGATGTCGGGCTCGCCATGGCCGTACCAGGCCAGCATGTTGATCTCGGTGGTCTGGGCCCAGGCGCGGCCGACGAAGGGCGCGGCGAGGGCGCCTGCGGTGCCGTAGCGCAGCAGGTCGCGCCGGCTCGGGGCGATGAGGCCCGAGGATTTCTGGAACTTGGTCACGGGTGGTCCCTTCCTGTTGTCGTCTCTCTGCCCGGCGCTCGCCAGACTGCCCAGATCGCAGGCAGTCTGCCCAGGTTCAGGGCAGCCGTGCCAGGTCAGAGGCCAGGCCTTGCTGTTGCGCTTGGGGAGGGGCGGCGCGCGCCGCGATCCCGTTCCTGCCCATTGACGCAACGCTGGGCGCAGCCATTGATTGCACGCCTGATGCGAGAAGCAAGAGCCATGCCTGATTGCCTGGATGCGACGCCATGAACCGGACAGCGTTTCGCGCGCGCTTCGCCACCACGGGCCCGGTGGTGCTCCCGGTCATCCATGTGCTCGATGCGCGTCAAACGCTCGAGAACATCGGGCTGGCCTTGGGGGAAGGCGCACCGGGCGTCTTTCTCATCAACCACGACTTCGGCATCGACGCCTTCCTGCCCATCATTGCCAAAGCCCGCGCCGCCCATCCCAGGGCCTGGATCGGCATCAATTTCCTGGCCGTGACGGGCCGCGATGCGTTCCCCGTCCTTGGCCGCCTCGCACGCGAGGGCGTGCCCATCGACGCCTATTGGGCCGACGACGCACGGATCGACGAACGCGCGGCTGACCAGACCGAAGCCACCGAGATCGCGGCCGCGCGCGAGAGAAGCGGCTGGCACGGCGTCTATTTCGGCGGGACGGCCTTCAAGAAACAGCGCCCTGTCGCCGCTGCGGATTGGCAGCACTCGGCACTCCTCGCCCGCGACTGGATGGACGTCGTCACGACCTCGGGCGTTGCAACCGGGGAAGCGGCGGAGGGCGCGAAGATCGCATCCTTCCGCCAAGGCCTCGGCGACCGTCCTCTCGCTATCGCGTCGGGCATCACGCCCGAGAACGCAGGCGCCTATCGCGCCGCGGACTGCTTCATGGTCGCAACCGGCATCAATCGCGAGGGCGACTTTTACAACATCGACCCGGCCCGCCTCCGAGCGCTCCTCGCCATTGCGGCCGGGCTTCGCGAGGAGGCGTGAGCCACGGAGATGAGCACGGGCATGAGCATGAGCACGGGCATGAGCATGGATAAGGGCCCCCGCGACGACCGCTGGTATCTGCGCCTCATGGCGCCCAACACCAAGGGCCCGCAATTCGCCTGGCTCGACCCGACCTCCATCTACATCAACGGTACCGCTTTTCACGATCTCCTGGACGACCTCGTGGCCGATCTCGAAGGCGTCGAGGCGGATGTGGTCGCGGGCCTCGATGCCATGGGCTTCGTGCTCGCCTCGGCTTTGGCCGCGCGCCTCGGCGTCGGCTTCCTGCCCGTGCGCAAGGTCGGCAAGCTCTGCGTCGAGACGGACCGTGTCGCCTTCACCAACTACTCCGGGCGGACGCAGGACATGGAGATGCGCCTCCCCGCCTTCGCCCCCGGCACCCGGGTGCTGCTGGTCGATCAATGGGTCGAGACCGGTGGGACGATGCGCGGCGCCATCGATCTCGTGACCCGCCAAGAGGGCCGCGTCGCGGGCCTCGTCGCCATCGCCATCGAAGAGAACGCCGCCACCGCCGCTCTCCGCGCCGATCACCTTTGCATCGCCGCCGTCATGCCCGGCTCGCGTTGGCAGGCGGAGTGCAATGCCCAAACGCTTTCGAGCTTTGCCGAGTATCGCCCCGAGCAGGCTTTTCCCAAGCGGCGCGCATGAACGGCTCGACAGCGTCGGAGGCTCGTGATCATTCTCCGGCCCCATCATGCCTCACCGCCCCGCGCCGACAGAAGGAGCCCGCCATGAGCACCCGCGCACCGATCAAGATCGCGCCCTCGATCCTCTCCGCCGACTTCGCCGATTTCGGCGCGGAATGCCGGGCGATCGAGGCCGAAGGGGCGGACTGGGTGCATGTGGATGTGATGGACGGCCATTTCGTGCCCAACATCACCTTCGGCCCGCAGCTGGTGAAGGCGATCCGGCCCCATGTGCAGACGGTGCTGGACGTGCATCTGATGATCGCGCCGGTCGATCCGTATATCGAGGCTTTCGCGGGTGCCGGCGCCGATATCCTGACGGCCCATGCCGAGGCCGGCCCCCATCTCGACCGTACGCTGCAGGCGATCAGGACCGCGGGTTGCCGGGTGGGCGTGGCGCTCAATCCCGCAACGCCGGCGTCCGCCATCGAGCATGTGCTCGACCGCATCGACCTCGTCTGCGTGATGACCGTAAATCCGGGCTTCGGGGGGCAGGCCTTCATCGCTGCGATGATCGAGAAGGTCCGGAGGCTCCGCACCATGATCGGCGATCGCCCGGTGGAGATCGAGATCGACGGCGGCGTCACGCCCAAGACGGCGCCCGCCATCGTCGCCGCCGGCGCGGATGTGCTGGTCGCAGGCTCCGCCGTCTTCAAGGGCGGCACTGCGACCGCGCCTGCTCCCTACGGAGCAAACATCCGCGCCCTCCGCGCTGCGGCGGAGAGCGCGATGGCCGGCGCCTGATCGCCGGGTCGCTGGGTGCAAGACGCAGCGCCGGTCCGCTCACGCGATCGCACAGTCCGACGGGCGCACCGCACGCGGCGTTTGAGAGCGCTGACCTAGCGACGCTCCCTGAAAGTAGTGGTCCCGCAGGCTGCCGTCATAACGACCGGACGCCAGGCAACAGCGCTTGAAACGCTTGCCAGAGCCGCAGGGGCAGAGGTCGTTCCTGCCGAGCTTCTCGACGAGTGCGACATCGCCCATGCACCGTACGGTCGCCCGTCTTCACCCTGGTCTCGGACGGGAAGGATCGGCGGCGCTTAGAAATCGGCTCGAAAGGAAGCCCGATCCTCGGGATTGATACGTCTGGCCATGATCGCCTCCATCGCTGTTGGTGCCTGGGGACCGGTTATGTCATCGGGGCACCGCCCGCAATCGGGCCTCCGCAGCGCGTCTGAGCGTCTCGGCATGTCCAATCATCCGCGCAAGGTCGCCGCCTTGCGCAAGCGGACCAGCGACACCACCGATCGCACCTACGCCCAGCTTTACCCGTTTCCCGCGTCCTCCCACGACAGAGTGACGTGAGTCGCATAAAGAAAACGCCAACGTCACTGGCATAGATCGGGAGGCGTTGCGCCATTTGCCGGTTCTGCATTCGCTGTTCCTTAAGGCGCCGATGCGACCCTAACGTGGGTGGGCGCGGCACCACCCTACACTCTCCGCCCGCCCTTCCGCTTCACCCTGGGCGATGTATCACCCAGCGTCACGTGTGCCGCAGCACTAGTCCCTGCTCGGCCGGCTCCCAGCCGCGAAGGAATGGGGGCCGTCATGGGCCTCGATATAGCTTAACTGCGACATCACGCGGCCGAACCGGCGGGTGGGGCTCGGTTGCCAAACATGCGCGAGCACCGCTCCCGGCTCGAAGGCGAATGCGGGCTCCGCGCCACTCCCGTGATCGAGGCAAACCGCATGCGCCGGCGCCGGTGCGATCACGCAAGGCACGCTCTCCACCGATGCGATCATCCTGTGCACATGGCCTGAGCCCACCAGCAGCACCTGCGGGTGGCGCGCCACGAGCGCCAGAAAGGCATCGCCGTCGCGGAGGCGCATCCGGTCCATATGCGCAATGCCGGTATCGAAGGGCGGATGATGGGTGAAGACGAGGCAGGGCCGGTCCGCAGTCTCGCTCAGCGCGTGCTCGAGCCAGCCTAGACCGGTCTGGCCGAGCGTCCCATGGGGTGCGCCCGGCACCGTCGTGTCGAGGCCGATGACGTCGACCTCGCCGATCCGCTGGTGCCAATGCAGCGGCCCCTCCGCCGGCAGATAGGGCGCATCGGCAAAGGCTTCGCGCATGGGGCCGCGCGCGTCATGATTGCCCGGGATCACGAAAAGCGGGATCCGAAGCGGCGCGATCAGCGCGCGGAAAGCCGTATACTCACCAGGTGTCGCGTGATCCGTCAGATCGCCCGTCAGCACCACGCCATCGATGGGTCCCAGGCGATCCGGCAGCGCGTTGAGATGGGCGACCGCCCGGATCAGCGCTTGGCGGGTGTCCACTCGACCATAGGCGAGCCGTCCCGGCTCCGTCACATGCGTATCGGAAAGCTGAATGATCGTGGTCATGAGGGATCCGCTGTGTCTTCGTCTCACAAGCCGGTCGCCTGCGGTGAGCCGACCATAAGCGCCCCGGCACGAAGAGCCAGATGCGCCGTTCCCAACCCTCGCGCGCTCACTGCCGCTTACGGGCAGGCACGCGCCTCCGAGCGTCCGAGGCCATGCCGTTCGGGCGGCCTAGGCTACTGCCAGGTCGGAACCTGAAGGGCAGATGTTCCGGCGTATCGAGCATCTCCTCGCGACCCTCGCTCGCCGCGATCAGCCGCGTCGTGGCCCGTTTGCCCGTCGCCCCGCAGCTTATCGCGATCGTCGCGATGCTCGGCTCGGCGACCGCGGTGGCGTCGATGCCGTCGAAGCCCGCGACGCTCATATCCTCCGGGACGCGGCAGCCGAGCGCGCGCAGATCGCTGACGACGGTGAGCGCTAGAACGTCGTTCGAGCAGAAGAGCGCCGAGATGCCCGGCCGCCGCGTCATCAAACCCATCAGCTTCCGTCGGTGAGAGCGTGCCGTGCGATCAACCTCGAGGAGCGCCGGTGCCGGATGGCCTGCGTCGAGGAAGGCCGCCTTGAACCCGTCATAGCGATGCCGCGCCCGTTCCGAGCAGCGAAACCTGCCGGAGATAAACGCGGCTTCCCGATGGCCGAGCGTCATCATCTCGCGTGCCATCCGTTCCCCGGCGGCGCGATTGTCGAGGCTCACCGCCGGCAATGGCTCGGCCGGCTGATTGAAGACCAGAACGAAAGGGATGCCCGCATCACGCGCCAGCAGAAGCGCCGGGCTCTCCGCCGTATCGGCAAGGGTCATGACCAGGCCATCGACGCGATGTGCGATCAGGTTCGCAACCGCCGCTTCCTCCTGGCGGACGTCGTAGTTCGAGCAGGCCAGCAGCACCTGGTAGCCCTGCCGATGCGCCTCGGCCTGCACGCCGCCCGTTGCGTGAGCAAAGACCTCATCCGTCAGCGTGGGCGTCAGCAGCCCCAGCGTGCGGCTCTTTTGGCTCTGGAGCGAGCGTCCGATGGGGTCGAACCGAAACCCCAGTTCCTGGGCCACGGCCGAGACGCGCTCCTTCGTCTCCTGACTGGCGCGGCCGACGCCGTTCAGCACACGGCTGACGGTCGAGGGCGAGCATCCCGCGCGTGCCGCAACATCCCGGATCGTCGCACGAGGACGTCGCGCTCCGTTGCTGCCCGTTCTGGCCTTCGGGACCTTCGACACCGACGAGACCACCATCCGCACGCTCTGCTCGCGGCCACG
>JBCDFC010000004.1:0-47762 GCA_039178805.1 Pseudomonadota bacterium | reverse complement strand
TTGATCGGATCCTGCGTCGTCTTCGCCTATGCGGTTTTCGGCGGCATGAAAGGCGTCACCTATACGCAGGTCGCGCAATACTGCGTGCTGATCACGGCCTACACGATCCCGGCGGTCTTCATCTCGCTACAGCTCACGGGCAATCCGATCCCGGCGCTCGGCCTCTTCGGCGAGCATACGAGTTCGGGTGAGCCGCTCCTGGCCAAGCTCGATCAGATCGTGCGCGATCTTGGCTTTGCCGAATACACGGCGGCGCATGGCTCGACCATCAACATGGTGCTCTTCACTCTCTCGTTGATGATCGGAACCGCGGGGCTGCCGCATGTGATCATGCGGTTCTTTACGGTTCCGCGTGTATCGGATGCACGCTGGTCGGCCGGCTGGACCCTGGTCTTCATCGCGCTCCTGTACCTCACGGCGCCGGCCGTGGGTGCGATGGCGCGCCTCAACATATCGGAGCTCATGTGGCCCAACGGCACGGACGGTGCGGCCGTCTCGGTCGAGCAGATTGAGAACGACCCGCAATATGCCTGGATGGCCACTTGGCAGAAGACCGGCCTCCTCGATTGGGAGGACAAGAACGGCGACGGCATGATCCAGTACTACAACGATGCCAATGCCGATCTGCAGGCCAAGGCAGCCGAGAATGGCTGGCAGGGCAATGAGCTGACCAACTTCAACCGCGATATTCTGGTGTTGGCTAACCCGGAGATTGCGAGCCTTCCCGGCTGGGTGATCGGCTTGGTCGCGGCAGGTGGCCTCGCAGCAGCGCTATCGACTGCGGCAGGGCTTCTGTTGGCGATCTCGTCGGCCGTGTCACATGACCTGCTGAAAGGGCAGCTCACGCCAAACATGTCCGAGAAATCGGAGCTTTTGGCGGCCCGAATATCGATGGCGGCAGCGATCGTCGTGGCGGTGCTCTTGGGGCTCAATCCACCAGGCTTCGCCGCGCAAACCGTGGCGCTCGCCTTCGGCCTAGCCGCGGCCTCGATCTTCCCGGCGCTGATGATGGGGATCTTCTCGACCCGCATCAACAACACGGGCGCTGTGGCAGGCATGCTGGCCGGTCTGGTCGTCACGCTCCTCTACATCTTCCTGCACAAGGGCTGGTTCTTCATCCCCGACACCAACATGTTCACGGATGCGGATCCGCTCCTCGGCCCGATCAAATCGACCTCGTTCGGCGCGATCGGTGCGGCGGTGAACTTCGCGGTGGCCTACTTCGTCTCTGGCGCCACCAAGGAGACCCCGCAGGAGATCGTGGAACTGGTCGAGAGCGTGCGTGTGCCCCGCGGTGCAGGCGCGGCGGCCGCCGGGCACTGACGGCCCATCGCACCGCCGCCCGGGTGGCGGTGCCTCATCCAAAGAGGGATCCCGTCCGCGGCTGCGCGGGCGGGTTCTCCGATCGGAGGGTCTGCTGCGATGTCTCTTTCGGCCGACCTGACGCAGTTCCTCGGCTCCGTTCATCCCTATGACAGCCTCGAGGGCGCGGAGCTTTCGGCCCTCGCCGAGCGCTGCACGGTCAAGGACTACGCATCCGGAACCACGGTGTTCGCTCTAGGGGACACGGTAGCCGATCTCTTCATCGTCGTGGCCGGCGAGGTCGAGATCACGGATGACGCGGATGTGCAGATCTCGATCCTAGGAGCGCGCAATTCCTTCGGCGAACGCGCGCTGTTGCGGCGGAGCACAGCACAGCGCATAGCGAAGGTCAGCAAGGATGCGACGCTCATCCTCCTCCCGGCAGCCTCGCTCTATGCGTTGATCGAGGCGAACCCTGTTGCCGCCCGCTTCTTCAACCGGCGACGCCCACCGCGCGCTGAGGCACGGGATCTCACGACCCTACCGGTGGCCGAGTTCATGACGCCTGAGCCCGTGAGCTGCGCACCGGAGACACCGATCCGCGCGGTTGCCGAACGGATGCGGTCTAGCGGCATCTCGTCGGTCTGCGTGGTCGATGGGTCGGGCTTCAAGGGGATCGTCACGGTCCGCGATATGACGGGGCGGGTGGTCGCGGAAGGGCGCGACGCGAACGAACCCGTCTCATCGATCATGACGGACGAGCCTTTGACGCTTAGCCCTTCGGCGCTTGGGACGGATGTGCTGCACATCATGGTCGAGCGGCGGATCGGCCATGTGCCAATCGTCGATGGCGCCAGCCTAGTCGGTATCGTGACACAGACCGACCTTACGCGCGCTCAGGCCGTCTCCTCGGCGGATCTCGTCGACCGGATCGCCAAGGCCGATGATGCAGAGGCCATGGGTGAGGCAGTCAGCGAGATCCCGCAGTTCCTCGCGCAATTGGTGGGCACGGGGAAACGGCATGAGGTCGTCACGCGCCTGATCTCCGACATCGCAGATGCGGCGACGCGGCGCCTTTTGGCGCTTGCCGAAGCCACGCTGGGCGCCCCGCCCGTACCCTATCTCTGGCTCGCGTGCGGATCGCAGGGGCGGCAGGAGCAAACGGGCGTCTCGGACCAGGACAACTGCCTCATCCTCTCGGACGCGGCGACCGCCGAGGACATGGCCTATTTCGAGGCGCTCGCCCGCCTGGTCTGCGATGGGCTGAACCGCTGCGGCTATGTCTATTGTCCTGGCGAGATGATGGCCACGAACCCCCGCTGGCGTCAGCCCGTGCGCGTCTGGCGGGAGTACTTTCGCGGCTGGATCGCTAAGCCCGACCCTGAGGCGCAGATGCTCGCCTCGGTCATGTTCGATCTGCGCCCGATCGGGGGCGATACCGATCTCTTCGAGGGGTTGAAGGAGGAGACGCTGCGGGAAGCCGCGCGGAACTCAATCTTCGTCGCCCACATGATCTCGAACTCGCTCAAGCATCACCCACCGCTCGGCCTGTTGCGCGGTTTGGCGACGATCCGTTCGGGCGAGCATCGCAATCAGATCGATTTCAAGCACAATGGGGTCGTGCCCATCGTCGACCTCGGCCGGATTTACACGCTGCGCGGACAGCTTAGCCCCGTGAACACCCGCGCCCGGCTCGAAGCGGCGCGCGCGGCGGGTGTACTGTCGGCAACAGGGGGCGCCGATCTCCTCGACGCCTATGATCTGATCGCGACCATGCGGCTCGAGAACCAGGCGCGCCAGATCAAGCTCGGCAAGAAACCAGACAACCACCTGACGCCCTCGGATCTTTCGGACTTCGAGCGGAGCCATCTGCGCGACGCCTTCGTCGTTGTCCGCACGCTACAATCGGCAGCAGGCTCCAGCAGCGCGACACTGGGATAGGACGATGTTTCTGGAGCTCATCGCCACGGTCGTCGCCGGGATCGCCTGCGCCGGCGTCATGATGCTGGTGAACCGGCTCGCTGGGCGGCGCCTGCCACGATGGACCGTTCCTGCAATGGCGGGGGTCGGCATGCTGGGGATGACGATCTCGAATGAGTACACGTGGTACGATCGTACCGCCGCGCGCCTGCCCGAGGGGGTGGAGGTCGCCCTTGCCGTTAAGGAGCAAAGCTGGCTCCGCCCCTGGACGCAGATCCAGCCCTACACCAAGCGCTTCGTGGCGGTGGATGTGGCAACGATCAGACGGAACGAGAGCTTGCCGGACCAGCGGCTGACCAATCTCTACTTCTTCGGGCGCTGGTCGCCGGTGAACGAAGCCCCCGTCCTCTTCGACTGTGCGGCGGCGCGTTCCGCCGTCCTGATCGACGGGGCCCAGTTTGGCGACGGCGGGGCTGTCGCAGATGCGGACTGGCAGCGAATGTCCCCTGATGACCCGGTCCTAAAACTGGTCTGCAGGGCCTGAGATGGTCTCGAAGCTCAGTCTGCGGCTCCGCATCTTCCTCTTCTTCGGTCTGTTGGCCGCGGGGGCGGCGGCGCTCGCGGGCGGGGCGCTCTATGTCGGGTGGTCTCGCGCGGCGGGGGCCTTATCCCCCAGCCCGTTCGTTACCGCTTTCTTCCTCTTCGCCTTCCTCAACACCGGGCTCGCAGTCGCGGTGTGGTTTCTCTTCGACGAGAACATAGCCAAGCCGATCGAGAAGCTGGCGGCGGATCTACGCCTATGCGCCCACTCCGGCGTGGATCGCCCGGTCGATGCGGAGGCTGCGAGATACCTGGGCGATCTCGCACCCGCCGCGGGTGCGGTTTCAGCGACGCTGAACGCCGGCGTGATCGATACCGCGCAGCAAGTCGCGCGGGAGACTGAGCGGCTCCAGGCTGAGACTGCCCAGCTCACGGCGCTTCTCTCGGAGATCCCCGTCGCGACGATCCTGATGAACGCGGCGGACGAAATCGTTCTTTACGACGCGCAGGCGGCCGAGATCCTGTCTAAGGTTGGGCAGCCTCGCCTGAAAGCCTCGGTGACCGAGTACCTCGAGGCCGGCGCTTTGGCCGCGGCGCATGGCGCGCTGACCGAGGCCGAACCCGAAACCGCGTTCGAGATCGCTGACGCGAACCGGGCTCGGACGTTTTCGGCCCGGCTGAAGCGGCTCGATACCGACGGCTACATCCTGACGTTGGACCCTGGTACATCGGTTCAGACCAAGCCGGCGGCGCGCCCACTCGTCTACGATTTCGACCTGCTGGAAACGACCGGCGCCACCGAGGACCAGATGTCGGCGACGCTCAGCGATCTCTGCTTCGTCGTTTTCGATAGCGAGACGACGGGCCTTTCAACCACGACCGACGATGTCGTTCAGATCGGGGCTGTGCGGATCCTGAACGGGCGGATCGTGCCAGGGGAGACCTTCGACACCTATGTCGATCCCGGTCGCCCGATCCCACCGGCATCGACGAGGATCCATCAGATCTCGGACGCCGATGTGGCCGGCGCGCCCGATTTCCTGGCCGCGGGACGTCGCTTCCACGCCTTCTGCCGCGACGCAGTGTTGGTGGCGCATAACGCGCCCTTCGACCTGGCCTTTCTGCATCGGCGAGAAGCGGAGATGGGCGTCGCCTGGAACCATCCGGTACTCGACACGGTGCTGATCTCGGCGATGACCTTCGGCATTACCGAGGAGCACACGCTCGACGCGCTTTGCGAAAGGCTGGATGCGACGATCCCGCCAGAGGTCCGTCACAGCGCCCTTGGCGATGCGATTGCCACGGCCGAAGTGTTCGTGCGGCTACTCCCGCTTCTCGAGGCCAAAGACCTCACGACGCTTGGCGATGTCGTTGCGGAATCGAGAAAATACGGCCGTCTGATCAAGAGCATGACCTGATCGGCGGTTCAGCCCTGCAGCTCTTCCAGGATCGCCCGCGTCTGCCGACAGGTCGCAAGGCCAGGGCGCGTCACGAAATAGACTGTCTGTGTCGCGTCACGGGCAGGAAGGGCGACGGGCTGCTCGGCAAGGCTGGCATGCCGGGTCTCACGCTCCAGCAGAAGCGCATCGAGCTCATTGTTCCAGATGGCCTCGACGTCGTCGCTGATCCTTACCTCGCGGATGTAGGGGTCGAGCGCAGCGCTGTGCCGGGGCCAAGACTTCGGCAAGCGCTCGATCAGTCGATCCGATATCCCGATGCTAAGCTTGCGGCCATTGAGGGCGGGTGCAACGGCTTCGGTCGCCTCGGTCAGTTCATCGAAGGCGCGCGAGATGCGCGGCAAGTAGTCGGCGCCTTCCCGCGTGAGCAGCAGCCCCTGAGGCAGTCGGCGAAAGAGCGCAATGCCTAGGGACGCCTCAAGCCGCTTCACCTGCTGGCTGATCGCGCCCGGTGTCACGCCAAGTTCTCCGGCCGCCGCCTTGAAGCTGAGATGGCGCGCGGCGGCCTCGAAGGCCTTGAGGCCGTTCAGGGACGGAAACCTGTAGGTCACGGGAACTCTCCTTCGCGCGCAGGCCTAGTGGTTAGACCCTGACGGAACCTATCCATGTACATCATCCCCGGGCTCAACCCGGGGATCCAGAAGACCAAACGACCTCAGAGGGCTTCAGGTGAAACGAAATGCCGGATCAGGTCCGGCAATGGCGATATCAAGTGTCTCGTCCAAAACGATTAGCATGCCGGTCGATGCAGACAGACTGAGATTTTCTCAGCCTTTCCCGAATTCTTGTCGTTTGAGCCCGTCCGCCCGGCCGTGCTGAAGGGTCGATCAGAACGCATCAAGGAGGCTCTGCCATGACGATCCGCTTCAACGTGCCCACGGGTTGGCCGCAATCCGGGCGCCCCTTTCACCACGGCGTCGTACAGCCCGAAGGCCGGGTACTGCACATGACCGGCCAAGTCGCCTGGATGCCCGACGGCACGGTCGTCGGTGAGGGGGACTGCGAGGCCCAGACGCGTCAATGCTTCGACAATGTCGAGCATATCCTTGCAGCCGTCGGCGGCCGGCTGGAGGATATCGTGTCTCTCACGATCTTTTACGTCGACCCGGCCGACATGCCTGCAATCCAGAAGGTCCGTGCCGAACGGCTTGCGCTGGAGCACGGACCGGTCAGCATTCTGATCCAGGCCGCAGCCTTGATCGCGCCGGATCTATTGGTGGAAGTGATCCCAGTCGCTGTGATCCCCAACGAACGGTTCCGCGAGCCCGCTCCACAAAGCTAGGGGTCCGGATGGAACGGAACGAACCCTGCAGAGGATGGTTTTGTGAAGGTTCTCGTTACCGGCAGTGCAGGCCATCTCGGCGAGGGGCTGATGCGTCTCTTGCCCGCGCATGGGTTCGAGGCCGTTGGGCTCGACCTACAGCGCTCGCCCTTTACCCAACGCGTCGGATCCATCACCGACCGCGATTTGGTTCGGCGTTCTTTGCAAGGTGTCGCGGCCGTCTTGCACACGGCGACCCTCCACAAGCCGCATGTGGTCACGCACAGCAAACAAGACTTCATCGACACGAACATCACTGGGACGCTGACGCTGTTGGAAGAGGCGGTCGCGGCGGGGGTGGAACGCTTCGTCTTCACCAGCACGACGAGCGCTTTCGGCGCGGCGCTTAGGCCCTCTCGCAACGCACCCGCTGCGTGGATCGACGAGAACGTCGTGCCGATCCCGAAGAATATCTACGGGGTGACGAAAACCGCGGCGGAGGATCTGTGCGATCTGATTGCCGCGCGGCACGGAATGGCTTGCATCGCCCTCCGCACCTCGCGGTTTTTTCCCGAGGCTGACGACAGCGCAGAGGTCCGAGACGCTTTCGCCGACGAGAACGCTAAGGCGAACGAGTTTCTGTTCCGGAGGATCGACCTTGAGGACGCGGCAATGGCGCATATCGCGGCACTGAAAGCCGCGCCGCGCGAGAGGTTTCGTCGCTATGTGATCAGCGCAACGAGTCCTTTCACCGAAGACGATCGCGAGATGTTGCGGAGCGATCCCGCCCAGGTTGTCGCGCGCCATGCCCCCGGTTTTGAGGACATCTACGCGGACCGGGGCTACCGCATGTTCCCGGACATCGGCCGCGTCTATGTGAATACCCGCGCGCGCGAAGAGCTTGGTTGGCGGCCTCGCTACGACTTCGCCACCGTTCTTGAGCAGCTTGGACGGAGGGAGCCCATCGGCAGTGCGCTGGCTCGTCATATCGGCAGCAAAGGCTACCACGACGAGACGTTCACAGACGGCCCGTTTCCGACCGAGGAAGAAACGTCGCGTTGAAAGAGTGAAGGCCCTATTGCACAGGCGCGCCCGGTGATGCGGCTGATCGAGGATCCGCTCGCTCGAGGCTTCGCCAAAGGCTTGAGAACAAGAGGCCTATGCGCTCGAAGGGCTGCGCGGCATCGCCATTCGCCGTGACAACGGCGCAGGCCGCGCGACCGTCGGGGAGGATGCCTACGGCGCTCAGGTTGAGGACCCCGAACTCCGAGCCACCCTTGAAACCGACCCACGTCCAGCCCTCTGCAGCGACCAAGGCGTTCGGAACACCGCCCAAGGCCGGAGCCGATTGCAGCCTCTCGAACACTTGGCAGAGCTGGCGTGCCGAGACAAACCACTCCGCTTCTCGCCAAGTTGCCGTCTGTTCGATCTTGCGCGGATACGGCAAAGCTTGCGTGGCGAGCGAGGCGAGGATCGCGGCGCGCCCCTCACGATCCGAAGAAGCGTAGGCCTTCCGCAGAGCCGTGTTCCCTTCTGCCTTGAGCTTGAAGATCTCGGCGGTCGTCGGTGAACCAGCTGGGTGCGGGTGCCTCATCGCCGAACAATCGCTCGACAGCTCTCGCCGACGAGAGGGACGAATCAGCGAATCGAACCTCTTCCGAACCCGCTGCGAACCCTGCTGTCATCAGGGTCAGAGTGAGCAGAAAGGGCGTTCCGAGAAACTGTCGCCAATCCAACGAAGCATCTCCTGAGGCTGCTTTCCGGGGCTGCAACGTCAACCCATGCAACCGTCTCGGTCGCCGCTCGTCCTATCCCTTTCGCTGCCTCAGAGAGTAGCAGATCGGGCGCGATTAAATCTCCTTTCAGAACCTCGACTGATCCTTTCGCTATCGATCAACGTCCAGGGAATGTCATGGCACTCACGAAATGCGCAGTAGTCGCTGCGCTTGGGCTCTTCGTCTCAAGCGCAGCCCTTGCCACCGACGGTGTGACGCCGTCGAAAGTCACGTTCGGTCAAGTCGCAGCGTTCGAAGGGCCGGCGGCCGCGCTCGGCACCAGCTTGCGCGACGGGCTGCACGCAGCATTCGAAGAGGCCAACGCGGCGGGCGGCATTCACGGCCGACAGATTGCGCTCCGCACCGCTGATGATGGGTATGAGCCTGGCAAATCTGCCGATGCGGTGAAGGCGATGATCGGCAGCGGGAGCGTCTTCGCCCTGATCGGGGCAGTCGGTACGCCTACCTCCAAGGCAACGCAGCCGCTGGCGACGGAGGCGGGCGTACCCTTCATCGGGCCCTTTACGGGGGCGAGCTTTCTCCGCGATGCAGAACATGGAAATGTCGTCAATATCCGCGCAACCTATGCCGCGGAGACTGAAGCTTGGATCGCCCATCTCGTCGACGATCTGAAGCTGGACGAGATCGCGATCCTCTATCAGGACGATGCCTTCGGTCGGGTGGGCCTCGCAGGCGTGACGGCCGCCCTTGAGAAGCGCGGGATGAACCTCGCGGTCGAGGGGACCTATACGCGGAACACCGTCGCGGTGAAGTCCGCGCTCTTGAAGATCCGCAAGGCGAAGCCCGATGCGGTCGTTATGGTCGGCGCCTACAAGCCCGTGGCTGAGTTCATCAAGCTCTCCCGCAAACTCGATTTCGACCCGGTCTTCGTGAACATTTCCTTCGTCGGCTCAAAGGCGCTGGCCAACGAGTTGGGCGCCGAGGGTGAGGGCGTGATCGTCAGCCAAGTGGTGCCGTTCCCCTGGAACGATCGCCTGCAGATCGTGGCAGAGTATCAAGCAGCATTGGCGCAGCACGTTCCAGACGCTGAGGTCGGCTTCGTCTCGCTCGAGGGGTACATCACGGGCCGGATCGCGCTTGCCGCGCTGGATGCAGCCAGTGCGGATGTCACGCGCGAGGGGTTCTTGGACGCCGTCTGGTCGATGCGCGACGCCGAGCTCGGCGGTCTGTCGGTGCAATTCTCGCCAACCGATAATCAGGCCTTCGACTATGTCTTCCTGACTGAGATCGATGCGCAAGGCGATTTCGTTCCGGTCAAGACGCCAGGTTCCTAAGCCCATCGCCCGCGGCCGCATCCTCGGATGCGGCCGTATGCATGCGCCGTGCTCTCTCAGCCCATGAGGCATCTCAGATGACGTCCGCTTCGAACTCAGAACCGACCTCAATCTCTGCGGGAGAGCAGCGCCACCCAAGCGTGCGGCGCCGAATCGTGGCATCCTTCGGCGCGGTGGCGGCACTCACCCTTCTCTGTGCCGCGGTGGGCCTGATCGCGTTTGAAGTAACATCCGGCTCCTTCGCCAAATTGCGCGAAGAACGCCTTCCCGAGGTCGAACGGGCGAACGAACTTATCGGCTCTGTGTCGACACTCATCGGTACGCTTGAAAGAGCGAAGACAGCCCGCAATCTCGACGCCCTCGCCTCGGCCAACTCGGATCTCACGGCCCAGTTCGGAGGGCTCGATCGAGAACTGCCTAGCCTACCGGAGGCGACGCGCACACGCGTGTCAGACAGCCTGGAAACCATGCGGCGCGCGGCACAGACCCTGACTGCGGCGCAGGGCAGCGTGATTGAGGCCGCGGAGCAGCGCCGACAGTCGCTCACGAAGCTGACGTCGATCGCCCAAGACGCCCAGCTCCAGATCGTTCCGATCGTCGATGATGCGAGCTTTGAGCTTGTCATCGGTGCCGAGGAGGTAAGCGACCGCACTGCCGAGGTGATCACCCGCCTCGTCGAGAGCGACTTTGCCCAGATCGACGCGCTCCTGCGTGTGCGGGCTGGAGCCAACCTCGCCGCAGGTGCGGCCGTTGCGTTCGCCGCCAGCCGCGATCCGGCGGCTAGATCGATTTTGGCAGAGCTGGCTTCAACCGCCGACACTCGGATCGAAGGGGCGATGGCTGTGCTGGTCGAAACCGCTCCCGAAGACGCTGGCAACCTCTCCGACGTGGTGGAGACGCTTCGAAACCGGACGAACGACGCCCTGGGCTCGAGTATCGGCAGCCGTGTCACGGGTCCGATGCTGGACGCTCGGCGCGGGCTGGAACTCAGCCTGGATGCGCTCCTCGACGAGAAAGTGTTCGATCTGACGATCCGAACCGAGGAAACTGTGGATGAGACGCGTGGGACGCTCCAGGCGCTGATGGAGAACCAGGTCGAAGGCATCAAGTCAAAGCTCGTGCTCGACGCCGCGATGAACCGCCTCGTCACGGCGATCTTCAGCGCCGCGACCGCGCCCGACTTAAGCGCACTGCAGATCGCTGCCGACCGTATCAGCGCCGCACGGGCGGGACTTGAGGCGAGTGCCGCGATTGTTGTCGACGAAAACGACCTAAAGGATGCGATCGAGGCTCTCTCGGCGGCCAGCCACCCGGAAACTGGGATGAGCACGCTTCGGCGCGCCGAGCTTGCGGCGATCGAGGATGCTGAGAGTGCTGCCGTGACGGCGCGTCTTGGTGCCGAGACGCTCTCAAGCCTCGCCAGTTCGGAGATCGGGGCTGCAATCGACAAGATCGGGGAAGCTGGGCTGGCCGTCGACAGGGCCATTGCGGTTGCGCAGCTTGTCCTCTGCGCCGTCTCCGCGTTGAGCTTGGTCGTCGCGTTCTTTGCCTTCAAACGCCTGGAACATGGCGTGATCAAACCGTTGCAGGGACTTGCGATCCAGACGAGGGCGCTGGCCGCTGGCGATGTCTCACCGGTCACAGGCTTCGAGGACGAATCGGATGAGATCGGCCGGATGGCGAGGGCGCTCTCAACCTTCCGAAGCAACGTGCTACGCATGCGCAAGCTCGAAGAGCGCCTGAACGGTATCCTCACTCGAGCGCAGAGCAGCGCACAGTCGGTGGCAAGCGTCAGCCAGGTCGTGACCGCGAACGCCGAGGAGATCAGCGACGGTTCCATTCAGCAGTCGAGCGCCGCTCAACAGGCCTCGGCTTCCGTTGAGGAGATGACAGCCAACCTGCGCATGACGGCCGAGAACGCCTCAGCAACAGAGACAATCGCCCGCGAAGTGGCGGAGGAGGCTCAACGCTCCGGCGAGACGGTCGCACAGGCCGTGCAGGCCATGCAGAAAATCGCCGAAAGGATCTCCATCGTCCGTGAGATCGCGCGGCAGACGGATCTCCTGGCGCTCAACGCCGCGGTTGAGGCAGCGAGGGCCGGTGAGCAGGGGCGTGGCTTCGCTGTCGTCGCCTCCGAGGTGCGCAAGCTCGCCGAACGCAGCCAGGCAGCGGCCGGCGAAATCGACGAGCTATCAGGTGAAACCGTGAGGCTGTCGGAGTCCGCGCGCGCGTTGCTGGACTCCCTTATTCCAAAGGTCGAGCAGACCTCGAGCCTCGTACAAGAGATCTCGTCCGGCACCCAAGAGCAGTCGGTCGGCGCCGATCAGATCAACGACGCAATCCGCTCGCTCAACCAAGTCATCGAACGCAACGCGTCAGCCGCATCCTCGGCACAAGAGACGGCGCAGGACCTGACGCTGCAGGCGGAAGAGCTCATGCGGGTCGTCGGTTCGAACACCGAGGACGCGGACGCATCGACCGACATGGAACGAGATGCAGCGTAGTCTTTTGCGGAGTTCTGCTTCAGGCGGCTCCAGCCCGGTGCTCGATCGGCAGGTCCACTTCAGAAAGGTCACCGCGGGTTCGCCGACAGCTCGAGGCAAAGCTCTTACGGAAGCCCGCGCGACAAGGTCATCGCGATCCGCCGAGCGCGTCTGTGACTTTGGCGGCGGCTTGGCGGACGGCCGCACTGAAGTCGGTCACTGCCTGTTCGGTGAAGCGCAAGGAAGGACCTGAGACCGAGATCGCCGCGTCGGCCTTGCCAAACGCGTTGAAGATCGGCGCTGCGACGCAGCGCATGCCTGCGTAACGCTCTTCGTCGTCGAACGCCCAGCCATGCGTTCGAATGCGCTCAAGCTCGGCAAAAAGATCGTTCGGCTTGGTAAACGTCTTCTCCGTAAACTCCGGAAGACCGACCTTCTGCAACAAAGCCTCGACCTCATCGCGGCTTAGCTGTGCAAGCAGGGCCTTACCTGCGCCCGATGCGTGCATGTGCGAGCGCGTTCCCGGGCGGAAGAAGGCGCGGATCGGATGGGATGCCTCAACCTGGCTCACGAAGATCACATCCCCTTCGTCGGCGATCGCAAGGTTCGCTGTCTCACCGGTCTCCGTCACCAAAGCCTGCATAACGCCTTGCGCGGCCTCGATCAGGTTGATGCGGTTGAGAAAGCCCGATCCGATCCGAAAGGCCTCAACCCCGATCATCCAGTCCTGAGAGTTCTCGTCGAAGTCAGCGAAGCGGTGGTTCTGCAGCGTCATCAACAAGCGATGCGCTGTCGAAGGCGGCATGCCAGCCCTGAGCGCAATCTCAGTGAGCGAGATGCGCCGCTCCCGTGCGAGCAGGTTCAAAAGCTGCAGGCCACGATCGAGCGCCTGAACTGTCGTTGCCTCGGCTTCCGAAGCGTACTTCCGCGGTCGACCACGCGACCGTTTCACGACTTCTTCCACGTCTCTCTCTCCGGCTGCTCGGTTCCCTCAGCATCATAGTGACCGAGGAAATTTTTGACACCTCTCATCCATCGTAGCTTTGAAAAAAATAACCCTTTGAAAAATCTGTATATTTCATCTTTCTTCGTAAAATGGAAAAATATTCCGAGAAAATTGCAACTGCGTTTCGAATCGCTTAGTTCTGACTTGGCAGCAACGCGGAGGACGCGCCATGACCGGACAGAACCCCGTCTTCATCCCCGGGCCGACGAACATTCCTGACCGTCTGCGCTATGCGATGAGCATTCAGACCATGGACCACAGGGCGCCCGACTTTATCGAGCTGCTGACGCCTCTGCTTGCCGACCTGAAGAAGGTGTTCAAGACGACCTCCGGCCAGGTGATCACCTTCCCATCCTCCGGCACAGGTGGTTGGGAGGCGGCCATCACCAACACGCTCTCTCCCGGCGACAAGGTTCTCGTTGCGCGCTTCGGCATGTTCTCCCATCGCTGGATCGATCTCTGCGAACGGCACAATCTCGACGTTGAGGTGATTGAGTGCGAATGGGGTTCCGGCGCGCCTGCCGACATCTTTGGCGAGCGCCTTGCCGCCGATAAGGACCGCGAGATTAGGGCGGTCCTGGTCACCCATAACGAGACGGCGACCGGCGTGCGTTCCGATATCGGAGCGGTGCGTCGCGCTATGGACGCAGCGGGGCATCCCGCGATGCTCTATGTCGACTGTGTCTCTTCGCTCGCGTCCATGGATTTTCGGATGGACGAGTGGGGCGTCGATCTTGCGGTATCGGGCTCGCAAAAGGGGTTTATGCTCGCGACGGGCATGGCGATTGTGGGGGTCAGCCAGAAAGCGCTGGAAGCTTCCAAGACTGCACGTTGCCCGCGCACCTTCTTCGATTTTCGCGATATGGCGGGGGCGAATGCCAAGGGCGGCTTCCCCTACACGCCGCCCCTTCAGATCATGTACGGCCTGCGCGAGAGCCTGAACATGCTGTTCGAGGAAGGGCTCGAGAATGTCTTCGCGCGCCATCGCCGCATCGCCGAGGGCGTGCGCGCGGCCGTGGGAGCCTGGGGGCTCGAGCTTTGCGCCCATTCGCCCGATCTCTACTCGGACACGGTCAGCGCGATCTATGTGCCGAAGGGGTTTAATTCGGACGAGCTGACCAACCACATCTTCGACACTTACGGGGTCTCGTTCGGCGTGGGGCTCGGCCAAATGGCGGGCAAGGCATTCCGGATCGGTCATCTCGGCTCGCTGACCGATGTCATGGCGCTCTCGGGGATCGCGACCGTAGAGATGGCGATGGCCGATCTTGGCTATCCGGTCGAGCTCGGAGCGGGCACGCGTGCCGCACAGGAGCATTACCGCAGAACGGCGCGCGCATCGCTGCGCCCAGCCGCGTGAGGAGCGATGCCATGAAGGATCTGGATGAGATGATCGTCCCGACTTGGGCAGACGTGGTCGCAGCGCATGAGCGGATCGCGCCCCATATCCGGCGTACCGAGGTCGTGACCAATGAAGCGCTCGACCGACAAGTCGGCGCAAACCTGTTCTTCAAATGCGAGAACCTGCAACCACCCGGCGCCTTTAAGGTGCGCGGCGCATCGAATGCAGTCTTTGGCTTGACCGATGCGCAGGCGGAGAGGGGCGTCGCCACGCACTCCTCAGGCAACCACGCGCTCTGCCTCTCCTATGCGGCTGGCCGGCGCGGGATACCCTGCAATGTCGTCATGCCGCGCACGGCGCCGCAGGCCAAGAAGGACGCTGTCATCGGCTATGGCGGCAAGATCACGGAGTGTGAGCCGTCAACGACGTCGCGCGAGGAGACCTTCGCCAAGGTGCAGGCCGAGACCGGTGGCGATTTCGTCCACCCCTATAATGACCCGCGCGTGATCGCCGGGCAGGCAACCTGCTCGAAGGAGTTTCTTGAGCAAGTGCAAGATCTCGACATCCTGGTCGCACCGATCGGCGGCGGGGGCATGATCTCGGGCACTTGCCTCACGGTCTCATCCGTAGCGCCGCATGTGAAGATCTATGCGGCCGAACCCGCACAGGCGGACGACGCAATGCGATCCCTGAAGGCTGGGCGCATCATCGCAGACGACGCGCCGATCACGATTGCGGATGGTCTCAAAGTGCCGCTGAAGGAGCTCACCTGGCACTTCGTCTCGCGCCATGTGACCGACATCCTGACGGCTTCAGAGCAGGAGATCGTGGACGCGATGAAGCTGAGCTGGAAGCGCCTGAAGCTCGTGATCGAGCCGAGCTGCGCGGTGCCTCTCGCGGTCATTCTGAAGAACCCCGATATCTTCGCCGGCAAGCGCGTCGGCGTCATCATCACCGGCGGCAATGTCGATCTCGACAAACTGCCCTGGATCGCGGCCTGAAGAGGGAGAGAGACGATGAACGCACCGCTTAAACTCGAAGAGCTCGAGGTCGGCTACGACGTTCCTGCGGCGATTGGCATGAATGAGAGCGAGATCCAGACGCCGTGCCTGATCCTCGACCTCGATGCGCTCGAGCGGAACATCAAGAAGATGGGCGATTGGGCCAAGGCGCATGGGATGCGCCACCGCGTCCACGGCAAGATGCACAAGTCGGTCGATGTGGCGCTTTTGCAGGAACGCCTCGGCGGGGCCTGCGGTGTCTGCTGCCAGAAGGTGTCGGAGGCGGAGGTCTTCGCGCGCGGCGGTATCAAGGACGTGCTCGTCTCGAACCAAGTACGCGATCCGGCGAAGATCGACCGGCTGGCGCGCATCCCGAAACATGGGGCGCGCATCATCTGCTGCGTGGACGACGTGGCGAACGTCGCCGATCTTTCGGCGGCGGCGGTTCGGCACGGCACTGAGATCGAGTGCCTGGTCGAGATCGACTGCGGCGCCGGGCGCTGCGGGGTCACGACGACACCGGAAGTTGTTGCCATCGCGAAGGCGATCGATGCGGCGGCCGGGCTCAAATTCTCGGGCATCCAGGCCTATCAGGGCGCGATGCAGCACATGGACCACTACGACGACCGCAAGGCGAAGATCGATGTGGCGGTCGCCATGGTCCGCGACGCGGTCGAAGGTCTGAAGGCCGAGGGCCTGGCCTGCGACATAGTCGGAGGTGGCGGCACGGGCTCCTACTATTTCGAGGGCACGTCCGGCGTCTACAACGAGCTTCAGTGCGGCTCCTACGCCTTTATGGATGCCGACTACGGGCGCATCCTCGATCAGGACGGCAAGCGGATCGACCGGGGAGAGTGGGAAAACGCGCTCTTCCTCCTGACCTCGGTCATGAGCCACGCGAAGGCCGAGAAGGCGATCTGCGATGCGGGGCTAAAGGCGCAGTCGGTGGATAGTGGGCTGCCGGTCATCTTCGGCCGCACCGATGTCGAATACGTCAAATGCTCGGACGAGCATGGCGTGATCGCCGACCCTGAAGGCGTGCTGAAGGTCAATGACAAGCTGCGTCTCGTCCCCGGCCACTGCGATCCGACCTGCAACGTTCACGACTGGTATGTCGGCGTGCGGGGCGGCCGGGTCGAGACCCTTTGGCCTGTAAGCGCCCGCGGCAAAGCCTACTGATCCAACGGTCGGCCGCAGGGGCGAAACCCTGCGCGCCGCATCCAATCGAATGAATGGTGACGCCGGCCCCCACCGGCGCAAGGGAGAGACGAATGCCCGAGGATCTGAAGACCGAAGCGGTGTCGGACGCCGGCATCCTGATCATTTCCGAGGCGGACTGTCGGCGCCTCGTAGGCCGCAAAGAGGCCTTCGTGGCGGTGGAAGCGGTCTTTGGCGCAATGGCCCGCGACGACGCCTACAACTTTCCCGTTGTTCTTGAGGCCATCGGCCATGCCGACGCGCTCTACGGGTTCAAGTCGGGCTTCGACCGTGCCGGCTTGGTCTTGGGCGTCAAATCCGGGGGCTACTGGCCCGGCAACGCTGCCAAAGGCCTCACGAACCATCAGTCGACGGTGTTCCTCTTCAATCCCGATACCGGGCAGCTGAAGGCGCTGGTTGGCGGCAACTATCTCACAGCGGTGCGGACGGCCGCCTCCTCCTCCGTGTCGATCGCCCATCTCGCGCGGAAGGATGCGACGGTGCTCGGCATGATCGGGGCCGGTCACCAGGCGCAGTTCCAGCTTCGAGCAGCCGCCGAACAGCGCGCGTTCGAGAGGGTCGTCGATTGGAACCCGCATCCCGAGATGCTGCCCAAACTCGCCGCTGTCGCCGAGGAGATCGGGCTCCCCTTCGAGGCGGTCTCGGCCGAGGAGGTCGCCGCACAAGCGGATGCGATCATCACGATCACCTCCGCCTTCGAACCGCTGCTCATGGCCAATTGGATCAAGCCGGGCACGCATATCGCCTGCATGGGGACCGACACCAAGGGCAAGAAGGAAGTCGATCCGGCACTCATCGCCAAGGCCACGGTCTTTACCGATGAGATCGCTCAGTCCGTCTCCATCGGCGAGTGCCAGCACGCGGTTGCCGAGGGCGCCATCGCCGAAGCCGACATCACCCCGATTGGCGCGGTCATCAATGGCATGCATCCGGGGCGAACCTCAGACGCTCAGATCACGCTCTTCGATGGGACTGGCGTCGGCCTCCAAGACCTCGCCGTTGCAGAGGTGGCAGCCCAGGCCGCTGCACAAGAAGGCGCGGCACGCGTCGCGCTCTAAAGCACAAGAAAAAGATCCAGGAGAGGAAACCCCATGGGCGTCCATTCGTGCCACAACTTCGGTGACTTTCGAAAGCTGGCGAAGCGTAGGCTGCCAGCACCGATCTTCCACTATATCGACGGCGCCGCCGATGATGAGGTGACCTATCGGCGGAACACCGAGGCCTATGACAGCTGCGATCTCGTGCCGAACGTGCTCGCCGGTGTCGAGAATGTCGATATGAGCGTCACCGTCATGGGCCAGAAGCTGGACATGCCGGTCTACTGCGCGCCGACTGCGTTGCAGCGTCTCTTCCACCACGAAGGGGAGCGCGCAGTCGCCAAGGCGGCCAGCAAGTTCGGAACGATGTTCGGTGTCTCCTCGCTCGGCACTGTGAGCGTCGAGGAGTTGGCAGCATTGGCCCCGGGCCCGAAGATGTTCCAATTCTACTTTCACAAAGACCGGGGCTTGAACGATGCCCTGCTGGAGCGGGCCAAGGCCGCGAAGTTCGACGTCATGGCCCTGACAGTCGACACGATCACCGGCGGCAACCGTGAGCGTGACTTGCGCACAGGCTTCACCTCGCCGCCGAAGCTCACGCTCAACAGCATGTTCAGCTTTGCGGCCCGACCGATGTGGGGGCTCAACTATGTCCTCCGCGAGAAGTTCGACATGCCGCATCTGTCGGACCATGTGAGCGCCGGTACCAATCTGGCGACATCCGTCGGCAACTACTTCTCGACGATGCTCGACCAACAGATGAACTGGAAGGATGCCGAAGAGCTCTGCTCGAAATGGAACGGTCAGTTCGCGTTGAAGGGTGTGATGAGCGTCGCCGATGCGAAGCGCGCCGTCGATATTGGATGCACTGGCATCATGGTCTCGAACCATGGCGGGCGGCAGCTCGATGGTTCGCGTGCGCCGTTCGACCAACTGGCCGAGATCGTGGATGCCGTCGGCGACAAGATCGATGTGATCTGCGAGGGCGGCATTCAGCGCGGCACCCATGTGTTGAAGGCGCTCTCGGTCGGGGCTAAGGCCTGCTCCGGCGGTCGGCTCTATCTCTACTCGTTGGCAGCGGCGGGCCAGGCAGGCGTCGAACGCGCTCTCGGCAATCTGCGCACGGAGATCGAGCGCGACATGAAGCTGATGGGTGTGACGAGTGTCGATCAGCTCTCACGGGACAACCTGCGCTTCCGATAATGCGGCGATTGTCGCTGCGAAGCTCCACAACAGCTGCAAAAGAAAAAATCACGCGCCAACCACAGGCTGGCGCGTGAGATACGATCTTCACTAATCGGATCGGGTGGCATGGTGGGATGGCCAGCCTCGGACGTCCCACCTCGCGGCCTGCATGCTTAGCTCTTCGCTGCGATCTCCTCGCCGCCGATCTGCGTGATCAGGGGCGCGCGACCACCTCTGACGCGGCCCTCGATCCCCCGGACGATGACGTAGAAGACCGGGGTCAGGAGGAGGCCGAAGAGGGTGACGCCCAGCATGCCTGAGAAGACCGATACACCGAGGGATTGCCGCATCTCCGCACCGGCACCCGTCGCCAGCATCAGAGGCACGACACCAAGAATGAAGGCGAGCGAGGTCATCACGATCGGGCGGAGCCGGGTCCGCGCCGCCTGCACCGCCGCATCCCAACGGCTGAGGCCCTGCTCCGTCTCCGCCTGCTTCGCAAACTCGACGATCAGGATCGCGTTCTTGGAGGCCAGCGCCACAAGCACCACGAAGCCGATCTGCACCAGGATGTTGTTGTCGAGCCCCGCGAGCGAGACGCCCGTGATGGCCGAAAGGAGCACCATGGGAACGATCAGAATCACCGCGGCGGGCAGCGCCCAGCTCTCATACTGAGCGGCGAGAACGAGGAAGACGAAGAGCACTGCGAAGCCGAAGACGAGGGCCGCCGTGTCGTCCGTCGTCTTCTCCTGATACGCAAGTTCGGTCCATTCGTAGCTGATGCCGGCGGGTAGCACGCGCTCGGCAATCGCCTCCATCTTCGCCAAAGCCTCGGCCGAGGAGACACCAGGCAGTGCCTGCCCCTGTACTGCAGCAGCCGGGAAGAGGTTGTAGCGGGGTTGGCGGAGCGGGCCCGTCGTGTCGTGGAAGGTCGCAAGGGCACCCAACGGCACCATGGCGCCATCATCCGACCGCGTGCGCAGGCGGGCCACGTCATCCGCGGTGGCGCGATAGGGCGCGTCCGCTTGGGCTACGACGCGGTAGGTGCGGCCGAAGAGGTTGAAGTCGTTCACATAGGCTGAGCCGAGATAGACCTCGAGCGCTTCGGTCACGCGAGCGACAGGCACGTTCAGCATCTCGGCCCGCTCGCGATCGATCTCGGCCCAGACCCGCGGCGTCGCCGTCGAGTAGAGCGAGAAGACCGCCACGAGGCCCGGATCCGCATTCGCTTCGGCTGCGAGGGCTTGGGCCGCCTGCTCCAACGCCGCGGGACCCACATCTCCGGTATCCTGCAGCATCATCTTGAAGCCGCCACCGGTACCGATGCCGCGCACCGGGGGAGGGGCGATGACGAAGATCGCCGCCTCGTCCAGCGCCGCCATACGGCCGCGTGCCTCGGCCAGTACGACCGCGGCATCCACACCCTTCTCCTCGCGCTCGGCAAAGGCCGTCGTGGTGAAGAAGATCACGCCGGTGTTGGACTCGGTGGTGAGCGTGGCACCGTTCAGGCCGGTGAAGACCGCCGCGTTCTCGACGCCGTGGATGTCCAAAAGCTGCGCCGTCGCCTCGCGGATAACCGCATCCGTCCGCTCGATGGACGCGCCCGGGGGAAGTTGGACGACGGTGATGTAGTAGCCCTGGTCCTGCTCGGGGATGAAGCCGGCCGAGACCTTGCCGAATTGATGATCGGTCGCGAGCAGCAGTCCCCCGAAGAGAGCCAGCATGATCACCGGCGCGCGGACAAGCCGTGTCGTGGCCCAGGCATAGCCGTCCGAGGCATGGTCGAAGCCGCGGTCGAACTTTGCGAGCGCCCACATCACGGGCCGCATCAGAAGCCCCGGCTTCTTCTCCCCATGCGGCCGCAGCAGCATCGCGGCAAGCGCCGGCGAGAGGGTCAGTGAGACCAATAGCGAGATCGCTGTGGCAGCTGTGATCGTGACCGCGAACTGACGGTAGAACTGACCCGAGATGCCGGCCACCGCAGCGGTCGGGATGAACACCGCCGCCAGCACGAGCGAGGTGGCGATCAGGGCGCCGGAGACCTCGCGCATCGTGCGCTTGGCCGCATCGCGCGGGGACAGCCCGCTGCGAATGTGCTTCTCGATGCCCTCGACGACGATGATCGCGTCGTCGACGACGATGCCGACTGCCAGCACCAGACCGAAGAGCGAGAGGTTGTTGATCGAGTAGCCGAGCGCCGACATCACCGCGAATGTGCCAACGAGGCTGACCGGGATGGCGAGGATCGGCGTCACCGCCGCGCGCCAGGTGCCGAGGAAGAGGAGCACGACCGCGACGACGAGGATGACCGCCTCGATCATGGTCGTGACGACCGCATCGATGGAAGCCTGGATGAACTCCGTCGGGTTGTAGATGACGTCGTAGGAGAGGCCCTCGGGGAACTCCGCCGCCAACGTTTCCATCAGACCCTGCACTTCGTTTGCGGTGGCGAGCGCGTTCGTGCCCGGCCGTTGATTGATCACGAGGGCCACGGCCGAGTTCTCGTTCAGATAGGCGCGCGTGGTGTACTGTGCCGCGCCAAGTTCGACCCGTGCGACGTCGCCGAGGCGGACGATGCGTCCCTCCTCGCCACGCTTCACGATCACCCGCTCAAACTCCGCCACATCCGTCAGCCGGCCCGTGGTCTGCAGCGAGAGCTCGAATGCCGCGGCCTCAGGCGTCGGCTGCTGATTGAGGAGACCGGAGGCGACCTGGGCATTCTGCGCCCTCAAGGCCGACAGGATCTCGCCCGGCGTCATCTCAAGGGCCGCGATCCGCTCCGGGTCGAGCCAAATGCGCATCGAGTAGTCGCGTGCGCCGAAGATGTTGACCTGACCCACGCCTTCAAGCCGGGTCAGCTCATCCCGCACCCGCTGTGCCGCGTTGGTGATGTAGAGATCGTCCCGGCTGCCATCGGGCGAGAACATGTGGACGACGATCAGAAGATCGGGCGAGGCCTTCTGCGTCACGACACCGAGGCGGCGGACCTCCTCGGGCAACCGCGGCTCGGCGATGCTGACGCGGTTCTGCACCAGCACCTGCGCCTGATCGAGATCGGTACCGAGCTCGAAGGTGACCGTGATGGTGAGGTTCCCATCGCCGGTCGCCTGGCTCGAGAGGTACAGCATCCCCTCGACACCATTGATCTGCTGCTCAAGCGGCGTCGCCACCGTCTCGGCGATCGTCTCGGCCGAGGCGCCGGGATACTGGGCTGTCACCTGCACGCTAGGCGGCGCGACCTCCGGATACTGAGCCACTGGGAGCGTAAAGTAGCTGAGCGCGCCGATGATGGTGATGAATGCAGAGATGACGATCGCGAAGATCGGACGGTCGATGAAAAACTGCGGCAGTTTCATTGTGTTATCCTCACCTGGAATGCGGTGCTGCGCTTAGCGCGCAGCGACCGTGACGCCCTCGCCCGCATCGGAGGGCGTAACGAGGTTGGCGGCTACCGTGGCGCCCGGTCGGGCGATGTGCAGACCGGAGACGACGACCTGCTCACCGGCCTCGATCCCGGCATCGACGATGCGCAGGCCGTCATGACGGGCGCCGAGCGTGAGCGGGCGCCGTTCGACCGTTCCGTCTGAACCCACGACCATGGCGAACTTTGTGCCCTGGTCCGAGCCGATGGCTTCCTCGGGGATCAGCACGGCCTCTGCGTCCTCGACAGTCGCGAGACGCAGGCGCCCGAACATGCCCGGCGTCAGCATCCCGTCGCCATTCTTCAGAACGGCCCGGCCACGGATGGTGCCGGTAGCCCGGTCGATCCGGTTATCGACGAAGTCGATGACGCCTTCGCGGGAGAAGTCCGGCTCGTCGATAAGCCGCACGGCCACCCGCGTCTGCCCAGCCGTCGCCCTTAGGCCGCCTTCGGCCGTCGCGCGCACATATTCGAGATACTGCTGCTCGCTCGCGTCGAAGACGAAATGGATCGGGTCGAGGGAAACGATGGTGGTCAGCACCTCCGCTCCGGCCCCGGCAGCGATCAGATTGCCAGCGCTCACCGCATCGTCCGAGATCCGACCCGTGACCGGCGCATGAATGCGGGTGAAGCCGAGATCGAGCCGCGCGCCCTCAAGCGATGCCTCGGCAGCGGCGATGCGCGCTTTGGCGGCCGAGGCCTCCTGCTCAGCCGCATCCAGTACGGACTGGCTTACATGGCCGCGTGCTTGGAGCTGCGACTGGCGCGCCAGTTCGTTCTCCGCAAGCGTCAGCGCGGCGCGCGCTTCGGAAAGCCGTGCTTCCGCTTCCGCGACTGTGGCTTCGAAGGGCCTCGGGTCGATCGTGAAGAGCAGGTCACCCTTCTCCACAACCTCGCCCGCCTGGAAGTGAACGGCGTCGAGATGGCCCGACACGCGTGCGCGGATTGCCACCTCGTCCACTGCTTCGAAGCGGCCCGTGAACTCATCCCAGTGGGTTACCGTATCGGAGGCAGCGGCCACCACATCCACGCTCGGCGGCGGTGCCTCGGCCGCGGGTATCGAGGCTTCCGCCTCGCTCACCAAACCCGGCAGATCGATCCTGTCGGCCATGTACCAGAGGCTGGCCGCGACAAGCGCTCCGAGGCTCGCACCTGTTAGCAGCGTCTTCGTGTTGGTCATATCGCGTCCTCATCATGCACCCGGCCCTTGCCGGCTATGGATGCAGAGATGAGGGCTGATGGCGTCGAGAGTACCGCGCCGTTCGTCAGGAGATTGTTTCCCGGAAGTCAATGATCCGGGGTCGGCGGGTTCCAAATCTCTCGGGTATCACTGCTCGCGAGGAAGTCGACAAAGGCGCGGATCCTGGGCGGTACGAGCCGCCGATCCTGATAGACGATGGAGTACGGGAACCGGTCGTAGCGGTGTTTCGGCAGCACCTCCACGACCCTTCCAGTCTCCAGCCCTTCGACCACTAGGAAGCTCGGGAGCTGTGCAATCCCAATGCCGGCTTCGGAAGCTTGCAGGATCGCGTCTACGCTATTGACCACCAGCGCCGGGTCCAGCGTTCGGCGCACCGCCTCGCCCCCAACATCGAACATGAAGGGAAAGAGACGCCCCGAATTACGGACCCGGTAGTGGATCGCGCGATGACCATCGAGGTCGTCGAGCACTGATGGGGTGCCCATCCGCGCCAGATATTCCGGCGAAGCAACGGTGTAGACGCGATCCTCGAAGAGCTTGCGCGCGACGAGGTTCACGCTGTCGCCGAGTTCGCCGATACGAATGGCCACATCGATCCCCTCGGAAGCGAGATCCACCTGCCGGTCTTCGAAGCTCATCTCGACTTCGACATCCCTGTACTGACACATGAAGTCCAGCACCCGCGCCGTCAGAAGCTTCCTGCCGAAGACTGCGGGGGCCGAGACCACCAGCCGCCCGCGCGGGTTCTCGATGCTGTCCGAGAACTCCTCCTGAAGCTGCTCGGCCGCCTCGAGCAGACGGCGGGCTCCCTCGAGAAAGCGCTCGCCTTCCACCGTCAAGGCGACGCTGCGGGTCGTGCGCGTGAGAAGCTTCGCCCCGATCTCCTCCTCGAGCCGCGTCACGGCCTTCGAACAGGCGGAAGTCGAGATGCCGAGACGTTTTGCGGCCGGCGCGAAACCACGCTCCTTCGCAACCTGGGCGAAGATCGAGAGCGTCTGAAGACTGTACATCGTGGCAGAGCTTACCCGCCGATTGGTCTAAGCTCAAAGCGGTAGCTGTGGGTGGGCGAGCAACGCCGACTGTTGCGGTGCCGACGGGCTCCTCAGATGAACTCCCAAAAGCCCGGCGTGCTCTCGAACAGTCTGTCGATCAGGGGCTGTGTGTTCGCAACGTTCTCCGGGCTTTCAGAGAAGTCACGAAGGGCCAGGTTGCGGGCATATCCCTGGTCCAGACTGTCAATCCAGAACAGCGTTCCCTCCTCCTCTCCCCGCCGCTCCAGCACGCTCTGATAGAGAGCGTTCACGAAGTCCTCGTTGCTGAGGTAATCAGGGGCGAGCGGGTTGAAGGCATCGCCGAAGTTCATCCTGAACTCAAAGCTGCGTAGGAAATCGGTGGCGATGTTCTCGAACGCGTAGCCGGCCTCTGCGCTATCGACCCAGAAGTTGAAGCCGTCGAAGTCGAAATCGCCGTCGCGGTCCAATGCCGCCTCGTAAAGCCGCGCGACGCGTTCGACGATGATGGGCGGATCGGGCAGATCGACTGGATCCGGCGGCAGGCCCGCCTCGCTGATCAGGACTGAGTCCGAGCGCTGATCGACCCGAACCTCCAACTCCTCCTCGTCAGTGATCGCCGTGATGGCATTGATGGAGAAGCCGGTGGTCTCCGGGCCCTCAGGGATCATGTCCTCGGTCAGTGCGATTTGGATGCTGAGCGTATCGGGTCCTGCTTCGGTGAAGACGAATTCTCCGGAGCGCTGGTTGGGATTGACGAAATCGGCGTCATCGGCCGGCCTGAACCCCATGGGCAGATCATCATCCCTCAGCGTCGCATAGCGGACCGTAAAGGCACGGTCGGTCGTGCCGCTGCGGGTGACGCTTAGGATGATCGGCTCATCCTCAGTGACGATGCTGCTGACCGATAGGCTGACAACCGTCTCGTCGACCCCAGGGGAAGGGCCAGGCTCAGGACCGGGGCCGGGACCAGGCTGGGGACCCGGTTCAGGCTCTGGTTCAGGCTCTGGTTCAGGCTCCGGCTCCGGCTCTGGTTCTGGCTCGGGCTCTGGTTCCGGAGGGGGCGGTGGCGGCGCGGCGACATCGCGCAGCGTTGCCGAGTTCGTTCGAGGCAGTAGGCGCGCCACGATCGCGCTGCCGTCCGTCACCACAACCTCGTCAAGACTGAGCGAGAAGGCCTCATCCCCCTCGGTCGCCGAGGTCTCCTGCGCCGTTCGGATTGTTACGGTCTGCTGCTTTGGCCCGTCCGCAGTGAAGAACAGCGTGCCAGAAGTCGGGTCGAGGAAATCGGCATCATCGGTCGGGTTGTCCCCTCTCCCCACGATCGACCATTCGACCTCGAAGGCATTACCGCCCGCGAGCCCACCGACCGTGAAGCTGAAGCTCTCGCCTTCGTCGAGGGCGTTGTCCAAGCCGATATCGGGAAAGACCAGATCATCGACGATGAAGTTGTCGCTTGCACGCAGAAAGCCCGGAGAGCCATCCGAAAATGCGTCACGGTCGGCGATTGGCGTGCCGATGAACTGCACCAGGATGGACCTTTCAGCCGGGGCACCATCCTCGCCGTTCGACCCGAAGAAGCCATCGCCACCCACGCCGGGGCTACCGACCTCACCGGCATCGCCGTCCGCGCCATTGGCGCCGGCCACCACGACGTCGCCGTCGATAGCGAGCTCGAACTGAACAAAAAAGTCAGCCTCCGGGCCATAGCGGACCAGGAGCGCGTCGCCGCCTTCGCTGGGGAGACCGTTGAAGCCGTTGTCGCCCGCATCGCCGCCGTCCTGACCGATGATACCGTCGTCGCCGTCGGTACCGTTCGCCCCGTTGCCACCGTCTCCGCCGTCGCCGCCATTCCCACCGATCGCGATGATGTCGATCAGGGCGATACTGGCGTACCCGCCCGAGGCGCCGCCGGCATCGCTGCCAGCGAAGTCGATCAGAACCGCCCTGCCGCCCTTACCGCCTTTCCCGCCATCGCCGCCGGGCGCACCGTCGGCGCCTGGGTCGGGGTTCGCGACACCGTCCAGCCCATCGCCACCGTTGCCGCCATCGCCGCCCTGGAGGGTGATGTCGATAAAGGCAGAATTTCGCGTGAGAAAGCGACCCTCCGCCAGGACTAGCGTCGCGTTCTCTCCGTCACCGCCGTCCAAGCCATTTCCATCGGCATCGGTCGCAGTGGCCGTGGCACCGTCGGCGCCCTCAATCGGAATTGAACGCACTTCAACCGACCTCAGCGTGAGATCGGCACTGGGCAGAACATGGAACAGCGTACCGCTGTGATTGTTGAACAGCGTCACGCCTGGCAGCAGTGCGTCGGCGCCAAGAGACTGATCCGCGCCATTGATCGACAATTCAGGGTCGGTGATCTGCAGGGTCGAGTCGACGGTGATCTGCTCGAGGAACGGCGAGAAGAAGATGGTATCGGGTCCCTCAACCGCGGCCGCGAGAGCGATCGCTTCGCGCAGGCTGAGAACGCCATCCGCCGCGTCCACGACATCAAGCCCGGTGGTCACCTCGAACGTCGCCATACTCACCCCCCAAACACTCACTTGACACTACGTAACGCTATACGGTGGCGAATGGCGACAGGCAGCATTCCCTGTTCTCCCATCACTGAGACCTGATAGCTACTGCGAAAGACATGGGTGCTTTGGCGTTGACGGGCGGGCCCGAGGAACCGGGCGCGCCGTCCGAGCGTCGTCGATCAGGCCTCTTCGGCCTCCCAAATTGTCCGGATGCATCCAGCGTCATTACGCGCGTGGGCGAGACAGAAGCAGCCCACGAGATCGGCCATCGCTTCCGAGGCGCGCATCGCCTCCTCGTTCTGACCATCCAGCCGCGTGGCCGCCTCTTGAGCCTCAGCACGCAAGCGCGTCTCGTCTATGGTGAGCATGCGCCCCTCATCGAGCACCATGCGCCCGGCGACCATGACTGATCGCACCGCGGCGCCGCTTTCGGCAAAGACCATCTGCAGGAGTGGGCGGCGTAGCGGCACATAGGTGATATGGCTGAGGTCGAGGAACACGATGTCGGCGCCCCAACCCCTCTCGAGCCGGCCGAGATGAGAGAAGCCGAGTGCCTCCGCGCTGCCGACGGTTGCCGCTTCGAAGGCCTCGTCCGAGGTGATCCAGCGCGCCCGGTCGGCGTCGCAGATGCGCGAGAGATAGGAGGCGAGCCGGAGCGCCTCGAACATGTTCTGCCCATCGGACGTATTCGTGGCGTCTGTGCCGATGCCAAGGCGCACGCCCGCTTCCTTGAGCTCCCGCGCCTTCGCGACCCCCGATCCGAGCCGCAGGTTCGACATCGGGTTGTGGATCACGGCGCCGCCCGCGCCTCCGATGCGCTTCATATCCTCGCGATCGAGCCAGATCCCATGGGCGGCCGAGAAGCGTGGCGAGAGCAGGCCAAGCGCCTCGATATGCTCCGTCAGGCTGCGGCCGAAGCGTTTCTTGCCCAAGAGGTTCTGGGTCTTGGTTTCGGCCAGATGGGTCTGGAGGGCACAATCGAACTCCTCTGAGAGCCGCGCGCAGCCCACCATGAAGTCATCGGAGCAGTGGAGCGGGATCGTGGGCGCAACGGCGGGGCGGATGCGGTCGCGATCGTGCTTCCAGTCCTCAAGAATAGCGTGGGAGGCCTCCAGACTAACCTCCGTTGGGGCCGTTCGCATCGCCTCCGCCTTCGAGCGATAGGGCTCGGGCAGACTATCGATCAGGCCGGGTAGCGCGTCGTAGAGCGTCCGATCCGCCATCATCGGGGCGACGACGGCGCGCATGCCGACCTCGTCGTAAGCATCCGCTACAGCACCGATGCCTTCTACCGAGGGCGCCGGATACTCAACGAAGAGATCGAAGGCCGTGGTACAGCCGCGGCGGATGAGCTCGACGGCTGTGAGGCGGGCGGCGAGCCGCTTGTCATCGACCGTGCGGTTGCCGGTGACGGCGCCGGAGCCCGTGAGAAACACTTCAAGCGGCGCGCGGTCACCGACGAGCCCCTTGGTAAGTGCGCCGTGCCCGTGCGTATGACCGTTGACAAGACCGGGTACGAGCATGCGGTCAGTGGCGTCGAGCACCCGCCCGCGGGAGACGTCGATGGTGCCCGGCGCTTCGACTGCCGAGATCTTGCCCCCTTCGACCAGAATATCCGCCGGGCGCGCCTCGGCGCCGGCACCCTTCAGCACCAGCCCGCCAGTGATCAGGATCGGGTCGTTGTTCACGCGGCGCCCTCTGTTGGCACGGCATCGGCCATATGCTGGCCGATCTCGTAACGGTTGGCGTCGGCTGCTGGGGTTTCATAGACGATCCGCCCGCCCGACATCACCAGGATCCGGTCCGAGAGCATGAGCGTCTCGTCGAGATCTTCCGAAATGAGCAGGATCGCGGCGCCATCGTTGCGCGCCTCCAGGATCTGGGCGCGGATCTCTGCCGCGGCCGAGGCGTCGAGCCCGAAGCAGGGGTTCTGCGCAATGAGAAGGCGCACGCCCTCGGAAAGCTCCCGCGCCAGGACGGTGCGCTGAACATTGCCGCCCGAAAGTGTGCTGAGCGGCGCCTCAGGCCCGGCAGTGCGCACCCGGTAGCGCGCGATCAGATCCTCAGCCAGTTGCCGCATCGCACGGCGGTTCAACCAGGGGCCCGAGGCGACTGGTGCGCGGTCGTAACGGCGGAGCATCAGGTTCTCCATGACGCTCATCGAGCGCACGGCGGAATTCGCGAGTGGCTCCTCGGCCAAGAGGAAGACGCCGCGGTCGTGGATCTCCCGGCGCCCGCCGGTGAAGGGCAAGCCTCCGATCCGGACCGTGCCGCTCTCGGCCTGCCGCTGGCCCGCCAGTACTTCGACCAGCTCCTTCTGCCCATTGCCAGAGACACCAGCGATACCGACGACCTCGCCCGGGGCGACCGATAGCGCAGCATCCTCCACCATCAGCGTGCCGCGGTCTCCGCGGGCGTGGAGGCCAACGATCGAGAGATAGGGGGCAGCGGCGGGCATCTCGGCTCGGTTGGCAGGGGGGCGCGGTCGGGCCTCGCCGAACATGATGCCCGCGAGCCGCATCTCATCGGTCTCGACCACCGTCGCATGGCCCACATGCCGCCCACCGCGGAGCACGCTGACGGTCCGGGCGAAGGCCATAACCTCACGAAACTTGTGGGTGATGAGAACGACGCTGAGGGCGCCGGTGTCGGAAAGGCGCCGCATCTCGCCCAGCACCTCGTCGGCCTCGGCCGGGGTCAGCACCGAGGTCGGCTCATCGAGCACGAGGAACCGGCGGCCGAGCCAAAGCTGCTTCAGGATCTCGAGCTTCTGTTTCTCGCCGGCTGCCAGGCTCGCCACGGGCGCCTCGGGGTCGAGTTGGAAGGGCGCGCCCTCCATGAAGCGCGCGATCTCGGCCCGCTCCACCGCCCAGTCGATCACCGCCGGGATCTCGGGGCGGGCAAGGACGAGGTTTTCGGCCACCGTCATCGGCTCGACCAGCGTGAAGTGCTGGTAGACCATGCCGAGGCCGAGCGCCTGGACATCCTGCGGCCCCTCGATCCTCCGTTCCTTGCCAGCGATCACGATCTGCCCGGCATCGGCGCGGTAGAAGCCCATGAGGCATTTCACCAGCGTCGACTTACCCGCGCCGTTCTCACCAAGGAGCGCGTGAAAACAGCCCGGCCTGAAGTGTTCGGACACCTCATCGAGCGCCTTTACCGCCCCGAACCGCTTCGAAAGGCCGACGATCTCAACATCTGGTGGCGTGGTCTGGGTCATCGCGAGATCGAAAGCTCCCTCGGCGCGCCGACCAGCGTCTCCCGCGGCGAGGAGGCCCAGATGAGGAGCAGGAGCGTCAGCATGTAGGGGGCTGCATTGAAGAGATAGTAGCCCGAGGAGATCCCCACCGTCTGCAACGCGGGGCCAAGAGCGGTGGCGCCGCCGAAGAGAAGCGAGGCCCAGAAGCAGCGTATGGGATTCCAGCGCGCGAAGATCACGAGCGCCACGGCCATCAGCCCCTGGCCCGAGGATAGCCCCTCGTTCCAGTTCCCCGGATAGTCGAGCGAAAGAAACGCGCCACCGATCCCAGACAAAAACCCGCCGGCGGCCGTCGCGGCCAGCCGAATACGCGGGACTGAGAGGCCGAGGGCGCGCCCGGCCTCGGCATTCTCGCCAGCCATGCGCAGAAGGAGCCCCCACCGTGTGCGCCGCAGCGCCCAATCCAGGAAAAAGGCGAGCGCGATCCCGAGCAGGAAGAGCGGACTGATCTCCAAGGCCGATTGGATGGCGGGGATCTCCGACCAGTCACCGAGCGGCAGGCCCGGCAGCATCTCAGCGCGCGGCTGGATGAAGTCCTTACCCAGGTAAAAGGCGAGCCCTGTGCCGAAGACGAAGAGGGCGATGCCGACGGCAATGTCGTTCACGCGCGGCAGGTTGCAGATCACGGCATGGAGGGCACCAAGGCAAAGCCCCGCGAAACCCGCCGCCAGCACGCCGAGCCAGGGCGAGCCGGTAAGAACGGAAGTGGCGAAGGCCGTCATCGCCCCGAGGACCAGCGTGCCTTCGAGCCCCAGGTTCACGCGACCTGCGCGCTCCGTCAGCGTCTCGCCCAGGGCCACGAAGAGATACGGCGTCGAGACGCGCACGGCCCCACCGAGAACAGCGATCAGAACACCCCACCAGCCAAGCTCGCCCTCCATCAGCGGCCCCCGGGTAGGAGGCGACCCGCCAGGGCATTCGAGGCGAGCACGCAGAGGAAGATCATGCCCTGCAGAAGGTCCGTCGCCGCATCCGGCATGCCGAAACGGCGCTGGAGAAGCCCGCCCGAGGCCGCGATCCCGCCGATGATCAGCGCAACCAGCAGCACGGCGAGGGCGTTCTGGCGCGCGAGGAAGGCCACCAAGATGCCGGTGTAGCCAAAGCCGACGACGAGGCTCTCACTCGCCGCACCATGGACGGCGACAACCTCGATCGCGCCGGCAAGCCCCGCGGCGGCACCCCCAACCGCGCAGGCGAGCAGTGTCAGACGCCCGATATCAAGGCCCGCCATCTGCGCCGCCCGTCGGTTCCCACCTAGGATCGCCATGGAGAAGCCGGTCACCGTGTGGCGCGTTAGCACATGCACGCAGGCCACGACGGCAACACCGATCAGCAGCCCCCAATGGACCGACCAGCCGGGAATGTCACCCATCCGGAACGCCTCGGGGATCGACCAGCTCTGCGCCTTGATCGGCACCGCAAGATCCCGGATCGGGCCGGTGACCAGATGCAGCATGATCGCGATGGCTATGTAGTTGAGGAGCAGCGTCGCGATGGTCTCGTTGACCCCTCGCCAGTGCTTGAGCGCTCCGGCAAACGCAAGCCATAGCGCGCCTGCTAGAGCCCCCGCCGCGCAGCAGATCGCAATGCCGAGCAGCCCCGGTAGCCCTGCCAGCGCCACGCCTGCGAGGACGGCGCCCAGCCCACCCATGATCAGTGCTCCTTCGCCGCCAATGACCAACAGGCCCACGCGCGCCGGGATCAACGTCGCCATCGCTGTGAGGATGATCGGCGCCGCCAGCGTCAGCGTGTTCTCGATCGAGAACCGCGTACCGAAGGCGCCGAGCCAGAGCGTGCGGTAGACGGCAGCCGGATCGTGCCCCTGCACCGTGACGAACACGCCGAAGAGGAAGAACGCCACCACGAGTGCCAGTGCCGAAAGCAATACTGCCTCGAGCCCGCCGCTTCCGGCGGACCCAAGCAGGCTGCGCAGGCTTTCAGGCCACCGCCCATTGGCGGGCGCATCCGTCGTGTCTGTCCCGCTCATCGCCGAGCAAGGGCGGCTGGCGTCGCGGTCATTCGAGGCCGGTCTCGCCGGTGACGCCCTCGACGAGCCATTTCACCGACAGCTTGAAGTCGTTGTCATCATTCGCGATCCCGGTGCCGTCCTCGACGACGGTGTTGCCATTATTGTCCATGAGCGGGCCTTGGTAGAGGAGCAGCGAGCCGTCGAGGAACCCATCGCGCGCCGCCATGATCTCCGCCCGAACCTCGTCGGGTACGGCAGCGCCGAAGGGGCTGATCTTGACCATCTCGCGATCGAAACCGCCGCGGTAGAGGTTTGGGAACTCAGCATCGGCCAGATGCGCCATGGCAAAGTCCCCGCCCTTGGCCCAGTTCCACTCGGCGCCCGTCAGGAAGCCCTTGGGCGCGAGATCCGACTGATCGGTGTGATAGCCGACGCTCATCACGCCCCGGCGCTCGGCCGTCTCGATCGCGACCTTGGGACTGTCGACATTGGCGCAGATCACGTCGACGCCCTGGTCGATCATGGCGTTGACGGCATCGGCCTCCTTCACCGGGTTGTTCCACTCGCCGGTGATCACGACCTGGGTCGTCGCCTCGGGGTTCACGCTCCGCGCGCCTAACGTCAGGCCGTTGCAGTTGTTGAATACGAAGTAGAGGGGCTTCGCGCCGATGAAGCCGAGCTTGCCGGTCTTGGAGAGATGCCCCGCAGCGATCCCCGCCAGGTAATGCGGCTCCTCCATGTAACCGCGATAGCCGATGGTGTTGGGCTGATCGCCGGGCTTCCAGAGCCCGCCTGCATGGATGAACAACACGTCCGGATACTTGGGCGCGAGTTCCTGGATGAAGGGCCAGTAGCCAAAGGAGGTCGGGAACAGCACCTTCACGCCGTCGAGCTGGATCATGCCCTCCATGACGCGCGCGACCTCCTCGGTTTCGGGCACGCGCTCCTGCTCGACAAGGCTGATGCCCGGAGCCTCGGCGATCGAGGCTGCGGCTACCGCATGGGCCTGGTTCCAGCCATAGTCGTCGCGCGGGCCGACATAGATGAAGCCGATGGTACCTTCGGTGGCGGCCAGGGCACGGAAGCCCCCCATCGCGGCGAAGGCCGAGGCGGTCAGGACGTTGCTGGCTCCCGAGAGGACGCCACGCCGGGTGATGCGGGAACGGGCCATCATTGGTTCTCCTTGCTGCTGTCCGCGCACTGGCTTGCTGCCAGTATTTTCGCCCAATACAGCAAGGTCTGTGCCAAAGGCGCGTTTTCCCGATGCACGGTCGGCGGAAGGGGGAGAGAGATCGCCGATTGGTATCCCAAGCCGCTCTGTCCAGTCGGAATTCGAGATCCGCTCCCATTATGAATGACTGTGCAAGCTTTAATCATCTTTCCATCCAGATTGTGCAGTGCTTGCGCAAATTTCTCGGCTCTGCTCAATTGATGGGTATTCGAAGGGCTGAGAGGATAAGGCGCTATGGAGATCAATATTCCCGAGGTGCATGCTGAGGTCACCGCCGCCTTCGAGACCTATGAAAAGGCGCTCACAGGCAACGACGTTGCCGTGCTCGATCAGCTCTTCTGGGACAGCGCGCATGTCGTGCGCTACGGTGTGACGGAGTGCCTCTATGGTCAGGACGAGATCCTGGCCTTCCGCAAGGCCCGACCCTCGTCCGGGCTCGACCGCCGCTTGACCCGCACGGTGATCACCACTTTCGGCAGGGATTTCGCGACCGCGAGTACCGAGTTCAGCCGCGACGGCACCGCCCGTATCGGCCGTCAGCAGCAGACCTGGGCGCGCTTGGCCGAGGGCTGGCGCGTGGTGGCTGCCCATGTCTCCTTCATGGACGTCCCTGCCTAAACACGGGTCTACGGGGAATACGACTTCCTGGGCACGGCTTAGGCGTCAATGCCGTGACGTCCCAACAGGCGCTCGCCGCTGTCGTTCCAGACCTCCCAGCGCGTGATCCGCCCACCGCGTACTTCGAACCGGTCGATGTAACGATTGCCGTCGAACGCGATCCCATCAGGCCAGGCGCCGTGGAGAAAGCCGATGGAATAGACGACGACGCAGTCCGCACCCTCCGCCACATCCGTGCGTTCCATGCGTTTCTTCACCCAGGCGTATCGCTTGGCGTTAAAGGCCGTGATCTCGGCGGCGGAGGCGAAACGGCGCCCACCCGAGAAGGTGATTTCGCAGTCCGGCGCCACCCGGTGGGCGACTTCGGCATAGCGCCCTGACATCTGTTTCTCGAGGAAATCGAGGATCATGGCGCGGACCGCTTCCGGATCCTGACGGGTCGTTGCGGCTGGCTCAGGCACGGCTCTCTCTCCGTCCAAGGTTCATGGCTCTGGCACGAAGCTTGCTGCCGAGGGGGATCATGACAAGCCGGTCTTGCCGGTATCCAACAGGGAAGGACGGATCTGATGACCATCTGCAACCCTTCGCGGCGCAGCCTCTTCGCAGGCGCCATGGCAGCCCTGGGCCTCGCCTTTGCACCCCACCACGCCGCGGCCGAGGACCCGATCAAGATCGGCCTGATCGCCAGCCTCTCCGGCCCGTCGGCGAAGTCGGGCGAGGCGATCACCCGGGGGATGATGCTCGCGATCTCTGAGATCAACGCGGCAGGCGGTGTCCTCGGCCGCCCGCTGGAGCTGTTGCGCCGCGACGATGAGGCGAACCCCGGCAAGGGGCTGACGGCTGCGCGCGAGCTGATCCAGCGCGAGGGTGTGACGGTCCTCTTTGGCGGGCTGCAGACGCCCGTGTCGCTCGCAATCGTGCCCTATGTGAACCAGGTGCAGGTGCCGTTCATGGGGCCGTGGGCGGCCGGTACCCCGATCACCAAGAACGGTGCCGATCCGAACTACGTCTTCCGCGTCTCGGCCGTCGATGAGATCGTCGATATCGCGCTCGTGGAGCGCGCGGTCGCCGTGCACAGCTCTAAGCTCCCAGGCATGGTGCTCATCAACAACCCTTGGGGAGAGTCCAACGAGAAAGGCCTGCTTGCGGCCTTGGACGCCAAGGGCATGGAGCATGCGGGCATCGAGAAAGTCGAGAAGAACGATGTCGATGTCGTCCCGCAGCTCACGCGGTTGAAGGAGGCCGGAGCGGACGCGCTCTTCATGGTCGCCAATGTCGGCCCCTCGGCGCAGGTGATGAAATCGCTCGAACGGATGGGCTGGGACGTGCCGGTCGTCTCGCATTGGGGCCCGGCTGGTGGACGCTTCAACGAGCTTGGCGGCCCGCGCGCGGAGACGGTGGAGATGATCCAGACCTTCACCTTCTCGGGCAATGATAGCCCCAAGGCGGCCGAGAAGCTGGCGGCTTTGAAGGAAATGTTTCCTGAAATCCAATCCGCCGCCGATGTGACCCCGGCCGTCGGCATCGCCAACGCCTATGACGCGATGCATCTGACAGCCCTTGCCATCGAGAACGCAGGCTCGACCGACGGGCCAGCCGTGCGTGAAGGCTTCTACGCGATCGAGAGCCATGAGGGCCTGATCAAGACCTACGAGAAGCCCTTCACGCCGGACCAGCACGACGCGCTGGGGCCCGACGACTACGTATTCACGCGCTTCATCGACTGCGAAATCATCCCGATTCAGTAAGGCGCCCAGGGGGCGCGCACGCCGCGCCCCTATTGGACAGGCTCATGATCGTCTCCACCCTCATCACCGGGCTCGGGCTCGGCGCTATGTACGGGCTGCTCGCGCTCGGCTTTCACGTGACCTATGCGGTCTCGAAGACGGTGAATTTCTCCCAGGGCTCATCTATGATGGTGGGTGCGGTGCTGGGCTACACCTTCGGCGTGACCTTGGGCTGGCCCATGCCGCTTGCGGTGATCGCGGCACTGCTGGGCTGTGCGGTGCTCGGGCTCGTCGTCGAGCGCTGCCTCGTGCGCCCCTTTGCCGATCGCGGATCGGATCTCTGGCTGATGGCGACGGTTGCGGGCGGGATCGTGATCGACAATGTCGTCCTCTTCACCTTCGGCAAGGAGCCGCGGTCGCTGCCTTCGACGCTCGCCACGGAACCGGTCGATGTGTTCGGCGCCGGCGCCTTCCCGCTCCAACTGATCATCCCCGTGGTGGGCCTCGCCATCGCGGCGGCGCTAACACTCGTCCAACGACGCACCAAGATGGGCAAGGCGATGCTCGCGACGGTCCAGCGGCCCGATGCGGCGCGGCTGATGGGGATCAACACACGCATGGTGATCGCGGGGGCCTTCGCGCTCTCAACAGTCTTCGCCGGCATCGCCGGGCTCCTGATTGCGCCACTCTTCAATGTTAGCAGCGGGATGGGCGTGATCTTCGGCATCAAGGCCTTCGCCACCGCGATCCTGGGCGGCATCACTTCGGCTTGGGGCTGCGTGATCGCGGGGCTGCTCTATGGCTGCGTCGAGGCGCTGACCACGGCCTATCTCGGCTCCTCCTACACCCAGATCGTCTCGTTCTCGCTCGTCATCCTCGTGCTCGTGACCCTGCCGAACGGCCTGTTCGGCCATGGCGAGATCAAGAAGGTCTGAGCATGAGCGACCTCTCCCAGATCACGACCCACACCTCGCGCCTCCTTCGCGATCCGCGGCTCGCCTGGGCGATGATCGTGCTGCTGACGCTCTCCGCCATGGCCTCGGCGACGGAGCTTGGCGGCTATCTCGTCTTCATCCTCGCACTGGCGGCGATTAACCTGATCGTGGGCGTCGGGCTCAACATCCTGTTCGGCCTCTGCGGTCAAATCTCGTTCGGGCATATCGGCTTCTTCGCGCTCGGGGCTTACGGCGTCGGGATCGCGATGCTGGGGGGCTGGAGCTTCTGGCTAGCGCTGCCGGCCGCAGCCCTCTTGGGCGCGGTTGCCGGCGGGCTCCTGGCGCTGCCGGCGCTCAGGGTTTCGGGGCCCTATCTCGCAATGATGACCATCGCCTTCGCCTTTATCGTGGAGCATGGCGCGATCGAGTGGCGGTCGGTCACGGGCGGGCAGAACGGCCTCATGGGCTTTATGGCGCCCGAGTTTTTCGGCCGGCCGTTCTTCGAGATGGAGATGGCGATCCTCGCCTCGTTCTTCGCCGGGCTCTCCCTCCTCTTCTTTCACCGCCTCGCGCGTGGGCGCTGGGGCATGGCGATGCGGGCCGTCAGCATCAGCGAAATTGCGGCGCAATCCGTGGGACTTGACCCCCTCCGCCTCAAGACCGTCGCCTTCATCCTGTCGGCGGCGCTGGCAGCCATTGCCGGTGGTCTCTTCACGCCGCTTCAGGGCTTCATCTCGCCCGGCACCTTTCCGTTCTTCCAGTCGATCCTGTTCCTACTCGCCGTCGTGGTCGGGGGGGCAGGCACGCTCCTCGGTCCCCTGATCGGGATCGCGATCACGGTCGTGCTGCCAGAAATGCTGTCGAGCCTCGCGGAGTACCGACTGCTGTTTTTCGGCGGGCTGATGCTCGGCGTGCTGCTCGCTGCCCCCCGAGGCGTCGCCGGCATCTTCCTCCGCGCCCTGATGCGCGACGAAGGCACGCCGGTGCGGCCGTCAGAGAGGCCTTTGGCTGAGGTCATCGCGCGGCAGGCCGCCTCCCAACCCTTGGGCGTCGAGGGGCTCTCCATCGCATTCGGCGGTGTGCAGGCCGCGTGCGATGTCGGCTTCACGGCAGAGCCCGGGCGCGTAACCTCGGTCATCGGGCCCAACGGGGCGGGTAAAACGACGGTCCTCAACATGATCGGCGGGTTCTACCGGCCGGATGCGGGCTCGATCCGGCTGGGCCAAGAACTTGCGGGGCGCCCAGCCTGGGCCGCCGCGCGCGCCGGCATCGCGCGGACCTACCAGACGACCCAACTTTTCGAGCATCTCTCGGTGATCGACAATCTGCTGGTGGCAGCGGCAGGGGGTAGGCTCGGCTTCCTACTCGGGCCGCCGCCGGACGCGCCCGCGCGTGAACGGGCCGAAGCGCTCCTCGCCTTCGTCGGCTATTCGGGGCCCGTCGGGCGCGAGGCTGGCGCTCTCCCACATGTGGACCGGCGGCTCGTCGAGATTGCGCGGGCGCTCGCCATGGGCCCGCGGGTCCTGCTGCTGGACGAGCCGGCGGCGGGGCTCGGCAAGGCCGATAAGGACGCGTTGGCGGGCCTCCTTCGCCGTATCGCCGAGGCTGGGATCGCGGTCGTCCTCGTCGAGCACGATATGGGCCTCGTGATGGGCGTCTCGGACCATGTCGTGGTCCTCGATGCCGGGACGCCCATCGCGGCGGGAACGCCCGGCGAGGTGCGCAGCAACGCGGAGGTCCGGCGAGCGTATCTGGGCGATACCGACTATCCCGGCCGGCCACGCACAGCACCTTGGGCGGGCGAGCGCGTCGCCGTCCTGACCACGCACCGCCTCACCGCCGGCTATGGCGCGGCCCCGGTGCTGGAGGCGGTCGAGACCACCGTGAACCCCGGCGAGACGGTCGCGGTGCTGGGCGCGAACGGGGCCGGCAAATCGACCATGCTGCGCTCGATCGCGGGTCTCCATCGACCGATCTCCGGCTCCGTCCTGCTCGATGACTGCGAGATGTCGCGCGCCGAAGCGCATAAGATCGCGGCCGCCGGCCTCGCGCTCGTGCCAGAAGGCCGGCAGGTCTTCCCCGAGCTTAGCGTGCGCGACAACATCCTCCTCGGCGCCCATACGCGCTACGATGTCGATACAGAGGCTGAAATCGAGGCGCTCCTCACCCACTTCCCTCGCCTCCGCGACCGGATCTCGAGTCAGGCAGGCGTCCTCTCGGGCGGTGAACAGCAGATGTTGGCCATCGCCCGCGGCCTGATCGCCAAGCCGCGGATCCTGCTTCTCGACGAGCCGTCGCTCGGCCTAGCCCCAGCGATGGTGCGCGAGCTCTACGACGCGCTCGCCGATCTCCGCGACGAAGGTGTCACAATCCTGCTCGTCGACCAGATGGCGACGCTCGCCCTTGCCGTCGCTGACCGTGGCTACGTGCTGGAGGGCGGACGCGTCGTGAAGGAAGGGCCGGCAGCGAGCCTTGGCGCCGACAGCGATATCGAGAAGGCCTATCTGGGCGCCGCCGAATGAGCGCCGAGCCACGACCCGGACGGAGGGATACAGCATGGACTTAACGCTGCATGGCGTACGCCTCGCAGGGGCACCCGAGGAGGTGATCGATATCGGCGTGAAGGACGGCCGTATCGTCGAGCTCCGCCCTGATCTACCCCGCGGCGCCCGCGCCTTCGACCTCGGCGGACGCATCGTGGTCCCCGGCTTCTGCGAGAGCCACATCCATCTCGACAAATCCTGCATCCTCGAACGCTGCTCGCTGAAGGGGGGGCTTTCGGAGGCGATCGCAGAGGTCGCCGGCCTCAAATCCGACTTCACCGCCGAGGACGTCGCCGCCCGCGCCTCGCGTACCCTCCGCAAATGCGTGGTCAACGGCACGATGCGGATGCGGACGCATGTCGAAGTCGACCCCACCATCGGTATGCGCGGCTTTGAGGGCGTCGAGGCCGCCATCGCCGACTGGGCTTGGGCCATCGACGTGGAGATCTGCGTTTTCCCGCAGGAAGGGCTGACCAACAATCCCGGCACAGACGAGCTGCTGATCGCGGGCCTTGAGCGTGGGGCCAAAGTGATCGGCGCCGCCCCCTATACCGACACCGATCCCCATGGGCAGATCGACCGGATCTTTGAACTCGCGCGCGCCTTTGACGTCGATATCGACATGCATCTCGATTTTGGCCCCGATACCTCGGAGATGACCATCGAACATGTCTGCCGCAGAACCGAAGAGCATGGCTGGGGCGGGCGCGTCGCCGTCGGCCATGTTACGCGCTTTGCGCAGATGCCGCGGCCGGACTTCGCGACCCTCACCCGGCGGCTTGCCGATGCGGGCGTTGCGGTGACGGTCCTGCCCTCGACCGATCTCTTCCTCATGCATCGCGAGCATGAGGAGAACTGGTCGGTGCCCCGCGGTGTCGCACCGCTGCATCGCATGGCGGCCGAGGGCGTCTGCTGCTCGCTTTCCAGCAACAACGTCCTCAACCCTTTCACCCCCTTCGGCGACTGCTCTCTGATCCGGATGGCGAACCTCTATGCCAATATCGCCCAGATCGGGGATCGGTCGGGGATGCTGAGCTGTCTCGACATGGTCTCCGCAAGCTCCGCGCAGCTCATGAACCTTGAGGATTACGGCGTCGCGGTCGGTCGCCCCGCGGATCTCGTGGTGCTGGACGCCACAGACCCCGCGCTCGCCGTCGCCGAGCTTGCCCAGCCGATGTATGGCTTCAAGGCGGGTCGGCCGGTGTTTACCCATGCGCTGCCAGAACTCCACATGCCAGAGGGCACGGCGTGAAGGACAGCGTCAACGCCTTCGTCTCATTCGCCGAGGTTCCTGGAGCACCAGCCGGTCCGCTTATGGGCCTCACCTTCGGCTCGAAAGACATCTATGACGTTACGGGTCAGATGACCGGTTGCGGCAGCCCCACCTGGGCCGAGACGCATGAGCCGGCGACCGAGCATGCGTCCCCGGTGGCGGCACTTCTCGCTGCAGGCGCGCGACTGGTGGGAAAGACCCATACGGATGAACTCGCCTATTCCCTGATGGGTGTGAACGCCCATTACGGGACGCCCACGAACCCGGCTGATCCGCGACGGGTGCCCGGAGGCTCTTCCTCGGGGTCAGTCGCAGCCGTGGCGGCGGGGCTAGTCGATATCGGGCTCGGCTCGGATACGGGCGGCTCGGTGCGCCTGCCAGCCTCGTTCTGCGGGGTCTACGGCATTCGCACGACCCATGGAGCGATCGCCCTCGACCGAACAATGCCCTTGGCGCCAAGCTTCGACACCGCCGGTTGGTTCGCGCGGGATCTCGATCTGATGGCCCTCGTGGCAGGCGCGATGGGCCTGCCCGAGGCGGCGCACCCCAACCGCCTCCTACTGCCGGTAGATGCCTGGGCAAGGGCCAGTGCCGAGACAGTTGCCATCCTGGCTCCGGCGCTCACCCAGCTCGAAGACCGTCTTGGCCCCGCGACACCGGTCGTCCAAGCGCCGGATGGATTGGGCCGCTGGTTCGAGTGCTTCCGCGTCACCCAGGCCGCCGAAGTCTGGGAAGCGCATGGGCCTTGGGTCGAAGCCGCGAAACCGAAGTTCGGGCCAGGCGTCGCCGATCGCTTCCGCATGGCCGCCGGGATCAGTGCGGAGGAATGGGTTGCGGCGAGACGGTTCAGGGAGAGCATCCGAAGCCGGGTGAGCGATCTCCTTGGCGAGGGTGCGGTGATGGTGATGCCCACGAGCCCCGAGCCGGCACCGATGAGGGACGCTGGAGAGAATGCGCTCAACGACTTCCGCATCCGAGCGCTCGCGATGCTCTGCACGGCCGGCCTCGCGGGCTTACCGCAGCTTTCCCTACCCGCTGGACGTGTCGAGGACGGACCGGTCGGCCTCAGCCTCATTGGCGCGCGCGAGACCGATCGATCGCTCATCGCCTTTGCCAATGCAGCAGGCTTTGGGCGGGTCGATCCAATAGCCTGAACTCACTGCTGCCAGAGCGATGGGCCTGCGCCCTGCTGGAGCGCCGTACGGCCTGGCGTGGCGGCGCTCAGTTCCCGCCAGCGCGCCGCGTGACCATCACAGTTTCGGGAGATCGGGATAGATGGGCGCGCTTGTGACGCCCGGCACTCAACTGCCGCACGCGTCAACTTAGCTGATTTTAGAGAAGGACATTCAATTCAACACTCTCGTCGGAGTTTATCATGACCGAGCTTACCATTCGCAGCCGCTATTTCGGTGATCCTTTCACGCTCACCGCCGATCTTTCGGCCAGTCAGTTCGATCTGATCGAACCGGGTGGCTATCAGGCCTTTATGACCAGCACCGTTGCATTCGAGGGCGGGCCCACGCTCGAAGTCGAGCTCGAAGTCAACCTCTACGACAACTACGCCGAGGTCGATTTCCCGGGCGAGCCCATCGAAGATGGTCTGCTCGTCGCCTTCACCCTCTTCGAAGGGGTGGATCGGCCGGGCAGTTGGATCATCGAGCTCGACAGCACGAATACCGGTCTCTTCACCGGCGGCTCGCCCGAAGGCCCCGCCACCTTGGCCGACTTCGATGACACAGTCGAAGCCTTCGCCTTCGATTTCGACACGATCACCTTCGCGCAGGAACCTGTGGACGAGGTCACCCTGGGCACGCCCGGAAGCACTGCCACTAACCCGCCCCCTGGCGCATCCGCTGGCCCATCCTCGCCCCCGCCCACGTCGAACCACGACGTGCCGCACTACGTCTCCGAAATCGTGCTGCTCTACGAAGCCGCCCTCAACCGCGATGGCGCCTTCGATACAGCAGGGCTCAACTACTGGATCGATCAGTTCGAGGCAGGTGTCTCGCTGCTGGATGTCACCTTCTTCATGACCCAGTCCGAAGAGTTCATGGCCACGACCGGCGATCCCGCGATCGATACCGAAGCGGTGATCCTGGAGAACATCTACGAAAACGTGCTCGATCGGCCGAGCGATCCGGGTGGCTATGCCTATTGGTTGGGCCTTTTAGAGTCGGACCAGCTCGAGATCCATGAGGCGCTTTTCTACATCGCCGTCGATACCGAGAACCGCATCCAAAGTTTCGAATCGACCGAAGCCATCGTCCAAGTCGAGGACGGCGTCTGGGACGTGTTGTTCTGAGTATCGCAACGATCCGGAAGGGCGGGTGGGTCTTCTCCCAAAGCACCGAGTGATGAGACAAGCCGACCCATGCGATTGGCCCTTGGGGTCAGTGATCGACCGATAAGCGCAAAAAGCTCCAACCGAAGATCTAACTCCTAATCCTGTCGTCAGCAGCGCTAATCCAACAACGGCTTGGGTTGGTACTGGCTCGCCTGGCGGTCTCCGATTGGTGCCGATGTCTGGCTTTCTGTCGAAAACGGCAGGGGGGCACGCGCGGCCAAGCTAGGCCGCAGCGTCGGTATGCGGCCCTCATCGCCCCACGATCAGCGCACGAAGTCGCGGCCTCCATCCCCGGCGCCATTTGCCTAAGGACAGGCACAGGCGCGGCGCTCGCCGTGCCCGGGAAGACTACCTTTCTTTCGTCGCAGCGCCACTCGCCCAAGCTCAATCCAGGCGATACGATCTGGCAGCTCATTCGCGAGAATTGGCTCTCCAACCGGGTGTTCAGGAGCTATGAGGACATCGACGCCCACACCTCCGAAGCCTGGAGCCGCCTCACCAAAGACCCGGAAAGATTACGACCATCGGCCTCCACGACTGGCCAAATGGGTCCTGAAAAGCGCATGGGCGGCATAAGACGCCATAGTTGTACAACCGTTCTGCTCGCAACTCACGGCATCGATGGCTCAGAGAAGGCCAATCCGGCGCGACTTGAAACGACCATCCATCTGCTTGGTTGACAGCACCCTTGCAGATCGGGACGGCGTCGCTCGCTCCGCAAGGACCCTGGAACGGTCAAGCGGATGCTACTCCGCCAAGATCGACGTCGGGGCCGCACCGCCGTCCAACCATGCCTCGAGGGGCGTCAGCGGGTCGAGGGCGGCGGCATTGATACCGTTCGCACCCGGCAGGATGCCGCAATGGTCGAGGCCGGGCACCATGAAGAGCGCGACATTCTCCTTCAAAGCGGCCTCGCCACCAGCCGCAGCCGAGGCCTTCTCATACCAATCGACCGTCTTGTAGGGCGTCACGATCGCATCGGCCCAACCGTGGAAGACGATCATTTTCCCGCCCGCCGCGCGAAAGGCCGAGATGTCTGGGTCATCGGCATTGTATGCGGCGGATGAGACGCCCATCCGTCCAGGATCCACGTCGAAGTCGAAATCGAGAGGGCTCCAGGCAAAGCCCGGGTCTTTGTCGAAGGCCATGAAGCGACCGAAACCCGTTACGAAGGCCGGAACAAGCTTCCCACCGCCCTCGCCATTGCCAGTGAGCCAGAGCCACCAGAAGGGCTCCGAGCCTTCCGGCACGCCCCCTGGGTAGAGCTGCTCACCGGCCGCATTGCGCGGGCCTTCGCGCCACTTAGCCAAGGCGTCGAGCTGTTGGTTGCTAAGACCGACGCCGCTGTAGTCGATCTCGCACTGGCGCGGATCGGCGACAATTTGGTCCTCGGTCCCGTCGACCGCGTCGCACTGCGCGATGACGGCGTCCTTGATCACCTCGGCCTCGGCCGGCCCGATGATATGGCTGCCATCGGGCGCCGTGTTCGCCTGGACGAGCCATGACATCTTGGTCGCCACAAGGCCGGTGTAGTCCATCGCCGGCGCGCCGGAGATGATGCCGTCGAACATCTCAGGAAACCGGAGCGCAGCGGCGTGGGCGATACGACCACCGGTCGAGCAGCCCTGGAAGATCGCTTGATCGGACTGGCTGCCGTAAAAGGCCTCGATCATGTGGTTGGCGACCCGATTGGTCTCGCTGATCGACCGCCAACCCCAGTCCCTCTCCGCCTGCGGATTGTTGTAGGCCCAGGTCGCATCGACGACCGACACGCCGTGATGCCCGCTATCGGACGTCGCAGTCGCATAGCCACGCTCAAGCCCCGGGCGCATGGCGTTGATCCAGCTCGTGCCGGCATCGGCCCGGCCCAGAATGCCACAGAACCCACCGCAGCCGGCCTGGTAAAACTTGCCGTTCCAGCCTTCCATCGGCAGCCGCACTTCGATCGAGATCGAGGGCAGCGCGACGGCGCGGAGTTCGCAGTAGGACGGTAGCGTGTCGCCAGCCGCGACCACGCGCGACGAGGTCACATGGCCACCGGAGAAGACAGTGGTGCTGAGGGCGGCACAGGCCTCCGCGTTTTGCTGTGCGATCGCAGGAAGGGGTGCCGTTAAGAGCAGGAGGATCGCGAAAGTCTTCTTCATCTTCATATCCCTTCGGCTGAAACCACCCTGCATAGTATCGTCGGGCCAGGAGCCGCGACGCAAGGCGACAGCCTACGGTCGCATCGAGCTGCACGCCTGATGAGAACGTGAGCGCCCTCAATTCCCTTCAATCATGGCGTGCAGCGATCCCTTGACGTTACGATACACCGCATCGCGGACCATTCTCCAAGGAACACATGGCGTGACGGGCGGGTCAGAGGAACTGGAAACACGCCTGCGCCGGTCGGGCTTCGCCGGCTTTGAGGCGTTCATGACCTCGCGCACATTGGAGAGCCAAGGCGGCGGCTTCGATACAGTGACGACGTCGTTGGGCTCGAACGCGCCTGGCGCAAAACTGGCAGCAGGGGCAATCGCTCGTTTGCTGGAGGAAACGGGCGGCCTTCCGGCGATGGCGCTGGTCGATGAAGCACTGCTCGAGCGGTTGGAGGAGCCACAGCTTGCGGCCCTCCGCAATCGCGCGCGCGACGCCGGTCTTGGCGCGACATGGGTCTTCGCGCTGCCCGCGGGCGACCGGGTGGGGCTCTGTGCGGCCTACACCATCGATCCGTCGCTGTCGGCGGACACGCTGGATCTCTGCCTCGGTGCCCTGCGGCGGTTCTTCGCCCACTGGCTCGATGCGCATCCCAGCGGGCCTGCAATCGACAGCGCCGACTATGTTAAGCGCTTCACCAATCGAGAGCGCGAGGTGCTCGAATGGTGCGCCGAAGGGAAGACGAATTGGGAGATCGCGCGCATCCTCTCGGTGACCGAGAACACCGTGCGTTTCCACCTGAAGAACGCCTTCCGAAAGCTCGACGCGACCTCCCGGGCGGCCGCTATCTCGGCCGCTGCCCGCCGCGGCGTGATCGCCCAACCGCCAAGCGCGCGGAAGGCTGCGCTCCGAGAACTCTATCGTGCCTATGTCGAGGGCGATGCGGGCCCACTCCGACGCTTGCTAGCGGATGATGTCGTGCTGGTTGCGACTGCGCCGTCAGAACTCTTCCCCCAAGGCGGGCGGTACGAGGGACCGGAGGCCGTCCTGCAGCACGCGGCCCTTGTCGCGCGGGACTTCGATTGCCGGCGCTTCCTTCCGCGCATGATGGTCGAGGAAGGCGATCACGTCGCCACCTATCTCGATGTCGATCTGATCCATCGCCCCACGGGCCGCGTGCTGCAGTTCGACTGCTCGCATTTCATGACGTTCCGTGGAGAGAAGCTGATCCACTATGTGGAGCTCTTCAACACAGCACTGGCACACCGCCAGATCATGGGCGACGGGGCATCGGCAACGCCACCCCCCTGAGCGGGGCGGGCCATCGCCACGATCACGCAGCATCTTCGAGAAGTGTTCGCAGTTTCGCCCGGGCGTGGAACATGCGTGCTTTCACGGTCCCGACCGGGCAGCCTGTGATCTCGGCAATCTCGCTCAGCCGGTAGCCGTAGAAGTACGTAAGCTGCACCGTCGCCCGCTGCTCAGCCGGCAGCCGATCGAGTGCTGCGGCCACAGTACGGCTCTGCAGAATGGCCTCCAGCTCGCGCGTCCCATCGCCGCCGATATGCGCGGCCTCGTCGATCTCGTCATGAAGGTTCTCACGGCGCACCGCTTTGCATGCCTTAAGGGCGGTGCGGTAGGCGATCCCGAAGATCCAGGTCGAGGCGCGCGCCTCTCCCCTGAAACCCGCCGCGCCCCGCCAAACCGCCATCAGCGCATCGAGGGTCGCCTCCTCCGCCATATCGCGCCGCTGCACGATGCGGAACGTGAAGCCGAACAGCTTGTTCCAATAACGCTCGTGAAGCTTCCGGAACGCGTTCTCATCGCCCTGTGCCACGAGGGCGATGAGATCTTGGTCCTCCACATCACCCCGCCGATGCGTCGGATGGTCAAGGGTCGAGCGAGCGGCGAGGGCGGACATGGCAAGGTTTGCGACGGTGAGCGTTCGGTTCGGTGCTCAGGCGCGGTGCCAGAGGAGGCGCCTTAGCCCCAACATCGCAAGAGCCCCGAGGAACAGCGGCGCACCCCCTGGCAGCGGTACGACCTCAAGCTCGTCCACGGACGAGATGACGACGTTGACGGGCACCGGGTCGGGATCGCCGAAGCCAAGGCCGAACGGATCAGGTCCGAACTCGCCCCGAACCTCGACGATCAAGCCGTCCGCGAAGAGCGCAGCATCGAGACCGCTCGGCGCATCGAACAGGAAACTCAGCAAATCCTCATCCGCCGCCAGGATCTCCGACGAGAACTCGAGCGGCGTATCGCTCGAGGCGAGGAGATCGCCGTCGGAGGTGATGGTGATCGCTGCATCGGCGACCGTATCGCCATCGAGGAGCGTCGCAGCCAGGATGATCGAAAGATCCACGGGCCCGCCCGGTGCGGGCGTGTCGGCCAACAGATTGAACTCGAACAGCCCCGGCAGGTTGAAGGCGGCCCCGTCCGCTTCGAAGATAGGCGCGCCGGCCTCAACGCTAAGCGCCTGGGCGGGGGTGATGAGTGCGACTGCGCCCAGCATGGCGCCCAGCGTGGTGCTCAGCATGGTGCTCTGCATTACGGTGGCGATGGATGTCGGAAAGCACGGCATCGTCTTGTTCCCTTTTGCTATGGCCCTCGGCCAGTGGCCTGGGCGTCATTGTCAGACCTGCCGGCGCGCTCTTTGGCGCCGGCAAAGGCTTCTTTGCGAAGGGCTCCGACATCGACCGCGGCATGAACGCTTGCGGAGGCGTTGGGGGACGCGTGCCCCAGCGG
>JBCDFC010000003.1:0-49113 GCA_039178805.1 Pseudomonadota bacterium | reverse complement strand
GCCCGCTACGGGCTCGACCCGGCGTCGCTCGGCCTCGTCTACTTCGTGTTCCTGCCGGCGATGGTGACGACGCCGATGGCCGGTGAGCTGGTGGGGCGGTTCGGGTCGCGAAGGCTGTTCTGGGGGGCGGCAGCTTTCTCGGTCGGGGGTGTCGTCCTGACGCTTATGCCGGGGCTCGCGGCGATGCTGACAGGGCTTGCAATCATCGCGGCCGGCACCTTCCTCATGCAGGCGGCAGCGACGGCCTTCGTCGGCCGGGCGGCACGGGCCAATCGGGCGGCGGCGAACGGGCTCTATCTTACGGCCTACTATGTGGGCGGCCTTGCAGGTGCCGTGGTGGTCGGCAGGCTTTACGAAGCGGCCGGATGGACGGGTGCTGCCCTTGCCGCAGGGCTTGCCCTCGGCCTTTCCGCTTGGCTTGCGCGGGCGCTCGATGCGGGTGATACGACGCGCGCGTAAGGTGCGTAACGGGCGCGGAGCGGGCGCGGGGGCGAAAGGCGATGGCAGGGCGATGACAGGACGATGACGGCGGCTGGCCTGCTGCAGATCGGCGAGATCTATCTCTATATCGGTGCAGCCGTCGCTGCGCTGTTCCTGGTTTTGGGGATCGAGCGGATCGAGCCGAACGCCCGCGGCGCCTATGCCTTTCGCGCGCTGATCGTGCCCGGGCTGATCCTGATCTGGCCCCTCGTGCTGTGGCGCTGGTACGCGCTCGCCCTGGGAGATGAGGGCGTGGAGGAGCGGCATCGCCCACCCCACCGCCTGCAAACGGCACTCGCCCTTCTTCTGGCACTCGGCGCGCCGCTCCTGCTGATCACAGCGCTCGCGCTCAAGCCCGACTGGCCAGCCGGCGTCGAACCCGTCCTGCTGGAGGCACCGGCGTGAGCGTCGCCTACATCCCCGTGCAGTGGACGAAGGCGAAGTGGTTCTACGACGCCGTCCTCATCGTCAGCATCGTCGCCTATGTCGCGATCTTCGTGACGCTTGGTCAAGCGGCCTCGGTTCAGGCGCGTCCCGTGGACGGGGCGATCCTGAATGCCCGGGCGCTCGGCACCTGTGCGTTCTTCATGCTCTCGCTGATCCTGGCGATTGGGCCGGCGGCGCGGCTCGACCGGCGCTTCCTGCCCCTCCTCTACAATCGGCGGCATTTCGGGGTGCTGACGGCGCTCGTCGCGCTCGGCCACGCGGTCTTCGTCCTCGACTGGTACTTCGCCTTCAGCCCGATACCGAAGCTCGAAGGGTTGCTCATCGCCAACACCGCCTGGAACCGGCTGATCGGCTTTCCGTTCGAGTGGTTGGGGGCCTTCGCACTCATCGTGCTCGGCATCTTGGCCGCAACAAGCCACGACTTCTGGCTGAGCTTTCTCGGCGCGCCGCTGTGGAAGCGGCTGCATCTGCTGATCTACCCGGCCTATGTCGCGGTCGTCGGCCATATCGGGCTCGGCGCGCTGCAAAGCGAGGAGGACCCGCTCTTCGCGGCCACGGCGGTGCTTTGCGCCGTCGGCGTGGCAGCACTGCACCTGATGGCCTGGCCGCGCGGTGCGCCGGGGCTCGAAGGGGCCTGGGTCGCGATACCCGCCGCAGAGACGATCACCGAGGGGCAGGCGAGGATCGTCCGGTTCGCCGACGGCAAGCGCGCGGCCGTCTTCCGGCACGAGGGCAGGCTCGGCGCGCTCTCGAACGCCTGCGCGCATCAGAATGGGCCGCTTGGCGAGGGGCGGATCCTCGATGGCTGTGTGACGTGCCCCTGGCACGGCTTCCAGTATCGGCTGGAGGATGGCTGCTCACCCCCGCCCTTCACCGAGCGTGTGCCGACCTACGATCTGCGCCGCCGCGCCGATGGCGAGATCGAGATCTGTCGTGAGCCGAACGCGCTGGGCCTACCCGCGCGGCAGGTTGAACTGGAGCAGTCGGCATGAGCCGCGAGGGCCCGCAGAACGAGCCGTTCTTCGTCGGCTACCTGCCGGTCCCTCTGCCGCTCCGCTATTTTCTGGGACTGGTGTGCTTGGCGGTGCTCGTGGCCTCGCTCGCCGTGGGCTATTGGGTCGCAGCGACGCAGGCGGATCCCGGCCCCGGCCGGTTTCGCTTCGACCTCGGCGCGCAAACCGTGACCGGCGTTCTCGAGGAAGCCGCCTATCCCGTCCTGCGCGTGACCGAGGGCAACGATCAGATCCCGGCGGGTCGGACCCTGCTGCTCTCGGGCGGGGGCAAGCGTGGCGTGCAGGAGCGGGCGGCGCCGCTTCTGGGGCAGAGCGTCACGGTGACGGGCGTCCTGCTTGAGCGGGGACCGCTCGGCATGATCCAGGTGCGCGGTGCGGCGAACGGGATGATGGCACTCGATGCGCCCCCCGCGTCGCCCGACCTAATCGACCCGGCCGAGCCGCTGGGCCGCTGGCAGCTCACGGGCGAGCTTTGCGACGGGAAGTGCTATGCGGGCGCGATGCGGCCGGGGCGGGGGCTCAGCCACAAGGCCTGCGCCAATTTCTGCATCATCGGCGGTGTGCCCATGGTCTTCGTCGCGACGGCGCCCGTGCCCGGCGGTGGGCCGAACGGCGCGTTTCTGCTCGTTACGGGGCCGGACGGGGGTACTGTGCCCGAGCGGCTGCTGGAGATGAGCAGCATGCCGGTCACGCTTTCGGGCGACGTGCTACGCCGCGGGGACCTCCTGGTCCTCAGGGCCGATCCGGCGAGCGTCGTGCCGGCGGACGCGCCATGAGGCTCGCCTGGACGATGGCGCTTGGCGTGCTGGGCCTTGCGCTCGCCATCGGCGCGATCTGGCTCACCGACTGGCTCGTCGACATGCTGCCGCGATATGCCCGCGACCTGCCACCGGATGTCGGCCGCACACTTTCGGTCCTGCGCTACCCGGCAGCGTTCGTCGTAGTCACTTTGGGGCTGTCGCTCCTCGCCCCTTTCGTCGACCGTTTGCTGAGCTGGCGGCGGAAGTAGGCGGCGATGCGCTTGCGCGGGCCTTGGATCGCTTGCGCCGACCTCGGCCGGCTTTGGCTGGGGCGGCAGGATTCGAACCTGCGCATGGCGGTACCAAAAACCGCTGCCTTACCGCTTGGCTACGCCCCAGTCGCGCACGGTTCTAGGCGGCGCGACCGATCCTGCCAAGGGCAATGGAGCGGTTCGCGATGCAACGGCTCAGATGCTGTGCGCTGCCCTCTTCACCGGCCTTGCACGCCACAGCACGCGCGCGTATATCCGCCCACGCGCTGGATCGGAGTGTAGCTCAGCCTGGTAGAGCACTGTCTTCGGGAGGCAGGGGTCGTAGGTTCGAATCCTGCCACTCCGACCAGCGAGTAATCCATCATCGTCGGAGCGGTCGGCCTCAAGTTCCGTCAGCCGCTCTCTCCACCACCCTGCCGTCGGTCAAATCGTAGACCGTGTCTGCGCTGGCGAGGAGCGATGAGGCATGCGCGATGGCGACGATGGTCGTCTGCTTGCTCAACCGCTTCAGCGTCTCGGCGATGGCGCGTTCCGTTGGCGCGTCGAGCGCGTTCGTCGCCTCGTCCAGGATCAGCAGGCGTGGCTTGCGCATCAGCGCCCGCGCCAGTAGCACACGCTGGCGCTGCCCGCCGGAGAGGCGGGCACCCCGTTCCCCGATATCGGTGTCGAGCCCTTTGGCCAGGCTCTCGACAAAGCTCCAGGCGCCCGCGGCGCGGAGCGCAGCCTCGGCCGCCTCCCGGTCGAGCAGCGGATCGCCGAAGGTTACATTTGCGAAGATCGTGTCATGCAGCAGGATTCCGTCCTGGGGCACATAGCCAATGGCGCGACGCCAACCCCTCAGATCCGCGGTGCCGAGATTGAGGCCATCGATCAGAATGCGGCCATGATCGGGCTCCACGAGGCCCAGCATCAGATCCGCCAGTGTCGACTTCCCAGCACCCGACGCGCCCGTCACGACGACGAGCGTGTTGGCCCGCACCGTCAGCGACACATCCGTTAGCACCTGCCGCTCGCCATAGCCGAAGGAGACGCCATCGAAGGTCAGCGCCTTGGAGAGCGATGGGACCGGGCCCTCATGCAGGCGCTCCCGCGCCGCCTCCGCCGCCTCCGTCGTCTCCCGCACGCTCTCCAGCGCCCGTTCCGAGAGCACGAGCCCCTCATAGCTCGCCTGAATGCCGAGGATCCGCCGCATCGTGCGCTCGAGCAGGATCACGAGCACAGCGACCGTCTCGAGCCCGTCGAGGCTTTGCAGCAGGAAAAGCCCACCGCAGAGCATCGCAGCGATTAGGATCGGCTCTTGCAGATTGGCGCGATACTCCCGGCCAAGGACCTGCCGGCGCATCGCCTCCTCGATCTCCGCATTGCCCTCGCCCATCATTCCGAGGGCGAGCTCCTCCTGACCCACTGCCTTGATCGACCGGATCCCGGCGACGGCTTCGAGAAAACGCTTGGAGAAGGCCTGGATGCGATTGGCGAGATGGCGGCTCGCGAGCCGCACGATCTCGATGAACCGGCCGAGCAACAGCAGCGCCACAAGCCCCAGCACCAGCGCCAGCACCGAGACCTGCCATGAGATCCAGAACGCGATCACCACATAGAGGCCGAGTTGGATCAGGTTCGAGAGGAGCCGGCAAACGGCGACAGCGGCCTCGCCGGCGAGGTTCGTCTCCCCAACAACCGTCGTCTGCAGCCGGCCCGCCGGCAGACCGATCAAATGCCCGGAATGCGCTTCGAAAAGCGCGCGCAGCAGCCGCAGCCGCATCGCAGCGGCGATTTGGGCCGCGGCAAAGCCGATGCGGATCAGAACCACCAATTGCAGGATACCGCGGAGCGCGATCAGCACCCCGATCGTCAGCATCAGCGACAGGATCGTCGGCTCGGTCCCCATCCACTCATAGGCGGCGAGGATGGCGGAGCCGAGCCGGTGACTGTCATCGAGCTCACCATTGATGAGCATGACGAGGGGCACCGCGCTCAGGATCGCGAAGGCTTCGAGCACCGAGGCGACGAAAAACGCGACCACGGTCAGCCAGACGGTGCGCGGGAAGCTTTGGTGGAAGAAGACGAAGATTTCGACCGCTTGGCCGACGCGACGCCAGATGTTTTCGATACGGCGAAGCTTGGGCGTACGACCTTGCGCCCCAGCGTCCCGCTCAGCCGTGGTCGCGTGCTGCTGCATTCGCGTCTGCTTCGTCCTGGCCGCCCCGATCCCACCGTTCTCTACAGACGGCGGCCCCGCGTGAAGGGTTTTGATGCCGGAAGCCCGCGATATAAGCGAGAACGATGCGGGTCCTGCACGTCATTCCGAACCTCGGCCCCGGCGGGCCCGGTCGCTCGCTCGCCGTCTTCGCCGAGGAGAGCTTGGCGCTTGGCCGCGGGATCGAGCATGCGGTGCTGGTGCTCGCCCGACCGCTCTACATGCCGCTCCGCCTGAGGCTGAAGCGCCTGGGGTGCCGGCTGCTGCAGGGGGCCGGGCGAGAGGAGACTGCAAGTGCGATCCGGGCCGCCGATATCGTTCTCATCCACTTCTGGAACACCCCCGTCCTTTGGGACTGGTTGGCGAGCGGGCTGCCCCCGGCGCGCTACGTGCTCTGGTCCAAGATCGAAGGCAGCCACCCGCCGCAACATCTGAGTGAGGCACTCATCGAGGCCGCCTGCGGGACGGTCTTCACCGCACCCCCACCGCGCCATCTCGTCCAGGAAGCGGCGGCCGTCGTTCCGGGGCTTGTCGAAATGCAGCGCGTGCGGGGGATCGAGCGCCAGGCCCATCACGGTTTCAACGCCGACTATCTCGGCACCCTCACAAGCGGCAAACTCCACCCCGACTTCTTCGCGATGCTGGATCGGGTCGAGGTGCCTGGGCTGCGGGTACGGCTTTGCGGGGGCGCGCTCGAGCCTGGCTTCGAACGAGCGCTGGCGGCGACGAAACGGCCCGAGCGCTTCGAGAAGCTCGGCTTTGTCGAGGATATCGCGCGGGTCCTCGCGACGACCGACGTGCTCGCCTACCCGCTCGCGCCCACCACCTATGCCAGCAGCGACAAGTCGCTGCAGGAGGCGATGCTGGCCGGCATCCCGCCCGTGATTCTGCCCCATGGCGGACCGTCCCGCTTCGTCCGCGATGGTGAGACGGGGATCGTTGCGGCGGACGAGGCGGCGTTCGCCGCCGCGATCGAGCGCCTCTACCGAGAGCCCCGCCTCAGATCCACGCTCGGGCAGGGGGCCCGTCGCTATGCCGAGCAGGCCTTTGCCCCACGTCCGCATGTGGAGCGCTTGCTGGACACCTTGCACGATGCGCGCGGTCGCGAAGGCGCCGTGTTCCGCCTCGCGCACACGACGCCGTCGGTCAGATTCCTCGCCTCGCAGGGCTGGGCGTTGGACGACGCGCGGCACGCTTTGGCAGGGTTCCTCGGAGGGGCCGATACGCGATTGGTCGATTATGCATCAGCCGCCGTCGACGATCTCTTCCAGCTTGAGGGCGGCATCCTGCAGTGGCGGAACGCGCATCCCGAAGATCCGGTCCTCCGTTGTTGGGCGGGCATCTGGCTGACGCGGACGGGCGACACAGAGGCCGCCGCGGCTGAGTTCGAAGTGGCCGCAGATCTAGGCGCTCCGCCCGTCGCTATTGCTTCAGCGAAAGAACGGGCGACCTGCCCACCGCCTTGATCGCCCCGGCACACAGTGCTTCTCGTCACTCAGCGCTGTGGCCACGGGGACGGCACGACCTGCGATCCCATGGCGGATGCCGGACGGGCGATTGACATTGTGTCGCAATCGGGTTCGCTAGCGAGTGGCTTTGGTCCCCAACCGCTTTTGGGCGGACGGGATAATAGGGAACACGGTGCGGACGACCCAATCGGGGCCAAAACCGTGGCTGCCCCCGCAACTGTAAGCGGTGAGCCGGGTTCTATGCGAGCCACTGGTCCCCATGGGGACTGGGAAGGCGGAACCTCGGCACTGACCCGCGAGCCAGGAGACCTGCCCAGGCCATCACCCTTCCGCGGTGCGGGGCGCGCCGGCGGGGCGGCCTGTCCGCAGCGGTGAGACGTCATCGCTGTCGGCGGGCGGGTGGGTCTTCGCCTCTCCTCCCTTCGCTCAGCAGGTCTTGAGAGCGGGCATGGCTGCGGCCTGCCGCGAGAAGGGGAAAGTAGATGCGAGTGATCTTGCTTGCAGGCGGCGTTGCGGCCGCATTCGGCACAGCGTGGAGCCCTCTTTGGGCGCAGGAGCCCGTGGAGATGGGCGAACTCCTCATCACGGGCGGACGCACGCCGATCGAGACCGACCAGACCGGTCGGGCCTTCACCGTCATTACGGGCGAGCAGCTCGAAGCCCGCGGCACCCGCTATCTCGCCGATGCACTCCGCCAGGTGCCGGGGCTCGCGGTCAGCCGTACCGGCAGCTTCGGCGGCTTTACCCAGATCCGCGTCCGCGGGGCCGAAGCGAACCAGGTGCTGGTGCTCGTCGACGGTGTCGAGCTTGCGCCCGCAGGCTCGGGCGAGGTGGATTTCGGCAGCCTGATCGTTTCGGATATCGAGCGCATCGAGGTGCTGCGCGGGCCCCAATCGGCGCTCTTCGGCTCGAACGCCGCGGCCGGCGTGATCTCGATCATTACCCGGCGCGGGCGGCGCGGCGACGTCTCCTTCGGCGGCGCGGCCGAGGGCGGCTCCGACGGCTCGGTGTTGGTCAGCGCCAATGTGGCCGGCGGCGGCGAGACCTGGGACGCAGCCTTCGGTGCCCGCTTCCGGCGCACCGACGGCTTCAACGTCGCGACCGGTTCCGGCGACCGCGAGGGCGAGCTCGATGGCGACCGCAATGTCACGCTCACGGGCCGGGCCAACTGGTCGATCACCCCGGATCTCGCGGTGGGCGCCAGTGTCTTCGTCGTCGACCGGGAATCTGAGTTCGACGACCAGCTCTTCCCCTTCCCCTCGGACGAGACGACGGGGCTGGTCGTCGACAGCGACGAGGTGAACGACGCGACCGACATCGCCATCGGCAGCTTCGCGCGCTACGAAATGCTCGATGACGCGCTCGTGCACGAAGTAAGCTTCAGCTACACCAACAACAGCGCCGACACCCTCAGCGACGGCGTCCTCTCCTTCGGCACCGACAGCGAGCGCTTCAAGGCTGGCTACCAGGCGAGCTTCGCCTTCGAGACCGGCGCCTTCCAGCATCTCGCAACCGGCATCTTCGAGTTCGAGGAAGAGCAGAATGAGGCAAGCTCCGGCTTCGATCAAAGCCGCACGCTCTTTGGTGTCGGGGGCGAGTACCGCATCGCCTACGGTCCCGCCGCACTGCAGGCGAGCCTGCGCAACGACTTCAACGACGCCTTCGAGGACGCGCTCACCTTCGCCGTCTCCGGCTCTTACAGCATCGAGCAGACCGGCACGCGGCTCCACGGCTCGGTCGGCCGCGGCGTCGTCAACCCGACGTTCTTCGAGCAGTTCGGCTTCTCGCCCGACTTCTTCATCGGCAACCCGGACCTTATCCCCGAGCGAACGTTCCAATGGGATATCGGCGTCGAGCAGACATTGCTGGGCGGCCGTGTGATCTTCGACGCCACTTACTTCCGCGGCACGGTGACCGACGAGATCGTCGGGGGCTTCGACGCCGATGCCGGCCTCTCGACCTCGATCAACGCGGATGGGGAGAGCCCGCGCCAGGGCGTCGAACTCTCGCTGACGGCTTTCCCGATCGACAATCTCGCGATCACCGGCAGCTATACCTACACGCTGGCCGAGGAGGGCGCCACCGGCCGGCAGGAAGTGCGGCGCGCGCGCCATCTGGCAAGCTTCGATGCCACCTACACTTTCCTTGATGGTCGCGCGCGGGTGAACACCAACATCGTCTACAATGGCGAGCAGCGCGATTCCGACTTCTCGGGCGGGTTCTTCGCGGTGCAGCCGCTGACCACGCTCGACGACTTCGTGCTCCTCGGCATCCAGGGCAGCTTCGATGTGACCGAGAATGTCGAGCTCTTCGCCCGCATCGAGAACGCCACGAATGCCGACTATCAAGAGGTCTTCGAGTTCGAGACGCAGGGCGTGGCGGGTTTCGCCGGCCTCCGCGTCCGGTTCTAAGGACCGACCGTCACGGGAGGGAGTTGATGACAGACGCCGCCCACTGGGGCATCGCGCCCGAACCGAGTGAGACGCGCACCCGGCCCGATGGCGGCCGGATGCGCGAGGTCTGGGCGCTCCCGGCGGAGGAAGCCTTTCTCGATGCCTTTCTCCGCGACGTCTTCGAGAACCACTGGCAGGGCATCCGCTTCGGCCCGCTGATCGAGGGGGCGGCGTATGAGTGGAAATGCCCGACCCCGCCCGAGCGCATTGGGCTCATGGACGGCTATCTCACCATCTTCTTCGGCAATGGCGGGCACTTCCATCTCTGCATCGGGGAGAACAAGGGGACCGAGGCCTATCCGACCCCGGCGGCGCTCACCGCTCGGCGCAAACCGTCGCGGGCCGAGATGTTCCGCGGCTTCGGTCAGGACGGCTGCCCCGTCACCTGGGGCTTCGAGATGTGGAATGGGGCAGGGGAGCCGATGATCTCGATCTTCTTCCCCAACCCGTTCATTGAGGACGACGACAGCCTGTCCGAAACACCGGATTTCACGCGGCTCGCGAGCTGGCGGGCGATCTCGAAACGCTGGCTCGGGCGCGAGCGGGAGGCACTGGATGAGCAGGGTCAGGGCTTTCGCTCGGGCGGCCATTAGCGCGCTCGCCCTCGCAGTTGTTGCGGGAGGTGTGATGGTGGGAGGTGCGACTGCGGACGAAGCGCCGCCCCGCCGCGTGGTCTCGATGAACCTCTGCACGGATCAGCTCGCCATGCTGCTGGCGGCGCCGGGGCAGCTCATCTCGGTCACCTATCTCGCGCAAGATCCCAGCGCCTCGGCGATGGCGGAGGAGGCCCATGCCTTTCCGGCCAACCGCGGCCTCGCCGAAGAGATCTTCCTGCTCGAGCCGGACCTCGTCATCGCCGGCACCTACACGACGCGGGCAACCGTGGGCCTCCTCCGTCGCCTCGGCGTCCCCGTGGTCGAATTCGCACCCGCCAACGGGCTTACGGATATCGGCGACCGCCTCGCACAGATGGGCGCGGTCCTTGGGCGAGAGGACGCGGCCGCCCGCGTTCTCGCCACCTTCAACGCCGATCTCGCCGCGGCGCGCATAACGGAGGGGCCACGCCCGGAGGCCGCCACGTACTATGCCAACAGCTACACGAGCGGCACGGGCACGCTCGCAAGCTCGGTGATCGAGGCTGCGGGGCTCAGCAATCTCGGTGCGGCCCTCGGCATCGAGGGCGGGGGGCGGCTCGCGCTCGAGACGCTCGTGACCGAAAGGCCCGATCTCGTCATCACCGGGCGACGCTTCGAGACGCCGGCGCTTGCCCAAGAGGTCCTCGCCCATCCCGCCCTCGCAGCCCTCCAGGCCGAGGCAGGGACGGCACCCGTCGCGGATCGGGACTGGATCTGCGGCACGCCCCGGGTGCTCGCAGCGATCCGCCGGCTCGTGGCCGCGCGCGACGCCGTGCTGGACCCCGTGCTGGACCCCGGCTGAGATGACCTATCGCCGGCTCATCGCGGCCCTTGCGGCGCTCGTCGCCGTGCTCTTCTGCGCCTCGCTCCTGATCGGACCGGCGGCCATCGGCCTTGGCAACAGCATCATCGCACTCCTGGGTCTCGGCGGAGATCTGGGCGACGGTTTGGGCAGCTCTGCCGAGGCGCGGGTCCTCGTGATGCAGGAGATCCGCCTCCCCCGCGCGATCCTCGGCCTCACCATCGGCGCAAGCCTCGGGCTCTCGGGTGCGGCGCTGCAGGGGTATCTCCGCAACCCCCTTGCCGAGCCCGGGCTGATCGGTGTCTCCGCCTCCGCCGCCCTCGGCGCGGTGCTGGCGATCTACACCGGGCTCTCGGCCGCCTTCCCGCTCGCGCTGCCGCTCTCGGCCCTCGGCGCCGCGGTCATCGCCGTCCTCTTGCTCCTGGCGCTCGCGGGCCGCGGGGCAGACACGCTCACCCTGATCCTGGCGGGGGTCGCGCTCACGGCGCTTGCCGGGGCGCTGACCTCGCTTGCCCTCAACCTCTCGCCCAACCCCTTCGCCGCCCTCGAGATCGTGTTCTGGCTGCTCGGCGCGCTGACCGATCGCTCGATGATCCATGTCTGGCTCGCGGTCCCCTTCATGCTTGTGGGCTGGCTGCTTCTTGCCGGGCTCGGCCGGGGGCTCGATGCGCTCGCCCTCGGCGAGGAGGCGGCCGCCTCGCTCGGCATCCGGCTCGACTGGCTGCGCCTCGCTGTCGTCCTTGGCACCGCCGCCTCGGTCGGTGCGGCGACGGCAGTGGCGGGCGCCATCGGGTTCGTCGGCCTTGTCGTGCCGCATCTCCTCCGCCCCCTCGTCGGCGGCCGGCCCTCGCGCCTCCTCCTCGCCTCGGCCCTCGGGGGTGCGGCGATGCTCCTTGCCGCCGATATCGCCGTGCGCCTCGTCACCCCGGGCCAAGAGTTGAAACTCGGCGTGCTCACCGCCCTTGTCGGCGCGCCCTTCTTCCTCTGGCTCATCCTCAACCGCCGACGGGGCTTCTCGTGACCGGCCCGAAGCACTCGGGCCTCACGCTTGAGGGCCTCACGGTCGATCTCGCCGGCCGCCGCGTGCTCGAGCACATCGACCTCACCGTCGCGCCCGGCGAATGCGTCGGCCTGATCGGCCCGAACGGCGCGGGCAAGTCGACGCTGATGCGCGCAGCCCTCGGCCAGATCCCCGCCTCGGGCCATTCGAGCCTTGCGGCCCTGCCGCGCCGCCAACGCGCCCTCGCCGCCGCCTGGCTGCCGCAAGCGCGCGAGATCGCCTGGGGCATGATCGTCGAGGAGATCGTGGAGCTCGGCCGCACGCCCCATCGCCGCACGGGCGCCCCCCTCCGCCCAGCCGACAGGGCCGCCATAGCCCGCGCGATGGCCGAGGCCGATGTCACCCAGTTCTCGACCCAGGAGGCAAAACAGCTCTCGGGCGGTGAGCAGGCCCGCGTCCTCCTCGCCCGCGCCCTCGCCCAAGAGGCGCCGCTTCTCCTTGCCGACGAGCCCATCGCAGGCCTCGATCCCGCCCATCAGATCGCGGCGATGGAGGTCTTCGCCAAACACGCGCAAGCAGGCGGCACCGTGATCGCCGCGCTCCACGATCTTGGCCTTGCTGCGCGCTGGTGCACCAGGCTCGTGCTTCTCGACCATGGCCGAACCGTCGCCGACGGCCCGCCCGCAACGGTGCTGAGCCGCGAACGCCTCGCCACCGTCTACGGCATCGCCGCGCATATCGCAGACGGGGCGGACGGCCTCATCGTACAGCCCCTGCGGCGTCACGCGACGGGGCCCGGCGCATGAAAGCCGCGCTCGACCCGCCATGGCTCACCGCCACCTTCGACGAACCGATGCGCGTCGTAAGCTGGGCGCTCAACCGCCCCGGTTTCGTGATCGCCGAACGCATCGTTTGGCGCGAAGTGCGAAACGCCGACCTGCCCGAGGGCTTGGACGCCGCCGCCTGGTTCCGCGACGCGCTCGCGGCCGCTGGGCATAGCGACGCCATCGGCTTCCTCACATCCCGCAACATCCGCCGCTACGCCCAGACCCGGGCGGCGGTCGGCGCGGTCAGTGCCGAGGCCATCGCGACCGTCGGGCTCTCGAATGCCGAGCGGGTCGGCACCCGCCGCATGGCCGGCCACGCACCCGCCGGCACGATCAACATCGCGGTGGCCCTCTCCCACGGCCTCTCCGATGCCGCGCTCCTCGAAGGGCTCAGCATCGCGGCCGAGGCGCGAACCGCCGCCGTCATGGACCATGGGCCGACCCTCGCCTCTGGCCCGGCGACGGGCACCGGCACCGACTGCATCGCGGTTGCCGCCCCCACGGCTGGCCCGCAAGCGCCCCATGCCGGCAAACATACCGAGATTGGTGAGGCCCTCGGCCGCGCGGTGCTGGACGTCGTCACCCTCGGTGTGAAGGATTGGATGGACGAGACTGGAGGAGGCTGAACATGCTCGATCTCGCAGAGGTTCTGGAGCGCCATCTGACCGATTGGCAGGCGGGTTGGAACGTGGGCTCGTTCGGCGCCATCGCCGAGTTCCACCAGGACGCGGGCGAAAGTGCGGAGGTCGCGACCCCGCTCGAACGCGCGACAGCCCGCGGCGCGATCCGCATCGACCGGCTCGACGGCGTGCACCCCGTGGCCTGGGAGGCCCTGTCCAAGAACCCGCGACGCTGGCAGCAAGGCATCGCGCTCTGCCTGCCCGAGGAGGAGGCGCGCCGCCCCGCTCGCGCTCTTCTGACCGAGCTTGGCCCTGACGGTGACGCGATCCGCCCCGCAGACCGCGGCGCCATCCTCTTCGACATGGGGCTCGGCCAGCGCAACCTCGATTTCTGCGTGCGCAGCGATGACCCGGAGCTCATCGCAGTGCTGCGGAGCGCCGTCGGCCGGCCGCTCGCCGAGCCGGGAAACCCGGCCATGGGGGCGATCCTCACGGCCCATCCCCATCGCGTGGCCCTCTCGGCCATCGGACGCTGCGAAGTGTTTCAGAAGATCGGCGGGCCGGACACGGGCGGCACCTCGCCCCCCGGGCCTCATACCCATGTCCTGCCTGAGCTGATGAAGGCGGGGCGCACGCATTCTGCGAATGTCCCGGTGCCAGACGGGCTGATGCCCGCGATGTCGCTCCATCCGGGCAGCCCGGTGATGGGGCCGCTCGGAGAAGACCGCGACTTCGACGAAGCGCTTTTCGAGGCGTTCCAGGCCCTCCTCGACGGCTGGGGCGCGCCGGGGATCGTGGAGACGAAAGCGCGCGTCTGGGCAGCGCTCGATGCAGGCGAGCCGCCTGAGCCCGACAGCATGGCGGAACGGCGCGTGACACGGGCCATCCGGCGCATCGCCCTCCGCCAAAGGCTGCGCGTGGCGGGCCCGTCGCCGCTGCTGACGGAATGGTCCAAGGTACACGACCAAGGCGCTGCCCAAGCCGACGCGGATATGCCGGGCCACTGACGGAAAATCTTCGCTTTTCGAGTAGCTTGCGGCAGATGGCAGCCGCCGCTGGCGCGACGGAACCGCCTGATCAAAACTGACGCATGCACCGGATATGCAATGTTATAACATTGCATAAAACTGCCCTCCTGATTAGTTTCCGCCCCAGTGCCTCCGCGACAGGATCGATGATGGGAAGAGCGGGACGTCAGCGCTGCGTCGGCAGCACGCAGACAGCGGATCTCAGCGACATCGCCATTGTCGGGACGCCGGTGCCCACCGATGCGCTTTCGAGCGGTGCGGCCCGCGCGGTTCGGACGGCCGATCACTTTGGACGTGAAGGGAGCGGATCTGATGCTTGATGAGCGTGGCATGGTGATGCCCCATCACGTCAACGTCGCCATCGTTGGGGCAGGTCCTGCCGGGCTCGGCGTGGCGCGGGTTCTGCGCGATCTCGCGATCCCCGATGTCTGGGTTATGGAGCGTGGCGCGATCGGTCAGAGCTTCTTGCACTGGCCTTCCGAGACCCGGCTCCTGACGCCGTCATTCCCCGGCAATGTCTTCGGCATGACCGATCTCAACGCCATCAGCTTCGACAGCTCGCCGGGATGGGCGTTAAAGCGCGAGCATCCCACGGGCAACGAATACGCGCGTTACCTCAACCAGGCAGCACGCGCTTTCCATCTCAACGTGCAATGCAGCATCAACGTGCTCGGGTTGGAGCCCGAGATGGACGGCTTCACGCTCTACACCGACCGGGGCGACATCAAGGCCGATTTCGTGATCTGGGCCTGCGGTCAGTTCGGCGCCCCGGCGACCGGCGGTCTTAGCGGCGCGGAACACGCAGTCCACTACGCCAGCGTAAAGCGCTGGTGCGATGTGCCGGGCGACGAGGTCTTCGTCATCGGGGGGTATGAGAGCGGCATCGACGCCGCCATTGGCCTCTCCCGGGCGGGCAAGAGGGTGACCGTCTTCGATTTTGACAGCCCGTGGGAAGACAACGACAAGGACCCGAGCCGCTCACTCTCACCCTTCACGCATCAGAGATTGAACGCAGCGCTACAACACGGCGCGATCACGCTGGAGGGTGCGGAGGAGATCGTCGCCATCGAGCGCGAAAGCGATGGCGTGCGCCTTTTTGGCAGCAATGGCCGGAGCTGGTTGTCCTCCCACGCGCCGATCCTGGCGACCGGCTTCGCGAGCGGTACGGCACCTGTCGCCGACTGGTTCGAGTATGGGAATGAGGGGCTGCCGCTCCTCACGTCGCAGGACGAATCGACCGCCTTGCCGGGCCTGTTCCTGGTTGGACCCGAGGTCTGTCACAACGGTTATCTCTTCTGCTTCATCTACAAGTTCCGGCAGCGCTTTGCTGTCGTGGCGCGCGCGATCGCCGGACGGCTGGGCGCCGATACGGCGGCCCTGCAGATCTACCGCGAGAACAACATGTACTTGGAAGACCTCACCTGCTGCGAGGATGACAAGTGCCTGTGCTGAGCCCTCGGCACGGGGATCGCCACGGCCACGGGCCCCTGCCTTCGAGCGACGCTATCGGCTCCAATGCGGTCCTCGTGGCCCGAATGGAATGGAACGAGCCCACCCATGTCATCCCCGGGCTTGACCCAGGGATCCAGAAAACCGCTCAGTTTCAAGGGTATGCCCTTGCCGGATTGCCGGATCAGGTCCGGCAATGACGGTATCGAACCTCTCGGGCAAACCACGCGCCGTCCGTCCCAGCCATCAGAGACCCGCATGACCGATCTCGTGCATCTCCCCAAGCCGGAGCCGATGGCCGGCTTCGGCGTATCGGCACTCTTCATCGGTGCCATTGCGCTCGGTGCGGTCGTGGGGCTCAGCGATCCCGCCCTCGGCACGGCCCTGTCGCAGGGTATCGACCCCACGCTGCTGGCGATCGTTGGGCTGTTGTTCTTCGAAGTGCGCCTGCGCGCGGTCACGGCGGCGCTTGCGAACTTGAAGCTCATCGGGCTCGCCTGGGCGGTAAACTTCCTTGTCGTGCCGTTGGTCGGCTTTGCGATCGCGTCCCTCTTTCTCTCGGGACAGCCGCTCCTTTTCACGGGGCTCCTGATCTACTTCCTCGCCCCCTGCACCGACTGGTTCCTCGCCTTCACGCGAATGGCGCGCGGGGACACGGCACTTGGCGCGGCACTCATCCCCATCAACTTGCTGACCCAACTGCTGCTCTTTCCCGTGTGGCTCTGGCTCTTCACCCGCCATGCCGGCGTGGTCGACTTCGAGACCATTCCAGACGTCATGCTGCAATGGTTCCTGCTCCCCTTCGCCGTGGCCCAACTGGCGCGCGCAGTGGTGGGTCGGCTGCTGACAGCCGCCCTCTTCGAGAAGCTCTGCAATGCGGTGAGTGCTGCGATCCCGCTCCTCACCGCGGCCCTGATCGTTCAGATCTTCGCGGCCCATGCCGGTACGGTCGTCGCCAATCTCGACGCCTTCGTTCCCACCCTTGCAGCGATTTTCGTGTTCTTCGTCGTGACATATGGGTTGGGCGAGGGGCTCACCAGGCTGTTCCGGCTGCGCTATCCGGAACGCGCGCTCCTAACGATGACCACGGCCGCCCGGAACGCGCCGCTCATGCTCGCCGTGACAGCGATCGCGATACCGGATCAGCCGCTCATCTATGCAGCGCTCGTCATCGGGATGCTGGTCGAGCTGCCGCATCTGGTCGCGCTGAAGCAGCTTCTCCTGGCGAAGGCGGTGCATCAAGCGCGCGAAGGCTAAGCAACCGCCCGGTCAGAAGAGCTTCGCGGCGGTCTTGGGCCAGGGGTCGTCGAACTCATGGCCGGCCTTCCACTGCTCGACCTCCTCCGTTGAGCAGAAACAGTCCCGCAACGCATCGGCAAACGTCTCCAGCCCATGCCGGTCGCCGATCACCGTCAGATGGCAGTGCCGATCGCCGAAATCGGGTGAGAGACCGTGGAGACGTCGGCGCATCTCCTCACGCTCCGCCGGCAAAAGGTTCAGGCTCTCGTCCTCGAGAGTCGCCACCTTCCAGTAGTTCATGATCTCCAGCGCGACACTGCCGCCCGTCTGGTTCCACAAGAGCTGCAACTGGTCGCGCGTCGGTAGCCAGAAGAAGCCTTTGCTGCGGTAGATCCCCTCGCCCAGATAGTGGTTGTAGACATCCCACAGCCGCTGCGGATGAAAGGGCCGGGGGTCCTCGATGACGATACTGTCGATCCGGTAGTCGCCGGCACTCGCCATCGAGCTTGTGCCATGCGTCTCGTCCCACTCGGTCAGCTCGGCACCCAGCGTCGCCACGCGCCCGTGGTCATAGGGCGGCATCTCCAGCACATCGCCCAGTTTCACATTGCCCCACTGCATACCCATCACCTCCGCAAAAGGATTGATGGGGTGAATGGCTTCGGCGACGGTGCGAACGCGCTCCATCGACACCCGGTCCATTTTGCTGAGCAGGATGCGATTGGCGAACATGATCTGCTCGGCCAGCAGGTTCTCGATACCGCGCTCCTTAGCCGCCAGGTTGCGGGAGGCGGCCGGCACGATGGACCGGCCAGAATCGTGATCCTGGGCGAGCACCACCGTATCGACGATCGAGAGGAACCCGTGCAGGCGCACGTCTGAGTGCTGTCTGATCGCCTCCAACAGGGGCCAGGGATGCGTACTGCCCGAGGTTTCGATGACGATATGCGTCGCACCGCCTGACCGGAACGCATCGACCGCCGCGTCGAACCGCGCCAACCCGTCCGATCCGCTGATGCTCCCGGCGGGAATTGAGACGAAAAGCGGGTCGTCCCGCGACAGGATCTCACTCGTGTCGAGGATGCGCCCATCCACATCGAGCGCGCTCATCTCGTTGACGATCACCGCCAGCCGGATCTCGGGCATCTTCCGGGCTTGAACCAAAAGGTTCTGAAGGAGTGTCGTTTTCCCAGCACCGAGGAAGCCGTTCAGGATCGTGATCGGCAATGGCGGTGAGGCAGCGTTCATTGAGCGAGGCGTTCCTCGGCCTGCTGGAACCATGCGAGCACCTTCGCGTGATGCGCCTCGCCCCAGCGTTCGATGAATTTCTTGGTCTGATATTCGCCCGTGTCCTCAAGGGCCTTGATCCGCTCAGCGACATAGCCGGCCGTCAGGGGCACGCCGCACTTCACCGTGATGCAGTGCTCCCACTCCTCGTAGGTCGTTGGAACGATGGACATCTTTCCCTCGCATATCGGTTACGGATATCGGCGCGCCCGCGCCCGTGATCTGCACGCCCCCATCGGAGGGCACCGCCAACGCTGCGTCGTGTCTTCCAATACCGCGCACCCCGCGCCGACGAAAGCGCCTCCAGTAAAACCGGTTTGCCGGATCAAGCCCGGCAACGACGGTATCAAGTGTCTCGGCCAAACCACTAGTGTTTCGGTCGGGCCGCCAGGAGCGCTTCCCGGCTGGCCTCCATCCCCGCGGTTCGTCATTCCGCTTGCGGCCTCCGCCAAACCGGGAACGGGTCCGGTAGATCGGGCAGCGCATCTGGCCCAGGGGCGAGGTGCTCGGGAACCAAACAGTCGTTGAGCCGGGCTTTCAGCGCCGCCCAGTCGATACCGGCGCCGATGAAGACGATCTCCTGCCGCCGGTCGCCCCATGGCTCGATCCAGTGCTGGCGCATGTACTCCTGCCCGGCGTCGTGCTCGGGCCAGTGCTTCTTCGGCACCGCCGCCCACCAGGTGCCGAGCGGCTTCACCGAAGAGAGCGCGCCCGCCAGCGAGAACTCGGCGACCCAATCGGGACGCGTGGCGAGCCAGAAATGCCCCTTGGCGCGGATCACCCCCGGCATCGAGCCGTTGAGCACCGCCATGATCTTCTCCGGCTCGAAGGGCTGGCGGGCCCGGTAGACGAAGCTCGTCACGCCATACTCTTCGGTCTCGGGCACATGATCCGCGAAGCCGTAGAGCTCCTTCGCCCACATGGGATGCTCATGCGCCTTGTCGAAGTCGAAGAGGCCCGTGTCGAGGATACGCTGCGCCGCCACGTCGGAGTGGTTGGTCTCGATGATCTTCGCATCGGCGTTCAGGCTGCGGATGATCTTGCGCGCGGCATCGACCTTGTGCGGCTCCGCATCGGCGACCTTGTTGAGGATCACGACATCCGCAAACTCGATCTGCTCGGTCAGAAGGTCGACAAGCGTGCGCTCGTCTTCCTCGCCCATCGTCTCGCCGCGGTCACGCAGGAAGTCCTGGCTGGCATAGTCGCGCAGAAGGTTCACCGCGTCGACCACCGTGACCATGGTGTCGAGCCGGGCGACATCCGAGAGGCTCTCGCCCTCTTCATCCCGAAACTCAAACGTCGCGGCGACGGGTAGCGGCTCGGAGATGCCGGTCGACTCGATCAACAGATAGTCGAAGCGCCCCGCCCCCGCGAGACGGCGCACCTCGTCCAACAGATCGTCGCGCAGCGTGCAGCAGATGCAGCCGTTCGACATCTCGACCAGGGTCTCGTCGGTGCGCGAAAGCTCGGTATCGGCGCGCACAAGGTCCGCGTCGATATTGACCTCGGACATGTCGTTGACGATCACCGCGACGCGGCGACCCTCTCGATTGTTGAGCACGCGGTTCAGGAGTGTCGTCTTGCCTGCGCCCAGAAACCCCGACAGCACGGTGACGGGTAGACGTTGGTCGATTACGGACATGGGCTCCTCGATCTGAGTGGCTAAGCTGGAATGGCTCGTCAGTTCATGGCGGGTCTTGGCGGGGTCTGCGATCGCGTTGGCCTCCTCGGGACGGACCGCCTGCCGCGATAGCTATGTTACAACATAACACTGGCGCAAGAGGCCGCGGCCGCATTCCCGATGCGCCAGCACCAAAGACGCTCAAGCAGCCGAGGCAGGCCTGAGTTGGGGAGCAAAGCCGTGCTGCCGAAACGCGCTGTCCGTCCGAAGCAAAGCCTTCCGCCAGGCTCGAAGCGCTGCGTTTGGATCCCCGCTCTCGCTCTGGATTGGTTAGGGCGTTCGCTCGCCTGCCTTGAGACAAAAGATGCCCTATGACCCAACCTCACCCCTCGCCTTGACGTCATGCCCGGGCTTGACCCGGGCACCCACGGCAGAGGGGGATGGATTGCCGGGTCGAGCCCGGCAATGACGAAGTTCCCATGAGCATGACAGGTCGAAAGGCGCCCGAGTGGTTTGGCTGAGACACTTGATACCGTCATTGCCGGACTTGATCCGGCAATCCATTTTTCCGAACGCGCTTGAGTTCGTTTGGTCTTCTGGATCCCCGGGTCTAGCCCGGGGATGACAAGAATGGGTGCGTTCCGTCAGAGTCGGACCGCTAGCGAGCCCGCTCTCACCTCGTCATTCGGGCACAGCAATGGACGCCATCGCCTGTGCCTAGACCGAACTCGCCAGTGCCGCTCACCAGTGCAGCTCGCCGGTGCCGCCTATGCTCGCAAGGCGCCTCAGGATGTCCACAGCACGTCGTTCGAGCGGGCATCCGTAAGCACGGCCACCCCATCGCTCGCGACGGTTACCGAGAAGGCCGCTGCGCCCGGGTCGGCGACCGCGCTTTGATGCGTGCCCGTATCCCAGACAACGCCACCCGCCTCGTCCTGCAGCACCAGGTTCCCGTCGAGCTGCATCGTCAGCGTCGCGCCACCCTCGTCGATCACGTTCGCGGCCTGCGTCGCGGCATCGTGCACGATCAACTGGCCGCCGCTCGTCAGCATCAGGACCGAGCGCCCGTCCTCCGACACGATGGCCTGGCCGCGCGAGAGCACCCCGCCACTGGCATCGCCCGCCGTGAGGGTCGTCCCCAGCACCGCCACATCCGGCTCGGCGCGACCGATCACGCCTCCCCCATCGGTCCAAAGCGGCTGATTGAACTGGCTGTCGACGAGGACGAGCGACCCGTCGTCGTGAAGGCGCAGATACATCGTCCTGTCGACGCCCGCCGTGCCCGTGCCCGGATGCCAGGCGAGATCCCCGTCGGAGCCAAGCGCCCAAAGCTCACCATCGCCCCGGATATGGAGCGTCGCGGCGGGGCCCAGATCCACCGCATCGTTGGACAGCAGTCGATAGGTGCCGGTCGCGTTGTCGACGATCCTCACGGTACCGTCGGTGGTCACTTCCAGCGCATGGGCACCGTTCGGTGAAAGGAGCGCTTCGCCTGCGCTCAGGACGCCGGTCTCGATCTGACCCGACGCCACGATCACCAAGTCGGAGCCAGCACCGCGATCCGCCGCCGGGTCGACGAAGGCGGGCCCCGCCACGCCAAGCTGCACGCCATCGCCGCCGCGGTCGAAGCCCTCGCTCGCCCCACCCGCCCAAAGGATCGTGTTCGCCTCGAGATCGACGAGGTTCAGATGGCCGTCATTCGAGAGCACGAGCGAATAGTTGCCATGGGCATTCTCGGCGCCCGTGTTCGTCGAGAACTCGACGCTGCCGTCATTGTCGCGGATGCGGAATTCGCCCTCCGCCGTCACCTCGACCCAGCCGTCATCGGTCCGGCCATCGATATCCGGGCTCCAGACCTCCACCGCCGCGCCGGAGCTCAGATCGAAAGTGCGAAAATCGCCGTTCTCGCGGAAGACGGCGGCAAACCGGCCGTTCTGAGAGAGCAGCATCTGATCCTTGGAGAGCCTTTCGCCAGCCTCGAGCGACGAGCCGAGGCTGACGATACCGGGCCAGGCCGGCCCCGGACCGGCCGCAAGCGTCGCGCCATCCGCATCGATCGGCAGCGCCTGGGCGTTGCCCTCGGCCATGTAGTGGTAGGCAAGCTCGATCGGGTTGCCGTTATAGCGCGCCGCGATCTCCGGATTGGCGGCCGCATAGGCGTTCACGTCGAAGAGCCCCAGTTCCGCAAGGATCTCGGCCTTCTGCAGGCTGAGCTCCGCCGCCGCCGCGATCTGGCCCGAGTGATAGGCCTCCTGCTCGGGCGTCAGGGCCGCACCATCGCCCCCGTCGGCTTCGACTGCGGCGACGATATCGTTCACGGCTTGGCCCGAGGCCTGACGGGCAGCGAGATCCGCGTCCCGCACCGCGACGATCTCATCCAGATGCCCCGCATCCTCTACCGCGCGGAAGATCGAGACCGGATCGTGGCCATAGATCGCAAGCTCGGGGCGCGCTGCCGCCCAGGGCATGAGGTAATGCGTCAAGGATCCGATCAGCACCGCCTCATCGAGCGACTCGCTCACGATCGAGGGCACCTGATTGTAGGTCGCGCCCTCGCCATTCACCGACGAGCCTGCCGCGTCGCGAATACCCAAAGGTTCGCCATCCTGCCCCATCAGCGTGATCTCGAACCGTTCGTCGCCGGAATGCAGCCCGTCGCCGTCCTGCCGAATGCCATAGCGGATGAGATCGGGCGTGCCGTCGCCGTTGACGTCCTGGTACTGATAGATGTTGGGATTGCGGCTCTCGCTGTTGAAGGTGATCTCCAGCCTCGACATCACATCCGCGAGCACCGTGTCCGCACCGCCGCCCGGGATCGCGCCGTTCGCCCCTGCGACAAGCCGAGGGTCGTCCCCCGCAAGGGTCACAGGGCCGGCCTCGCCCAGCTCCGCGATCATCGCATTGAACTCGTCCTCAGTCACGAACAGGCCGCGCTGGAAGCTCTCGCCGTCGGTATCGGGGTTGAGGCCGTTATACCGGCCCGAGATCGACACGTAGTACTGCACCGGCAGGCCCGGGAAGCCGCCGCCATCGGTCAGATCGCTCGCCTCGATCCGGACCCGGTGGCGGTCGGACGACCCGCCAAGAAAGCCCTGCGGGAACTCCACGCTGCCCCAAAGTTCGAAGGTCGCGTGTTCGAGCAGATCCGGATTGACACCCGACACCTCGTACTGGATCTCGCTGTCGACGACCTCCGCCCCGCCGAAAAAGCCCTGCTCGAGCGTGGTGACGATGTTGCCCTGATCGTCCCGCAGCCTGTCCGCATCGGCGTCGATATTGAGCCAATAAGGCGTCGTTTCGGTCCAGGTGCCGATGCTGAAGATCCGCTGCAGCACATCGAAGGCGATGGCGGCCCAGCCGAAGGGGCCCGCGAAGGCCTTGGCGGCGGTCTCGACCGCAAAGGAGACCTCGTCGGGCACCTCGACACCCAACCGTTCGAGCCCTTCGACCACCAATGCCGCAGCGCCCGCGACCGTCCCGCCGGTCTTGTAGAAGGAGCTCGAGTCGAGGCTTCGGCCCAAGCCGCCGAGCCCCACTTGTTCGAGCGCTTCGAACCGCGGGCCCGATCCGGTGAAGAGCCCCACGGCCTCCCGTCCGAAACCGATGCCCTCGCGGATATCGGAGAGCGCGCCATCGGGCAGGAACGACCCGATGAAGTTGCCCGCCGGATCGATCAGGTCGCCAGCCACGGCCTTGTCGTCCAAGACCTTGAAGATCTCCCAACCGAGATCCGCGCCGGAGCCGATCTGGGTCAGCAGATCGACATCGTATTTGTCGCCAAAGAACTGCAGCAGGGAGTTCGCCGCATCGACGCCGATATCAGCGACAACGATGCCGAGATCGACCTCGACCTCCTGCGTGATCGTCGTGCCATCGGCGCCGACGATCTCCTGCGAGCGGGTGGAGCCGCGGAGGATCTCGACGAAGGATTGCGACGCGGCCTCGATGGCGACACCGGCAACGAAGAGCCCGTCCTTGCCCTCGCCGGCCTGCGCCTCAAGCTGAAGTGCCTGCCCGAAGAGCGCACCGATGCCGAAGCCCGCGATCTCGACCTCGCCGATATCGGCGCCCGCCCGCACGACTTCGGCCCCGATGGCGGGCAGCAGCTGGCCGAAGGCGCCGACATCGTCGCCGCCGATCCGACCCAGCAGCTCAGTGAAAAGACCGTCGTTCAGATTGAGGAGGTTGGCGAAGAACGCAGGGTCCGCGTTGCTCGTATCGCCGAGCGCCACCGCATCGCCGATGACGGTGAAGAAGAAGATCTCGGCAAGATCGCCTTCGGCTTCCGCGCGGGAGAGCTGCTCATCGATCTGCCGGATCACCTCGGCCCGCGCCTCCTCGGGCGTAAGCGCGGGCAGGGGTGCGGGTGCGGCCTCTTCCGGCGGGGCGGTGGGCTCAACCGGTACTGCCGGATCGATCACCGATGCGGCCGCCTCGGCCTCCGTCAGACCCGCATCGATCAACCCCTGGACGGCGGTATTGGTCTCCGGATCGGTCGCGGCCGCGAAGGAGAGCGAACTCAACTGCGATTTCCCGCTTCCCGCGGACCGGTCGAGCAGGCCGTTCGGCAGGAAGACGAGCCCTTGCGCCTCCAGATCCGCCCGCGCCACGGCACCCGCCTCCGTCTCGGGCTGACCTTCCGCCAGCAACAAGAGCCGCGCGTTCCGGTCGAAAGTGTAGTCGTGCACGGCCACATAGGCCGCCTCGTCCACCGTCTCCGCGGTGGTCGCGCCAAAGGCCGCATCGCGCCCCTCGGCGTTCACGATGAGCCCATCCGCCGACGGCGTCAGCAGATAGGCGTCGAAGGCCGCCGCAACCTGCGCGGCGTTGTCCGGCCCCTCCGGCAGCTCGTTCACGGCGTCCCGGAACACCTGCTGTTCGGGTGAGAGCGACGAGGGCGGGTGGAGAATGTAAAGCCCCGCCCCCGGATCAACGAAGAGCGCCGCCGACAGCGTCTCGACATCGGACTGCGACAGATACGGGTTGCTGAGGACGAGATCCCGAACCTCCAGATCGAAGGCAGCACCCTGCTGCACGCCATCTTCGGTGGAGCGATCGATGCTCGCATTGCCGTCGAGCGCGAAGGCCGAAATCTGGCTGACGAGGAAGGGATCGTCCGCAACCCCGGCCCGGTCCTCGGCCGTAAGCTCCGTCTCGCTCAGGAGAAGGCCGCTCGTCTCAGGGTCCACATCATAGGGCGCGCCGGCCCCGCCCTCGCCGCCGGCCGCCACGATCGCAGCCGGGGTGAAGACACCGACACCCGACGCAGTGACACCCCCAGGCTCCTCCGAGTAGATCCGCTCATCGAAGAAACCGTTGAGCCTCAGCCCGTCATCCGCCCCCGCCGGGACTTCGTTCAGCCGAATGCGGTTGACGACACCGGTATCTCCAAACTCACCGTCAGCGATCTCTTGCCTGTCCGCGTCCGACAGCACCGCCAAACGGTAGAGATGGCCGAGCCGGCTGCCGAAGCCGTTCTGCCACTCCTCGTCGCCCTGCTCATAGACGACCCGCAGGAAGTCGCCTTTTTCGTCAACCGCGACGAGCCGATGGGTCGCGATCCACTCCGCATCCCTGAAGGTCAGGATCTGATCGATGGCGAGGGCCAGCGTCTCCCCGGTTTCATTGTCTTGAAAGTAGAAACCAGGCGGCAGGGCCTGGTGGGAGGGATCGATGTTCGGGATGTAGGTCGCTGCGGCATGATTGCGGTTGAGCCCATCGCCGGGCGCGTCCTCCACCGATAGGATCACCCGGCTCTCGCTCCCCCAGGCCCGTCCGATGCCGAGATTGCCGATGATGATATCGTCGAGATGGAGGTAATGCGTGCCATCGGCCGCCGGCGGAAACCGGGTCGTCCCCGCGCCCAGCGACACGAGGTTCACATTGTCGGCGATCAGTTGGTCCGCCTCTTCGGGGGTCAGGCTGGGATCGGCTTCGAGCAACCGCGTCTTCGCGACATCCATGCCCGCGCGCGCGTAGGCCGACCCCTCGCTATGCGGGACGAGCGTGATCTCCTCGCCCGGCTCGCCGCTCTCGATCTGATCGATGATGACCTGCGCGATGTTCTGCGCCGCCAAGTCGTCGTCGATCCCATTGTTGTTCGTCTTATGCGCGATGGCACCGCCGAACTCCTGGAACCGACCCAATCCTCGTCCGAGATTCGCATCGGGGCCGTTATAGATCGCCACGACATTCGCGCCGGTCTCGTTCGCCACGGCCTGCGCATTCGCATAGGCGACCGCGGGCGAAACCGTCACCCCGTTCACCGTGACGATCGTCTCCCCGGTCGGGGCGGCAGCACCTTCTTCGGGCGTGAAGGCGAGCCCGTCGCCCAGCACCTGGGGCACGATGTTCCCGTTCTCAGGCTGATAGAACGCGCCGTTCGCGCCGATCACGCTGCCGCGCATCGCACTCGCGATCTCGCCCTGTTCGGTGGCCCCTTCCTCGCCCGCATTCACCGGCAGGTCCCGGGCATTGGGGACGGTGCCGTTGAACTCCCGCGGCGTGAGATTGCCGCCACTCGATGGCTCCAAACCGCCAAGACCGTCGGTCTGCGCCAGCAGCAGGCCGAGATCGACATCCGCATCGGCCTCCACGCCTGAATTGATGCCAGTGCCGATGCTGGAGGCGGTTGCGGCAGAGATCGTGTCGTCCATCGGAGGGCTCCTCGTTGCCGCGCGATACTGCGCGCCATGCAAGGCCCCACGGGATCCGCCGCGGCTACGGAGAGATCTGCGTAGGCTCAGTACAATCTGGCGGTTTCGTGAAGGCCCCCGGTCCACGATCCCGCAGGCCGACGCCTGTCGCGCCCAACCGCGCCGCGCCAGAGATCCCCAGACAACACGTCGCCAATCAATGAGGCTTTCACGGTGTCGAGCGTTTCCGTCAGACCACAAGTGGCATGGCCGAAACACTCGCTACCGTCATTGCCGGACTTGATCCGGCAATCCATTTTCCCAAACGCGCTTAAGGTCGTTTGATCTTCTGGATCCCCGGGTCAAGCCCGGGGATGACGCAGACGGGTTCGCTCCGTTCCGGCCAAACCACTAGCGCGCCTTTCGATCTGACGTGCTCCAGCCGAGCCCCGCGGTGATGCAGCTTCCGCAAACATGTGAGGTTATACGGCGCCCCAGGGCCATATCCGGTCTTTTCGATCTATTAATCTCCAGTTGAAAACCCCTCGGCATACCGGCACGCTGCGCGAATACTGTATTCTGGTGTAGCGCGCAGTGAGCATTTTATCGATCACACGAAATGGGGGGTGGCATGTCGGCAGACCCAGAGACGAATGTATGTGTTTACATCTTCATCCGAAATCAGAGTGCGTTTCAGGCGAAGCAGAAGCGTATCATTGTTGCTTATCCGGATTATGCGCAGGCTGGAAATCCACCTGATATCGTCCCATCCAATGCTAATCCGAGTACTTACGACGCCGTTGCGATCTTCAAGATGGCTTACAACGATGCGATCAGATACGAGTACGAAGCTTTCAATTCTTCTGGCGTTTCTCAAGGCACATGGGCATGGGAGATTGAAAATAAGAAGAGCACTGGAGAGCCAAACGTAAAGCTTCACTACAATATAAACGATGGCCGTAAGTTCAATAAATCGGCAACAGGACTCTTCGTTAGCGGTGGTGACGAACAAAACTACGACTGTGTCCTGACACTAGCCTGAAAGTCATGTCCTAGTTTGTAGCGCTGGGCCGATGCTCAGCGGCGTGCACGGTGTGGCTTTTCGCTCAGTTCAGCACAAATCTCACAAAACGGACAAGCTCATGAGTGAAAATCTTATCCCGGGAGCGGGCTTTGCTGGTTGGGGCTTTGATATCTTCGGTTCCTATGACCAAAGTTCAGCGAAACAACAGATCTTCGCCGAGGCAAGCGATACCACAACTTACACAATGCCGGGCACAGATCAGGCATATGCCTTACCGGACAGCCTCCAGCTCATTCAGGTAGGCGAAGGCGGATCCAAGCCTGAGTTCTTCGAAACACGCCTCGATCTGCAAACCTACTTCTCTCAAAAAGCAGATCTCAAAGGCGGTGCATCGCTCGAATTCGGATCTTTCAGCGGTGCCTGGCAGGGCAAGTTCGAAGTCTCCGCAGCCTCGGAGATCGACTACGTCTATGCCCTGTTCTTCTCGCGCTACCAGAACTTCACGCTCAGGCTCAAAAACGAAGGCAGTAGCGATCTCGCACCGGGCGCGGCAGCCGATATCGCCGAACTCCCGGATACGTTCTCGGATGACAATCGAAAGGTGTTCTTCAACTTCTTCGACACCTACGGTACCCACTACGTCGACTCGGTTACTGTAGGCGGTGAGCTGAATTACTGGATCAGCGTGATCAAAAGCCACAGCTCGTTGCAAGTGGAAGTCGAAGACAAAGCCACGCTTGAGTTCGACGCCCTCTTTCTCAGCAAAACCAAGGGCGAGTCCGAGACGAAATGGAACAACGCCGGCCAAGCCTGGTACGACAGCCGGACCGTTACAGTGATGGTCAAGGGCGGCCAACCATCGGACCTCAACATCGGTACGCCCAGCTTCGGTCAAGACGCCTCGGCGTCATACGCGCAGTGGTACGACTCGATCTCCAAGTATCCAGTACCGATCAGCTTCACGCTCAAACCACTATACAGCATCTTCGGTATTCAGCGGCAAACAGCGCTTGAGGCGGCGACCAACCAGTATCTAACCGAGAATATCCTGTCGGTGGAGACGAACGCCGCGAACAGCACTGTGCCACAAACCACGCCGCAGCCACCCGTGATCGTCATAGGTCAACCGATCGATCTGGCGACAACGCCGGAGTATCAGAGCGGCTTCCAGGTCGTTATCCTAGAGATAAATGAGCAGTTTCACCGTGTGATGTTCAACAAGGCCTATTCGACACTATTCTGGGATAATACCGACTATGGCCCGGTCGAGGCGATGTTCGACGAGATTTACACGGATGTCACCAGTCAAGGATTTGACCAGACCGGCTATATAGGTCTCTTCGCATCCTTCGGCTGGACGTTGAATGCCCCGCCCTCGCAAAAGGCCCAAGGTCTCTTCCAGTCCTTCGGGGCAAGCGAAGGGCTGCAAAAGTGGCTGGCGAGCGTGACAAGCCGGGGCAGCTATAATCAAACGCCGGTAAGCTACATCCTTGCCGGCCCAGGCGGGAAACTCGATGCTGGTGCTGAGACCCTCTTGCTCGGCACCGACGGCACGGCCCGCCTCCGGGCGCGCCTCGGTCAGGAGTCCGTCGTGCAGCTACCCCAGGCTGGCGACGTGGCAAAGGCGGCGCGCGGTTCATCCTAGTGGTCCGCCTCTGATGCGACGGGCCCATTCATGTCATCCCCGGGCTTGACCCGGGAAACCAGAAAAACGGCTATACTACAAAGTCTTACAGAGATGCTGGATTGCGGGATCAAGTCCGGCAATGACGGAGACAAATGTCTCGGTCAGACCGCTAGCACCCGGTTCAGCAGGTCGCGCCAGCGCGCGGCCACGCTGTCCCAGCCCAGATCCGGCCGTTGGGCCAGGTGCATCGCGCGCGCCGCATAGGTGGCGCGTAGATCGGGCTCTTCGACCAAGACGCGGAGAGCCTCGGCCACCGCCTCTGCGCAAGGGGCACGGTATCCCGAAGCGCCGGGATGCGGAGGCGCACCCCCCGAGGTCTCGACAAGCATCCCGGCCTCCGACCAGAGCGTGGCCGGCGCACTATTGTCGGGCACGATCTGCGCCGCCTCCGTCGCCCCATGCTCGAAGGCGACCAGCCCCCAACCCTCACCCCCGCTCGTGTTAATGCCGATATCGCAGGCGTTGTAGAGCAGGTTGAGCGTCGCATCGTCGAAAACGGGTCCCCCAGGCTTGGACGAGCTGACGATCACCCGATCTTCGATACCGAGATCCCGCATCTGCGGGCGAAGCGCCGGCGTTCCAAAGGCATGCATGTCTGTGTGAAGCCACAAGAAACACGGGCGCCGCACCTCCCGCACCATCGCGGCGAAACCCGCGACGGTCACGTCCAAGCGCTTCCTTGGCGAGTTCTGGTTGGCGTTGAGAATAATCACCGCCTCGTCGAGATCCGTCCGCTTTGGCACCAGCGTACGTCGCGCCACCGCCCGCCGGTCTGCGAGGCCCGCATCGAGCCGCGAGAAGGCAGCCGCATCGACGCCATGCGGGATGACATCGATCCTGAAGGGCGGCGGTCGCGCGTGCCTCAGCGCCCAATCGTCCAAAATCGCCCGCTTCGCGAAATCGAGGAAGACGACGACGCCGTCGAGACCCCGCAACCCATCCGACACCCCTTCCGCCACCGGCACCTGGTCGATCGGGCAGTGCAGCAACAGTTTCGGCCGGCGCGCAGCCCCGGCGAGGATGCGGGCATAGCGGTGGTAGAGCCAGATATCGTTGATGATGACGACGGCCTGCGGGCGCACTCTTTCGAGCACATCCGGCAACGTGGCGGAGCCGAACGGATCCCTCGCCACCCCAGGGTTCGAGTGGATGACCCAGTCCTCGGCAATGTCCTCGCGAGCGGTATCCAACGCGAACTGATGAAGCTCGAAGTCCTCCACCAACCGCCGCGACAGCTCCCGCGCCACGCGCGCATAGCTGAAGGCGCGGTAGTAGGGAGCGATGACGAGCACTCGAGGCTGCATGATCTCAACCGATGTCTAAGGACACCCGGCCGCCCTCGATCGGCGCGCCTGTGCATCGGTTTTCTGTCGGCAACGCCGCGCTCGTTACGCTGCCAGGGCTTTGTCCAGCACGGCGTCTAGCGCTTCTGTCAGGGGTTCGACGATCTCGGGGATCTGCTCGTTCTCCAGGATGAAGGGCGGAGCGATCAGGACATGGTCGCCGAGCCTGCCATCCACCGTGCCGCTCATGGGATAGACCATCAGGCCCCGCTCAAAGGCTGCTTTCTTGAGTTTTGCTGCAACCGAAAGGCTCGGGTCGAAGGGGGCCTTCGTCGTCCGGTCCGCGACGATCTCAACCCCGCGGAAAAGGCCCCGCCCGCGCACATCGCCCACATGCGGATGCTGCCCGAACGCCGCTTCGAGTGCCGCTTGAAGCGCCGCACCTTGTGTCCGCACCGAGGTCAGAAGATCGCGCTCCTCGATCTGATCCAAGACCGCCAAGCTCGCCGCACAGGCTGTCGGATGGGCGAGATAAGTATGCCCGTGCTGGAAGAAACCCGACCCCGCCTCAATCCTCCGATAGATCTCACCGGTGCAGAGCATCGCACCGATCGGCTGCACCCCGGCGCCAAGTCCCTTGGCGATGCACAGGATGTCGGGCCGCACGGCCTCGACCGCGCCATCGGGCCCCTCAGCCAAACTGTCCGCCACGCTCTCCGCCGCAAACAGCGTCCCCGTCCGCCCCATGCCGCACATCACCTCGTCCAGGATCAGCAGCACGCCATGCGCATCGCAGATCTCCCGAATACGGGTCCAATAGCCATGCACCGCCGGCACCGCCCCCATGGTCGCGCCCACCACGGGCTCAGCGATAAAGGCGGCGACCGTCTCGGGCCCAAGCTCCCGGATTTTCGCATCGAGGCTGTCCGCGGCGCGCCGGCCATAGGCCTCGGGGCTCTCGCCTTCCTCCGCGAACCGCCAGTAATGCACCGGGTCCACATGGTGCATGGCGGCCGAGAGCATCGGCTCGAACTGTCCGCGCCGCCAACGATTGCCCCCCGCCGAGAGCGCGCCGAGCGTGTTGCCGTGATAGCTCTGCCAGCGGGCGATCACATGGCGCCGCGCGCCCTCGCCCTTCTCCAACCAGTACTGCCGCGCAAGCTTCATCGCGGCTTCCGTCGCCTCCGACCCGCCCGAGACGAAATAGACCCGCTCGATCCCCTCGGGCGCCCGCGCGATCAGCCTGTCCGCCAGGTCCTCGGCGGGACGGGAGGTGAAGAAGCTCGTATGGGCGTAAGGAATGGTGTCGAGTTGCCGCTTGGCCGCCTCCGTCACGGCACCCGCCGAATGGCCGAGGCAAGAGACCGCGGCTCCCCCGCAGGCGTCGAAATACCGCTTGCCCACCTCATCGATCAGATAGCAGCCATCGCCGCCAGCGATGACGGGAAGCTTGGCCTTGGTGTGGCGTGGGAAGACATGGGACATGGCGCGCGCTCCATCGGGTTGCGCCCCGACACTAAGGCCGTTGGCGCCCAATCTGAACCACCCGCGTCACCGCGCTGCGAGCGTGCCTTTCGATCTGACATCTTTATGCGAACGTCGTCATTGCCGGGCTTGACCCGGCAATCCAGCACCAACGGCCGTGGATGCCCGGGTCAAGCCCGAGCATGACGTGAGCATGCGAGGTAAGAAAGGGCTCCAGCGTGCCTTCTGATCCGACGTGATCACGGGAAACGCGTCATTGCCGGGCTTGACCCGGCAATCCAGCACAAGCGGCCCTGGATCCCCGGGTCAGCCCCGAGCATGACGGGAGCACGTCAGGTCAAAAGGCATTCTCGCAGGCCAATGACAACGGGCGGAAGGCACAGTATGGACGCCATCTGAGCGCGGGGCTCTGCAGGTCGCCCCGTCGCCCTCGACGGTCGCCAAGTCGTCCAGTTACGGGGTCGGCCAGTCGTCGCCGGTCGCCTTCTGCAAGGGCGACTTGTGTCGCAACGGGACGGGCCGCCTAGGCGCTCAGACGGGCTTTCGCGGCTCGGATGGTGGGGGTAGGGCTCAATTGTCCTTACGTGCTGACCGCGGGGTTTTATCGGCATGGCTCGACTGGGCGGACAACGCGATGGTCCTTCTCGCTGCAGAATGAGGATACGCCATGACGGCGAAGGCGACTGGAGGGAAGCGGCCGCGATGGTGGCCGCCACGATGGCTGGGGTTTGGCCGGGGGGTTAGCCGGGGTTCTGGGGTGAGCGTTGCACCCTCGCGGCGAGCGGTCCTCGCGGCGCTTCTGGCAGGGGCCTCGACCAGCACATCGACCAGCACATCGACCGGGGCAGGCCGGGCGCAGACGGCGTTGCCGACGGATCCTGATGTCGTGGTGATCGGCGCGGGTGCGGCTGGGATCGCCGCCGCTCATGCGCTGATGGCCGAAGGGCGAAGCGTCGTCGTGCTAGAGGCGGCAGGGCGGATCGGTGGCCGCGCCTACACCGAAAGCGCGCGTCTCGGCCTGCCCTTCGACCACGGTTGCGCCTGGCTGCAGGGGCCGCGCGATCTGCCGCTTCTGGCGCTCGCGCGGGAGCGTCGTTACCGGCTGCTCGACCATGAAGACGCAACCGAGATCCTGTTCGTGGACGGCCGTCCTGCGAGTTCGGCTGAGTGGCGGGCCTATGATCGCGCCTGGGGGCGGATCGAAGATGCCTTGGAGAAAGCCGATGGGAGCGATGTCTCCGCCGCCTCCGTGATCCCAAAGGGTCTCGACTGGGCGGGGACCGTGCAGACCTGGATCGGCCCGATGGATCACGCGGTCGATTTCGCGGACCTCTCGACCGAGGACTACAATGTCTTTGACGAGCTCGAGACGAACTACCTGATCGAGGAGGGTCTTGGCACGCTGGTGGCGGAGGCAGGGGCGGGGTTGCCCGTGCGCCTCAACACCCCGGCGACGGCGATCGACTGGTCGGGCGAGGGCGTTTCGGTAACGACGCCCGAGGGCACGGTCCGGGCGCGGGCCTGCATCGTCACCGTCTCGACTGGGGTTCTGCGAGCGGGCGGCATCGTCTTCACGCCCGCGCTGCCGGTGGAGACGGCCGAGGCGATCGACCGGCTGCCCATGGGCCTTTTGACCAAGATCGGTCTCAAGACCGATGGTGCGCGCTTCGGCCTCTCCGACAATGCCTGGCTGGCCCAGAAGACCGCCGAGAAGATGCCGGCAGAGGCGTGCTTTTTCCTCACACTGCCCTTTGCGCAGCCGCTGATGGTGGGCTTTGTCGGTGGCGCCTTCGGCTGGGAACTGAGCCGGGAGGGCGAGGCGGCGGCCATCGACTTCGCAAAGGGCGCGCTCGTCAAAGCGGTGGGGTCGGATGCGCGAAAGCACATCACCGGCGGCGTGATGTCGGACTGGGCCACCAACCCGTTCACCCTCGGCGCCTATGCCTCTGCAGTGCCCGGGCATTACGATGCACGCGCGGCCCTCGCCCAACCGGTTGGGGCGCGCATTTTCTTCGCTGGCGAAGCGCTTGCGGGCGGATATCAGCAGCTCTGCTCAGGCGCGTGGCTGAGTGGCGAGGCGACCGCCCGCGACGTTGCCCAGGCGCTTGATGCGACCTGTGGACCGAATGCGACCAGGGCCGGCAAGGGTGCCAGCCAATGACGCGACACGAGCGCGACATCCGCAGCAAACGCCTGTGCGAGCCTCGCTACGGGTCTGATCGAACCACTCGCTACCGTCATTGCCGGACTTGATCCGGTAGTCTAGATCGCCTTAATATATTGCTTTCATTACATATTCTAGGACTTCCGGGTCGGATGTTGACGTGAATAGGTCGGTCCCGTCCCAGGCGAACCGCTGCGAAGTCCTGCCCGAGCCGTCCTACGCAGGCGCCGCTGCGGTCAACCGCTATAGCCCGGAGATCCCACAGGGCCCGTCCGCACGACCGCTCGACTACCCCGACCCCATGCAAACCCGCGCCATGCACAACGCCGATAACCGCGAGGTGCTGGAGGAGGCGGTGGCTCGGGATCGGCCTCTGCACCATGAGCGGGTCGCCTTCCCAGGGCGCGGTCGCAATCGACCCTATCTCGATACGCACCTCCTCGATTACGATGAGGCGATCATGCGACCGCGGCGACCGTTTTCCCGGGTCGTGAGGCCGAGGGTGAGGACGACAGCACTGCGCCCCCGCGCCCACATCGCCGCCTGAGTGCAGATTGGGGGAGGGCCGGCATGAACGCACGCGAGACACTGCTGGAAATGATCGAGGCCGAGAAGGAGCGCATCCTCGACTTCCTCACCGTCTTCATCCGCCATCCCACGCCGAACCCGCCCGGTGAGACGGTCGCAGCCGCCGGGTTCATCACCGACTTTCTTGAGCGCGAGGGCGTGCCCTGGCGGGTCGTAGCGCCCGAGCCGACCATGCCCAACATCATCGGCACGCTCGAGACCGGACGGCCCGGCCGACATCTCGTGCTGAACGGCCATATCGATGTCTTTCCCGTGGGCGAGGTGCCCGAGGAAGAGGGCTGGACGACCGATCCGTGGGGCGCGGAGCGACGGGACGGCGCGATCTATGGTCGGGGTGCGGCGGATATGAAGGCCGGCACCTCAGCAAGCATCTGGACCTATGTCCTGCTCTCGCGGCTTATGGGTGATCTGAAGGGCCGTCTCACGCTCACTTGCGTCTCGGACGAGGAGACCTTCGGGCCCTGGGGCGCGCGGTGGCTGATGGCGAACGAGCCGGAAGTGAGGGGCGATTGCTGCCTCAATGGTGAGCCGTCGAGCCCCTATTCCGTGCGCTATGGGGAGAAGGGTCCGCTCTGGCTGACCTTCACGATCCGCACGCCAGGGGGGCATGGCGCCTACACCCATGCGAGCCCCTCGGCGACCCGTCTCGCCATGCGTCTGATCCAGGATCTCGAGACGTTGGAGGACCTGGACTTTCCGGTGCCCCACAACCTCATGCGCGCCCAGACGGGGGCGGAGGGACGGGCGGCAACGGATCGCGCGATGGGCGAGGGAGCGGCGGATGTCCTGCCCAAGGTGACCCTCAACATCGGCACGATCAAAGGTGGGCTCAAGAACAACATGATCCCGCATACCTGCATCTTCGAGGCCGATATCCGCCTGCCGGTGGGTGTTGGCCGGGCGCAGGTGATGGCCGAGGTCGAGAAGATCGCGGCGCGCCACCCCCATGCGCGTTTTGTCGAGGATCGCTGCAACGAGCCCTCCTGGTGCGATCCGCATGGGGAGATGATGGAGATCATCCGCGAGACGGTCGTCTCCCTCGGCCGCGCGCGCCCGGTGCCCGTGGTCTCGATCGGCGGCACGGATGCGCGGCTGTGGCGGTATGAGGGGATCCCCGCCTATGTCTACGGCCCCGCACCCACTGGCATGGGCGGCGCGGATGAGCATGTGGAGATCGACGAGTTCATGCATGTGCTGCGGACGCATGTGCTCTCGGCCCATGCCTATCTGACCGCGTAACCGCGTGGACGGCGCCTTCGCTCACCTGCTGTCGCCGCTTACGCTCGGCCCCATCACGCTCCGCAATCGCGTGGTGATGACGGCCCATGTGCCGGGGATCGAGGAGCGCGGGCTGCCGGGCGCGGACTACATCGCCTATCACCGCGCGCGGGCGGCGGGCGGCGCGGGGTTGCAAATCTCGGGTTCCTCGGCGGTTCACCGGACGGGCGGTGTCGGCGGTGGGCGTGGGCTGCATGCGAATGGCGAGGGGGCAGTCGAAGCCTATGGCCGCCTCGCCGACGCGGTTCACGCGGAGGGCGGGCGCTTTCTCGTCCAGCTCGGCCATGCGGGCGCGACCGTGAACGACACCGATGCCGGGCGGCCGCTGCTGGCGCCATCGCCCGTGATGTCGGGCCTTGTCCGCGAGACACCGAAGGAGATGAGCCAGGGCGAGATCGACGAGATCGTCGCGGCCCATGCCGAGGCCGCGTCGCGCGTGCGGCAAGGCGGGCTCGACGGGGTCGAGTTGCTCGGCGCCTTCGGCTACCTGATCGGCGCCTTCCTCTCGCCCTTCTCGAACACGCGTACCGACGCCTATGGCGGCCCGCTCGAGAACCGGTTGCGCTTTGCTCGCGAGGTGATTGCGGCGACGCGTGCGGCCCTTGGTCCCGACCGCGTCCTGGGCCTCAGGTTGCCGGGCGATGAGCGGGTCGCGGGCGGGCTTGGGCCGGCGGATCTGCAGGGGATCGCGGCGGCTCTCTGCCGTACCGGGGAGCTCGACTATCTCAACGTCATCGTCGGCACGAATTACGACCGGCAGGGGCGCATGGATCACTGGCCGCCGACGCCCGCGCCGCATGGGCTCTTCGTTGAGCTTGCCGCGGGGATCAAAGCGGTGGTTCCGGTGCCGGTGCTGACGACCGGGCGGATCACCAACCCCGCCCATGCTGAGGCGATCATCGTAGCCGGCAAGGCCGATCTCGTCGGCATGACCCGCGCGCAGATCTCTGACCCCGATCTTGTGCGGAAGCTCGTTGAAGGGCGCGCTGACGACGTTCGGCCGTGTGTCGGTGCCAATGTCTGCATCGCGCGTGCCATGGAGGGCAAGCCGATCCGCTGTTTCCACAACCCGACCGCAGCGCGTGAGCGGAGCCTGCCGCCGCCACCACGCGCCAAGCGGCCGCAACATGTGGCGGTGATCGGCGGTGGGCCTGCGGGGCTCGAGGCTGCGCGGGTGGCGGCCGAACGCGGCCATCGCGTGACGCTCTTCGAGGCGGGACCGGCGCTCGGCGGGCAGCTCCGACTTTGGGCCGAGGCGCCGATGACGCGAGAATTCGCGCGGACGCTGGACTGGTACGAAGGGCAGCTCCGCCGCCTGCAAGTTCTCATCCGGCTCGAAACCCCGATGACCGAGGAACTGATCGCCAAGCTCGACGGCGATGCCGACGCGGTCGTGATCGCGACTGGGGCGCGGCCCGCGCTTTCCCCACCCTTGCCTGGCAGCGAAGGTTCGCCCATCCGCATTGCCGACCCTTGGCAGGTGATCGCCGAGCAGAAGGCGGCACCCCTCACGGGCCTCAACGTCGTGATCGTCGACGAAGGGGGCGGACGGGCGGCCCTGTCCGCCGCGGATGCGCTGATCGACACGAACCGAATGACCGTGCTGACGAGCGCCTTCGCGGTCGGCGAGCTCGTCACACCGACCGTGCGCACCCCGATCTATCGCCGGCTGCTTGGCCTTGGTGCGGTCTTCCGCCCCTCGGAGGCGGTCGACCGGATCGATGGCAGGCGGGTGATCACACGGTCGCTCTTCGGCGGCGCTGGCAGCGTGATCGAGGACGTCGATCTCATCGTCGATTGGCGCGGTGCCGCCGCTTGCGACCCGCTCGGTGCCGCGGCCGAGGCGACGGGCCTGCCGAGCCTGCGCGCCGGCGACTGCATCGCGCCGCGACAAGTGCACATCGCCATCGCCGAAGGCGCCCTGGCGGCCCGCGCGCTCTGACATCGCCCATCGTTCCGCAGCGTGGATCGGCGGGCACCCCGCGCAGGAAGACAGTTGTCGCCGCGCGCCTCTAAACCACGGATCCTGATGGTGTTGCGCAGAAACCGTTAGCAGCGTTCGCCGATCGTTAAGCTCGTCATCCTAACCTGTCGTGGGTGGGCGCGGCGCCAGGCCAGCCAGTCCACCCAGTCCAGCCAGGCCAGCGCCGGCGCGCCAATCGAAACCTGGCCGCCCGCAGGTCTGATCAGGGCGCGGTAGAGCCGACCTCAACCAGCACAGCGGCGTAGAAGACAAGGCTCGCAGCGAGCACATGCGCATGCCAGATCGCGTTCTGATAAGGCAGCCGCTCCCACAGGTGAAACGCCACCCCCAGCGTGTAGAGCACGCCACCCGTAACGATCAGCGCGAGTCCCGCATCGGTGATCTGCGACAGGATCGGGCCGCCGATGACCACCACCGCCCAGCCCATGGCAAGATACAGCACCAGGCTGATCCAAGCCTGCCCGCGCGGATTGGTCAGGATCAGGAGCACGCCCACGAGTGCGGCGGTCCACATCCCAATCAGGATCGTCCCGGCTTCCGACCCGCCCAACAGCACTGCAAAAGGCGTATAGGTCCCCGCGATCTTCACGAAGATCGCGCCGTGGTCGAAGCGCCTGAGAAGGGCCTTCGCCCGCGGCTGATGCACGAGATTGTAGGATGCCGAGAAGGCGAACATCGCGATGAGCGAGAGGCCGTAGACGACCGCTGCTGCAACCACCGAGAAGCTGCCGTGCCAAACGGCCGCAAGCGTCACCATGACCGGGACGGCCATGAGGGCAAGGACCACGCCGGCTGCGTGCACGACCCCGTCGGCGATCAGTTCGCCGCGCGTGTAGTGCTTGAATTCCGGCATTCCGCCGTTGCCGACCGCCGCCATGCGCCCCCCAGTCTTCCACCGAAGCACTCTGCGTTGAAAGAATAGTGCAGACAAGCGGTCGATGGAGCGGCCGATCAGGCGGTCGTGATCGTTACCCTTTGGCCTCGCGCTTGAACGGATTGTCGGAGGGGATCTCGAAATCGAGCGGCAGGGCGCCGCGCTCATGCGCGTCCCACAGATAGCGGAACCCACTCACCGTCATCCGCATCAGATGATCGCCGGCCTTGAAGGGCGGATACTTTGCCAGCGTCTCTGCGGTCCGAAACTTCTCCAGCGGCTGCACCACCGCGTGATAGTCGAGCCCGAAGAAGAGCGGGAAGGAGTAGCGTTCGTTGCCCGTATTGATCACCCGGTGCTGCGTCGATTTGAACTGACCACCCGACCACGCCTCGAAGATGTCGCCGATGTTGACGATGAAGGTTCCCGGGATCGGGGGCGCCTCGATCCAGACATCCTCCGCATTCATCACCTGAAGGCCGGGCCCGCCCTGCAACAGGATCGTGAAGCACTCGAAGTCCGAGTGCGCGTCGATGCCGACCATATCGGCGGTCTGCGGCAGATCGTTCGGCACATAGCGCAGCATGCGAAGCTGCGATGTGGGGCAGGTGATTTGGCTGAAGAGCTCTTCGGGCGAGACGCCGAGCTCGAGCGCAAGCGCTCCCATCATCCGCCGGCCGAGGGCGAAGACGGCGTCGTAGTAGCTTGACACCGTCTCGCGCCAGCCGGGGATCTCGGGCCAGACATTCGGGCCCGTCATGCGCCAGCCCGCGACGTGGTCGGGATGATCGGCCGGTGCTTCGTAGGACATGTCCCAGGCATCGTTCATGTTGATGCGCTTCGGGAAGTCGCGACCGTTCTCCTCGAAGGGCACATAGCCCCGATGGTTCGTGCTGAACCCGCACCAGTGCTTCATCTTCTCGGCGCGGGGGAGCGCGTGAAACGCCTTCGAGGCGGCAAACATCTCCTCGATCAGCGACTGCGCCACGCCATGGCCGGTGATGTAGAAAAAGCCGGAAGTGCGCGCGGCCTGGCCAAGCGCCGCGGCAGTCGCCGCAATCGCCGCCTGATCCGATCCCTGCAGCGCCGACAAATCGATCACCGGCAGCGTCGCCTCTTCGACCCGCGCCGCGGTCAGTGCCTCTGCTGCCATCTTCGTCTCCCTGCCTGCTCTCGCGGCATCACTGCCGGTCTGCGCAAAATTCTATCGACAGCTCGCGAAAGCAAGGCCAATGATTGGGCAGTTCGGGCAAAGCCATGTGCCGAGCGGCCTAGCACTGCGTTTGGCACCGGTCTTGCTGACCATGGGAGACACGTGCTGACGGCCGCCGAGGCGCGCCATGGCCCACAGGGAGACGACCGATGAGCTATAAGACCCCCACCCGCCGCCGCGTCCTCGCCGGCACCGCCGGCCTTGCCGCCGTCTCGGCGCTGGGTGCGCCGGCGATCGCGAAGAGCCGTTCGATCAAGATCGGCTCCTATGGCGGGTATTTCGAGGACAGCTTCAAGAAGCATGTCTACCCGGCCTTCACCGAGGCCACGGGCATCGCCGTCGAGAGCGTGACGCAGCCGAATTCCGCCGACTGGCTCCTGACCATGCAGCAGGCGGCACAGGCGGGTACCGTGCCGGCGGATCTTTCGCTCTATGGCCGCGACACGATGATCAAGGCGACGCGGATCGGCGATCTGTTGGCGCCGCTCGATATCAGCAAGGTGCCGACCGCCTCCGGCCTCGAAGAAGTGTTCATCTACGAGGCGGGTGGCGGCGTGCGCGGCGTCGGAGCCATGTCCTGGTTCGTCTCGATGGTGGTGAACACGAACGAGATCGAAACACCGACATCGTGGAAGTCCTTTTGGGATACGAGCCTCTTCGAGGCGTCCCTCGGCATCTCGAAGGAGTTCAACTCGAACTTCATGGATGTGGTCGCGACGACCTTCTTCGACGGCCCCTCGACCCTTTCCTCAGAGGACGGCATCCGCGCCGTGATCGAGAAGACCGCGGAGCTCAAGCCCAATGTCGCCCTCTGGTGGCCGGCCGAGAGCCAGATGGAGCAGGCCTTGAAGAACGAGGATGTCATCGGCGGCATGTACTACCACGACGTCGCGGGGCTCATGGCGTCGGACGGCTTCCCCATCGCTTCGATCTTCCCCGAAGAGGGTAATCCGCAGAACTACGGCTCCTGGTGCTTGGCGGAAGGCTCGGAGAAAGCCGAGGAGGCGCAGGAGTTCATCACCTTCTCCTGCGAGGCGTCGACCCAGTCCCTGATGTCCCGGATGATCGGCACCGCGCCGCTCATGGCGAAGGAGAAGACGGACCTCACGGACGAGGAGTTCGGGGCCGTCTCTGGTACGCCGGCGATCATCCCGAACTTCGAGGCCTATCTCGACCACGAGACCTTTATGAAGGAGACCTGGGAGCAGATGCTGGCGACGAGCTGATCATGCACGCCAAGCGGAGGGTCCGATGGCAGGCGTGACGCTTCAGGGCGTCGCAAAACGCTTCGGCAGCTTCACGGCGGTCGAGGGCATCGATCTCGCCTTCCGCGAAGGCGAGCTGACGGCGCTTCTCGGCCCCTCCGGCTGTGGCAAGACCACGCTTTTGCGGATGATCGCGGGGTTGGAAGCGCCGAGCGCCGGGCGCGTTTTGCTCGGCGACCGGGACATCACCGATCTGCCGGCGCATCAGCGGCGCTTCGGCATGGTGTTCCAGTCCTTCGCCCTCTTCCCGCATCTCTCCGTCGCCGAGAACGTCTCCTATGCCCTCGCCATCGAGGGTGTCGCAAAGGCGGAGCGGCGGGCCCGGGCGGTGGAACTCCTCGATCTCGTACAGCTCACGGGCCTCGGCGACCGTCGGATCGGTGCCCTGTCGGGCGGGCAACGCCAGCGCGTCGCCATCGCCCGCGCACTTGCGCAAGAACCCGCGGTGTTCCTCCTCGACGAGCCGATGTCGGCCCTCGATGCGAAGCTCCGCGAGGAGATGCAGGTGGAGCTTCGAATGCTGCAGCAGCGTATCGGCATCACCACGATCGTCGTCACGCATGATCAGCGCGAGGCGATGACCATGGCCGACACCATAGTTGTGATGTCGAAGGGTGTGGCCGAGCAGGTCGGCAGCCCGCAGGACATCTATCACCGCCCAGCGACCGCGTTTGTCGCGGGCTTTATCGGCCAGGCGAATTTCCTCACGGGTACGCTCATGGGCAGCGAAATCGCGCTCGACGGCGGTATCGGCACGCTGTCACCGGCCCAGCCGCCAAGGTTTCGAGACGGCGCGCGGCTGCTGCTCGCCTGCCGGCCAGAAGCTGTGGCGCTCGCCGGGGAGGGAGGGGCGGAGAACGGATTGCCGGCGACGGTGTCCTTCGTTCGCGATGTGGGTCCGCGGCGTGAGATCCATTTGCGCGCGGGCGATCTCGCCCTCATCGCCGAACTCGGCGCGGGCGATCGAACGGCCTATGCGGCAGGCGACAGGGTGACCGCCGTTCTGCCTGCGCCCGCTCTTCGCATCTTCCCCGAAGACGGCAGACCCGGCCAACCGGGAGAGGAAGCGGCGTGAGTGCGGAGGCAACCGCCCCAGTACCGGCCCCAACCCCGACATCGCGCCTGCGCGAGGCGGGGTCGTCGGGGGGCTCGGCGGCGGGCGATGGGGCGGGGGTGAGCGCGCGTGAGCCTGCGACGCCGGATCGCGCCGGCGCGGCCGTCGATCTCATGTCGCACGGCACATCCGCCCTGCCCGAAAGGCTCTGGCCTACGCTCCGCGCGCTCTTCGTCGGCGCGGTGCTGCTGCTCGTTCTCGGGCCCTTCGCCCTCGTTCTCGCCATCAGCTTCGGGGAGAACATCCAGGGCGCCGATTGGGACTGGGGCGCGACGCTCTCAGCCTATGAGCTCTTCTTCGTCGGTATCAACTGGCCGGAGGAAGTGTCGCTCATCTACCTGCAGAAGCTCTTCTACTCGCTCTATTACGCCGTTCTCGCCGCGATCATCGCCGTCGCCCTCGCATTCCCTTTCACCTATCTCATGACCCGGCAGAGCCGCAGGATGCAGACCGTCTGGCTCGTCTTCCTGCTCTCGATGCTCTCGCTCTCCGAGGTTTTTATCGTGATGGGCTGGGACATTCTCCTCTCGAACCGCTCGGGCTTGCCCATGGTCTTTCGCGAGACCGGCCTGACCGATTGGCTTAAAGAAGTCGGCTGGTTCGGCACCCTCCGCGATTGGGGGCTCGCAACGCCCAGGAACGTGCGCTTCAAGCCATCGGGTTTCGCGACGACCTTGGCGCTCACACATCTCGTCTGGCCCTTCGCGGTGATCCTCCTCTACCCCGCGCTCTCGCGCATCGACAACGCGATGCTCGAGGCGGCGCGCACCATGGGTGCCGGTCCCTGGACGGTGGTGCGCACGGTCGTGTTGCCCGCGATCCGGCTGCCGCTGATCGGAGCGGTGCTGCTCCTCTTCGTCTACCTGCTCGGCGCCTATGTCACGATCACGGTCTTCGCGGCACCGCCCGAACAGACCCTCACCGTCTCGATCTATCAGGCGGTGCGCGGCGCCACGTTGAATGCCCCCTTCGGCGCGGCACAGGCGGTCGTGCTGCTCGTGACGGCCGCGCTCTTCTTGGGCGCCGCCCAATGGCTCTCGCGCATGGCTGAGCGGCGGGGCGCCGCATGAGCTGGGGTGCGCGCAGCTATATGGCGCTCTGCACCCTGTTCCTCGCAGGACCGGTGGTCGTGGTCATGGCGGCCGCGCTCAATGGTGGGCGGACGATGACCTTTCCGCCCGAGGACCCGACTTTTGCCCGGTTCGGTGAGTTCTTCGTGGGCGATCCAGTTTGGGTCAGCTCGCTTCAGACCTCGCTGATCCTGGCCTTCGCCTCGGCCGCCATCGCCACGGCCATCGCCTGGCCCGTGGCCTATGCGGTCTGGCGCCGCGGCGGCTGGCCGGCGCAGGCGCTGGCGGGTCTTGTGGGACTGCCCTTCGTCCTGCCGCCCATCGTCTTCGGCGTCGGCCTCGGCTTCTTCTGGGCCTTCACCGCGGGGCTTGGCGATCTGTGGGCGGGCGTCCTTTCCCACGCCATCCTGCACGCGGCGATCCCGCTCGCGACCGTGTCGATCGGGCTTGCCGCCATCGACCGAGCGCATCTCGATGCGGCGGCAACGATGGGCGCGACCGAAGCCGTGGCGCTCCGCACCATCGTCTTCCCGCAGACCGTGCCCTATACGATCTCGGGCTTCCTCTTCGCGCTGATCCTCAGCTTCAACGAGTTCATCGTCGTCTATTTCGTGGCGGCCTCGTCCTACGCGACGGTAACGCTCCAAATCTTCAACTCGCTCCGCAACGGGTTCACGCCGACCATGGCGGTCGCCGCGATCACCTTCATCACCGTCTCATTCCTGGTCTTCGCTGCGATTGGCCGCTGGGGCGATTTGCCGAGGCTGATGGGCGCCGATGAGAGCCGCGGAAGCTGATGATCAGAGTTCTGCAGGCAGTCGCCCGGCGCGCGGGCCGATGGCCCGCGGCCGCGCTCACCCACGGCAGAGTAGAGCCAAAGCGGTGAACAGAGTTCGAACACGCTGGACGACGTGGTCGAATGTCGGAGAGGGCGTTGAGAGTTCGCTCATGCGAATCGGTCAAGCCTGTCGTGGGTGGGCGCGGCCGCAGGCTGAGCGGCGTGGCGCTACTCGAACGCACCAAGGAGGAGATCCGTCATGGCTCGGAACCCGATGCTCGTCGGCCGCACTGTACTCTTGGTCATCGACATTCAGAAGGGCGGCTTCCTCGACAACTATGACGGCGGCATCCCGAAGATGCCTGCGTGGCGCCCGAACATGATGCGAGCGCGGCGCGTGATCGACGCTGCACGGGCTGCGGGCATCCCGCCTGTCTTCTTTCAAGAGGCGCACCGCCCCAACATGGTGGATTTCGGCCGTGAGCTTGACGGCACTGAAAACGTGCACTGCGTCGAGGGGCGCGAAGGCACCGAGATCGCGGTCGAGGAGACGGGGTTCCGCCCGGACGACTACTTTATCCGCAAGCGCCGCTACTCCTGCTTCTTCGGCACCGATCTCGAGATCCTGCTGAAGGGGCTCAAGGCCGAGACGGTGGTGCTGATCGGCGGGCTTACGGATGTCTGCGTGCACTACACTTTCGTCGATGCCCATCAGCATGACTACCACGCCCGGGTGATCGGGGATGCGGTCGGAGGCTCATCCGAGGCCGCCCATGACGCGTCGCTCCGCGCCATGGAGTATCTCCAGACCGGTGCCGTGCGCTCCACCGACGAAATCACCGCAGCCTTCGCCGCTCAGGCTGCCGCCGCCTAAACGAAACGCGTCTGCCTAGTCGGCAATCAAGTGCCTGCAGATTGGGCAGTGAACTGACTGAGCCCCTGAAGGATCGCCGGCGTAGCCCTGGCATCGGGTTTGCATCGAGCCTCTCGGTAGGACGCCTAGGGTTCCGGCTGCGTGCAGCGCCTGGTCCGAGAGGCGGCACCTGGGTCGGCAAAATCCGGCCCGGGCACACGGCGGGGCAAAATCCCGGGAGATCACTGCCGATCCCGACCGCCGCGTGCCCCCGTCCCCTCGCCGTGGTCTTCCGCAGGCTGGGGCGGCGGGAGAGTATGAATGCGCACCACCCTCAAGAGCTGCGTCCTCGGCCTTACCGCGGCCCTCGCACTCGGCGCCACCACCCATGTGGTCGCTGAGGAGAAGACTGAGTTCCGCGTCGCCTGGTCGATCTATGTCGGCTGGATGCCCTGGGGCTACATGGCCGAGGCCGGGATCATCGACAAATGGGCCGAGAAATACGGCATCTCGATCGAGGTCGTGCAGATCAACGACTATATCGAGAGCATCAACCAATACACCGCCGGCGCTTTTGACGGGGTGAGTGCGACGAATATGGACACGCTCTCGATCCCGTCGGGTGGGGGCGTCGATACGACGGCGCTGATCGTCGGCGACTACTCGAACGGTAACGATGCGGTCTTGGTCAAGGACGGCAGCGCGATCGCCGATCTGCAGGGCAAGCCCGTCAACCTCGTGGAGCTTTCCGTTTCGCACTACCTGCTCGCGCGCGGGCTCGACGAGGCGGGGCTGTCGGAGGCGGATCTCGCTTCGGTCATCGACCCGTCGGACGCCGATCTGGTCGCGGCCTCTGAGACGCCGGAGGTCGAGGCGGTCGTGACCTGGAACCCTCTTGTCTCAACGATCCTCGACGGCGGCAACGCGACCAAGATCTACGATAGCGCCGACATCCCCGGCGAGATCATCGATCTTATGGTCGTGAACACCGAGACGCTGAACGACAATCCGAATTTTGGCAAAGCGATGGTCGGTGCCTGGTACGAGACGATGGCCTTGATGGCGGCGGGCGACGAGGCGGCGCTGACGGCGATGGCCGAGGCCTCGGGCACCGATCTTGCGGGCTACAAGGCGCAGCTTGCGACGACCGAGATGTTCTACGATCCGGCCACGGCTGTGGCCTTTACCGAGGATGCGCAGCTTAAGCAGACGATGACCTATGTGGCTGAGTTCCTGTTCGACAAAGGCATCTTGGGCGAGGGCGCGCCCTCGGCGGACTTCGTGGGTGTCGCCTATCCCGATGGCTCGACGACGGGCGATCCGGGCAATGTAAAGTTCCGCTACACGACCGAGTTCATGCAGATGGCGGCGGACGGCGCGCTCTAGGCGGGCGTCGCAGGAGGCCGGTATGAGGCTCATCAACCGGCGGCCCGGGCGGCTGGCAGGGGTGGCGCTTGCGCTCGTGCCGTTCCTGCTCGTGCTACTGGTCTACTCGCTCGCCTCGGATGCGCGGCGGGCGGAGAACCCGCGCGACAGGCTCTTGCCCCCACCCTCGGAGATCGTGGCGACGGCCAGGCGCTTGGCGACGGAGCCCGACCGGCGCTCGGGTGCCGTGCTGCTTTGGCGGGACACGGGCTCGTCGCTCCTGCGGCTTGGCGCGGGGGTCGGGATCGCCGCGGCGCTCGGGCTCGGGCTTGGGCTCATGATCGGCACCCTTCCCGGGGTCGCGGCGGGGCTCGGGCCCTTCGTCTCGGCGCTCTCCTTGGTGCCGCCGCTCGCGGTTTTGCCGATCCTCTTCCTCACCTTCGGGCTGGGTGAAACGTCGAAGGTCGCGCTCATTGTGATCGGCATAGCACCGGTGCTCGTCCGAGACATGGCGCAGCGGGCGATGGAGATCCCGCGCGAGCTGATCGTGAAGGCGGAGACCTTGGGCGCCTCATCGGTCGTGATCGCGCTTCGCGTGGTGCTGCCGCAGCTCATGCCGCGGCTCTTTCAGGCGGTGCGGCTCGCCCTCGGCCCCGCTTGGCTTTTCCTCATCGCGGCGGAGGCGATCGCCTCGACGGACGGTCTCGGCTACCGGATCTTCCTTGTGCGCCGCTTCCTCGCGATGGATGTGATCCTGGTCTATGTCGGCTGGATCACGCTCCTGGCCTTCCTCCTCGACCGGCTGCTCGCGGCAACCTCTCGCAGGCTCTACCCTTGGGCCGCGTCATGAGCTTTGTGACCGTGCAGGGGCTTTTCCACGGCTACGGCGCGGTCTCGGTGCTGGAGCGGGTCAGCCTCGAGGCGGAGGAGGGTGAGTTCCTGTCCCTCGTCGGCGCGTCGGGCTGCGGCAAGAGCACCTTCCTGCGGCTCCTGCTGGGCCAAGAGCTGCCCAAACGGGGTGAGATCCGGGTCGCAGGCAATCCGCCTGTCGAAGAACCGGGGCCCGAGCGGGGCATCGTCTTCCAGCGCTACTCGGTCTTCCCGCATCTCACTGTGCGCGACAATGTGGTGGCGGCCGAGGAAATGGGCAGCGGCCGCCCCTTTGGCCGGTTCTGGGGCGATGGGCGTCGTGCGGCGCGTGGACGGGCGCATGAGACGCTGGAGCGGATTGGGCTCGGCCATCTTGCCGGTGCCTACCCGCACACGCTGTCGGGTGGGCAGCAGCAGCGGCTCGCCATCGCGCAGGCGCTCACGGCGCGGCCCAAGATCCTGCTCCTCGATGAGCCCTTCGGCGCGCTCGACCCAGGCACGCGGCTGCAGATGCACGACTTTCTGGGCGAGCTGCGCGGCGAGACGGCGATGACCGTCTTCATGGTCACCCACGACCTCGAAGAGGGTTTCAAGCTCGGCGACCGGGTGATCGTCTTCGACAAGCTGCGCTGGGATCCGGATGAGCCGACGCGCTATGGTGCGACGATCACCTACGATATTGATGCCCGCGACGGCGGCATCCCCTTCCAGCGCCTCCTGGGCCCGCAAGGCCCCCAGACTTCGACCGAGACTTCGACCGAGACGGAGATCGACCATGATCAGAGCTGAGAGGCGCGCGAGCCGCCGCGCCGGCCCCCATCCCCGGCGCGAGGAGGCGCGGCACCACCATCCCGACCTGTCTAAACTGCAGGGCTGGAAGGCAATGAGGGCCGAGGGGGAGCTTCCCGAAGGCCGCTGGGACGAGGAGCGGCGCTGGGCGCTCGCGATGGGACTGACGGGTGCCGACTCGATCGAGGACAAGTCGATCCCGACCTTCGCGCGGGGGGAGCTGCCGCACTATGCCGGCATCAACACCTTCCTGAAGGCGCCCTATGCCGAGAACGTGGCGGAGGTAGCGCATTACGACGCGACGGTGCTGGGCGCGCCCTTCGACGGGGGCACGACTTATCGGCCGGGGACGCGCTTTGGGCCGCAGGGCATCCGCAAGATTTCGGCCCTCTACACCCCCTATAACTACGAGATGGCGATCGATCTGCGCGAGCAGATGACGCTTTGCGATGCGGGGGACATCTTCACGATCCCCGCGAATATCGAGAAAACCTTCGATCAAATCAGCCGGGCCTGCGCGCATGTGTTCTCGAGCGGCAGCTTCCCCATCATCCTCGGCGGCGATCACTCGATCGGCTTCCCGACGGTGCGGGGGATCGCGGCGTGCACATCGAAGAAGATCGGGATCGTGCATTTCGACCGCCATGCCGACATCCAGGAAAAGGACCTCGATGAGCGCATGCACACGACGCCGTGGTTCCACGCGACGAACCTGCCGAATGTGCCGGCCAAGAACCTCGTTCAGGTCGGCATTGGTGGCTGGCAGGTCCCGCGGGAGGCGGTGAAGGTCGCGCGGGAGCGGGAGACCAACATCATCACCATGTCGGATATGGAGCGGATGGGCGTCGACAAGACCGCCGAGATGGCGCTCGAGATGGCCTGGGACGGCGTCGACATGGTCTACATGTCCTTCGACATCGACAGCATCGATTGCGGCTTTGTCCCCGGCACCGGTTGGCCGGAACCGGGCGGGTTCCTGCCGCGCGAGGCGCTCGCGCTCGCTTCCAAGGTCGCAGCAGAGGGCATCTGCGGGATGGAACTGGTCGAGGTCTCGCCACCTTACGATCAGTCGGAGATTACCGCCCTAATGGGCACCCGCGTGATCGTGGATGTCCTAGGCAGCCTCGTAGCCTCAGGCAATCTCGGCAAGCACAAGGCGCACGTCAAACCACGCGTGCCAAGCGGCCATGATTTGCTGCATTTGCTCGGGCGATG
>JBCDFC010000002.1:0-54913 GCA_039178805.1 Pseudomonadota bacterium | reverse complement strand
CATTCGTTAGCTCACCTTGTTCAGTTTCAGGCGCACAGGGGCGACCAGTATATACGCGCGCCGGAAAAGCGAAACCGAACCGGGCCAACCCAGCAGCGGCCCCTGCGCCACTACCCTAGGTTTCATTGAATGAGGATTGTGGCAGCAACCCGGCGCCAGAGTCGAGAAAATCGATTGGGAGAGGAATGCCCCTGCGGCTTCACAGCGGCAGGGGCTTCCCGAACTTACTCTTCAGCGTCGCCGCCTTCGACAAAGCCGTTGGCGAGGTATTCACGATAGAGACGGTTGGCGATAACGCCCGGGAGCCCCGTACCGACATAGATCCGGTCGAAACCGGCCACGACGGTCACGGTACGGCGATTACGCTCTTCCCGCTCTTGCGTGTCGACAACTGGTTCGCTTTCGCCGCGGCTCTCCACGGCTTCCAGCCGATCCCGGTCGACGCCCTTCGCGATCAAATAGTTGACCACACGCTGCGCTCGGCGAAGTCCGAGCCGGTTGTTGTAGGACTCGGATCCCACCAGGTCAGTATGGCCGACAACGGCCATCAGTGTCCCCTCATTCGCCATCAGCCACGCCGCCTGCTGATCGAGAGCGCGACGCGCCTCGGGCTTCAGCGTAGAGCGGTTGAAGTCGAAAGTGACCGTGTCCGGTGCCGCCGCCCTAAAGGCGATCGACAAGTCGCGCCGACGCTGTTCGAGATCGCCATAGGCGGTCTGGACCCGAGCGTTGGTTTTCGTGGTGAACCCGACATTCGGGTTCTCAAAGGTCCCAACCTCCCGGGCACAGCCGGCGATGAGAAGGCCCCCGACGAGAAGGCCAGCGATTTTCATGATCTGCATGTCCCTCACTCCACCACATAGCCATAGGCACCGTCGAAGTCCTGCCCCGCCGGACCTGGCCGATTAGCAGACCCTTCGAGCCGCCCGCGTAGGAAGATATCGGCTTCCGATGGGAACGCGACGTTGTCCGTGGGCAGGAGAATGGCGTCCTCATCCGCCACCGGCGTCACGAGATGCACCGTCACGAGGATCACAAGCTCACTCTCGCCGCGGTTGAAGTCGACTGAGCGGAAGAGGTTGCCGATGATCGGCACATCGCCAATCCAAGGTACCTGGGACAGATTGTCGGCAAACGTCTCCTCAAGCAGGCCGGCGATTGCGAAGCTTTCACCGTCGCGCAGCTCGACCACCGTCGATGCTCGCCGGCTCGTGAACCCAGGAACTGTCGACGTGGCGCCGCCCGACGAGGAGATGAAGCTCGAGAGCGACGCATCGACGCTTGAGACCTCAGTCGTAAGCGCGATGTTAATCAGATCGTCATCAAGCACCACCGGTGTGAAATTTAGTGACACACCGACGGGGCGGAACGACACGTTTGCCCCTTCTTCCGTCACCACCGGGATCGGCACCTCGCCACCCGCCAGGAATGATGCTGACTGACCAGACATGGTCACGAGCGTCGGTTCGGAGAGCGTTCGCGCGAAACCCCGACCTTCTGCTGCATCGATGGTGATGCCGAGAAGGAAGCTGTCGGCAATGGCGAAGACGGCACCGAAGGTTCCGAAACCACTCACAAGCTGCGTGAAGATCTCGCCGTCATCCCCATTCGGATCGACTTCGAGACTTTCGCCTGTCTGAGCGAGCGTCGAGGTACGGTTTGTGACACCTGTCGCACCGGTCGAGATGCCGAGAGCCTTACCGATCGAACGGCTCATCTCAGCAATGCGCACCTTCAGAGCGACCTGCTGCGTGCCACCGACCGACATCATGTTGGAGACGTTGCCGCCGACATAGAGCCCGGCGAGGTCCAACGCCTTCGCGATTTTCGCCTTGCCAGACACGACGCCCGACAGGATCAGGCTGCCGCCCGCGACGCGGACTTCGATCGGCTCCTCTGGGAGCACCTCGGCGAGTTGTTGCTTCAACTCGGAAAGATCGGGCGTAACCCGAACCTCCACATTGGCAATGAGCCGGCCACCCTCACCCAACAGCGTGAGTGTTGTGACGCCACGAGCGCGCCCGAAGACGTAGATCGCCCGATCCGACAACGGCGATACGTCGGCGATCTCGGGCTGAGCGACCGAGACTTCGACGAATGGCTGTGTGCTTCGGACGACGATCGCCCGATTGACAAGCACGTTCACGTCATCCGACGCCAGCCCGCGCGCTGTCGAAAGCACCGACTCCTGTGCGATGGCCTGTGTTGTATGCGCCATCGAGGCCAGCATAAGGCCGGCTGACACCAACACACACCACAGGACCCGGGAGAGATCTCTGCCCTGCATCACGTCTAAAGCCCCCCAAAAGTGATAGTAGGTTGCGAGAGTTGTCGAAGAACTACACACGCTTATGCGGCGATGCTCAACTCGATTCGCCGCTTTTGCGACCCGCGCGCGCGAGGCGTGGCAGATGTGCCGCAAGGAGACAGAAAGCGAAGGGGCGGCCCTTGCGGGGCCGCCCCTCAATCCCCGCACGCCATCCAGAGGATGGCCGGCAAAGTCAGTCAAACGTGTAGGATTCCGTCCCGCCGGTGCCCTTGCGGACCCGAACCACAGTCTTGGGTGCGGCCTGCTTCTTCTCGACCTTTTTCACCTCGCCGCGGATATCGGCAAAGGTCACTGGATCGACATCCTCGTCACGGTCGCTGATGTCGCCAGCGCCACGCAGTGTTAGTGTTAGTTTGCCGACAGACTGAGCCACCGAGAGGATTTGGGCCTCACGCGTGCTGACATCCATGGTTGCAACCCGGCCAACCCGCGCATCGCGCCGCATCTGTTCGGACTGCTGATCGACCGCGATCACCAGCATGTCGCGCAGGATGACGCGGGACTTCAAAACACCGGCGGTGCTCTCCGTGAGCATGATGTCGACGCGATCGCCCGGCGCGATGAACCCCGCCACGCCTGAAAGCGCATTGATGGGGATCGAGAACGCGCGGCGGCCTTCGCCGAGGCGCATCGCCATTCGGCTGTCCTCACCGAACCCCGTCACCATGCTCTCTAGTATGGGCGCGCCTTCGTCGATCTGGCGCATCGCCACCCGACGCTCTGCCATGATGTCACCGATCAGATCCTCCGGCGACGTAAATGCCCCCTGAGGCACACTGTCGGCCGGCCAGTCGATGATCCGCACGTGCTGTTCTTCAACGCGCGCCCCATATTTGATGGTCGACGCCGCCACGATGACCGGGATAGTCTCTTCCTCGACCACTTTCGTGATCGTCTCTCCGGGGATCTGCTCAACCTTCGGAGGCTGACTGGCGAGCAGCTCATACTTCGCGAACAGCTTGTTCGCGTAAACCAGCGCCCCGCCAGCGAGCCCGATGCCCGCGAGCAAAACAAGAATTCCGATTAGTCTCATGTTGATTCCCTACCGGCGAGCTGCCTCATCCACCTAGCGCAGTATGCATGAATCAGTGGTAGCGCGACAGTACAGAACTTCGTTACCTCAGAAAGCCGTCTCAAATCGGGCGAACATCCGATGCCAACAACCCTAGCATCAGCTTGGCGGGTTGATATCGTCCGCTGTGAGGTAGATCAGCTCCATCTCGGACACGATTGTCTGCATTTCGTCCTGCAACAGCGCGACGATCGCGACACCCAAAATCAAGAGCCCAGCAGCCAGTGCGACGAAATCAATCGTCACGGCGCCATTCTCGTCAGTAAAGAAAACACTGTTCGCCATCGCCTGATCTCCGGACAAACTCTCGGGGACGCTACCCCTTGCCACTTCCAAACGCTGGCTGGTCCAGCCGCCTACAACATAAGCCCGCACATTTATGGTGCCGATATGGGCACGCAGCCCAGTGAGTGCAGGCTGCGTGCCGTCTTACCCTCGGCGCGGGTTCGCGCCGAAACCAACCATCAGGTCGGCGCGCTCACGTTCGTGGCGAGCTCAAGCGAAGACTCGATCGCGTCGATCACGGTCTGCAGCTCGTCCGAGAGCAAGCCGACGATCGCAACGCCGAGGATCAGCAGGCCCGCGGCAAGCGCGACCCAGTCGATGGTCACGGCGCCAGCCTCGTTCTTAAGAAAGTTCATCATTTCCATCTCCGATGCAGTCGTTTGTTCCCTGGCCTCCGTGACCAGACGGGGAAGTTGCGGTTCCTCGCCCCAATTCCCTGTGGAGGAAGAGATACCACCCGCAACACAAGTCGCAAAGCAGCATTTCTCAGGTACTCAATGTTTGTATTTTGCTAGTCTTGAATGTAGTCATTAGAGTGAAGAAAAAGGCGGGGCTGCCTTATTTGGATGGGGAAGCGGGTCAAATGAGGCGAGAATGTGGCGGCACGAGCATTTGCGCCTTACTTTGCGGGACGGTGCTTTTGGCGCTTGTCCCGATTTCAGACGAATCATTTTCGTATGCGGGCACACTGAAAAACAGCGTCCGGGTGGGTGATCGTTCGGGCATGAACATTGTGAAAGTGCCCCGCGCCGGCGAGGCACGCCTTCCCCTACCGGGCCCTGACAGGCGTGTTCTGAGCGAGGAGCCCCGACGGCCCAGCGGCGGAGAAAGTCGAACGGTCAGGCGCGGCGGCTTGCGTGCGGTCGGGCCACAAGACTGGTTCTGGAAAGTGCATCAAACCGATCGTGGGGCGGGCTCACCTCTCCGCTGGGGTCAGGCGATCGAAACCATGCGGCAGCGCCGTCGACGCAGTTCGCCGATCGCCAGCCAGCGTCTTCTTGCCGATATCGTGGGTGCCTATGGGCAAACCATCGCCGCAGCAGCCGAGCGGCACACAATCTCCGAGGCCTTGATTGCAGCCGTGATCGCCGTTGAGAGCGCCGGGCGCGAGCGGGCCAAGAGCCACGCGGGCGCGCAGGGTCTCATGCAGCTCATGCCCGCCACCGCTCGGCGCTTCGGCGTCGCGAACAGCTACATCGCGCGCGAGAACATCTTCGGCGGCGCTGCGTATCTTAGTTGGCTCTTGAACAATTTCGGACAGGACCCGCTCCTCGCCCTTGCCGGATACAACGCCGGCGAAGGGGCTGTGGCCCGGCACAACGGTGTGCCGCCCTATCGGGAGACGCGCGACTACGTCGTGAAGGTGTTCGATGCATTGGTGGCGGTCGAGTCGCTTTGCCTTCGAGCACCGGACACGCCGCGCTCACCCTGCGACTGGCAACTCGCCCAGCGGTAGACCAACGCTCGGCCAGGTTCACGCTGGCAAATCGGGCCATGGCCCTGCCGCGCGGCACAAACGAAAAGGCGCGCCAGATGCCTGGCGCGCCTTCGCATAGAGTGTGATCGCAGTCAGATCAGGTCGGCGCGCTCACATTCGTGGCGAGCTCAAGCGAAGACTCGATCGCGTCGATCACGGTCTGCAGCTCGTCCGAGAGCAGGCCGACGATCGCAACGCCAAGGATCAGCAGGCCCGCGGCAAGCGCGACCCAATCGATGGTCACGGCGCCGGCCTCGTTCTTAAGAAAGTTCATCATTTCCAGTCTCCAGCTTTCCTGTGCCGACCCCCTCGGACCAGCAGATTGAACAGAACGCGGCGTGTTACCGCCCTCCCGCTATCTGAGTCGCCAGCCACAACCAGTGCCCGGCGGACGTGCCATTACTCAAGGATCAACGAGGCGGCGTTGGGACTGAAATTTGGCATTATCGCCAATTTCAACGTTTCGCGGTTCCTGGGCGAATGTCCTCCGGCCTGCTAGGCGACGATCGTGGCTTCGGTCTTCTCGCGGATCTCCGCGACGTCGACCCCGGGGGCGCACTCCACGATCTGCAAACCGCCGTCGACCACGTCAAAAACGCCGAGGCCGGTGATCACGCGGTCGACGACGCCCTTGCCGGTGAGAGGGAGGGTGCATTCTTTGAGAAGCTTGGTCTCACCCTTCTTGTTGGTGTGATCCATGATCACGACCACGCGCTTGACGCCGGCAACCAGATCCATCGCGCCGCCCATGCCCTTCACGAGCTTGCCCGGGATCATCCAGTTGGCGAGGTCGCCGTTCTCGGCCACTTCCATGGCGCCCAGGATCGCCATCGCGATCTTACCGCCGCGGATCATGCCGAACGATGTGGCGCTATCGAAATAGGCGGTGTTGGGCACTTCCGTGATCGTCTGCTTGCCCGCGTTGATCAGGTCCGGGTCCTCATCGCCCTCATAGGGAAACGGGCCCATGCCGAGCATCCCGTTCTCGGACTGGAGCGTCACGGTCACGCCATCGGGGATGAAGTTCGGCACCAGCGTCGGGATCCCAATCCCGAGGTTCACATAGGTCCCGTCTTCCAGCTCCTGCGCCGCCCGCGCAGCCATCTCGTTACGATCCCAGGGCATCGAACCCTCCTTTGCGACTCTCGTCCTGATCTTCAGACGTTTCTGATACCGACCGTGTTCCCGTGGCACTCGCAGCTTCTAGATGCGCGATCCCCATCGCCACCGACGTCACGAGAAGCGGGATTTCGCGCACCGCCGTCTCACCGAAGCGTTCCGTGGCGATCTCCTCAGCCTCGGCAAGGATCGCGCGCATCCGCTCTCCTGCAGCGCCCATCCGCGTCAGGCCGCACGGGGGCGCAAGGTGCGCTGCTCGATGCGCTTCTCGTGGCTGCCCTGGATCAGCCGGTGCACATAGATCCCCGGCAGATGGATGAGATCCGGATCGATGCTGCCAACGGGCACGATCTCTTCGACCTCCATCACGCAGAGCTTGCCAGACATCGCGGCGGGCACGTTGAAGTTCCGAGCGGTCTTACGGAAGATGCAGTTCCCCGTCTCGTCCGCCTTCCAGGCCTTCACGATGGAAAGATCAGCGACGATCCCCCGCTCGAGGATATAGGTCTCCCCGTCGAAGTCCTTGTGCTCCTTACCCTCGGCCACCTGCGTGCCGACGCCTGTCTTGGTGTAGAAGCCTGGGATGCCGGCGCCGCCCGCGCGCATCCGCTCCGCCAGCGTGCCCTGCGGGTTGAACTCGATCTCCAGTTCCCCGGCGAGGTATTGCTGCATGAAGAGATCGTTCTCGCCCACATAGGATGAGATCATCTTCTTCACCTGCTTGCCCTGGAGCAGCAGCCCCAGCCCGAAATCGTCGACGCCGGCGTTGTTGGAGGCGATGGTGAGCCCGGCCGTGCCCGAAGCCTTGATCGCCGAAATGAGGTTCTCCGGAATGCCGCACAGGCCGAAACCGCCGGCTGCGATCGTCATGTTATCGAACAGCGCGCCTTCGAGCGCCGCCGCTGCGTCCGGGAAAACCTTCTTCATCGGAACTCTCCTTCTGAGCGGATAGGCCACCCAGTCGGCGACCGTCCCTGTTGCGGCGCACATTAGGCAGGGTGCGGGCCGGCGCAAGCCCCGCGCGAAGGGACATCACGCAAGCCGGCGATCCGGTTCTAAACAAAGGCGGCCATGCTCACGAAGGGCGCGCGCCTAAGACGAGAAGACCTAGCGTTCCAGACGGTAGAGATCGCCCGAGCAGTTGAGGAAGAGCGCGCGCACCTGGTTTGGGAGCGGGCCGGCCGCACGTGACACCGCCGTTCCCGCATCGTCGCGCCGGCAGAGCGTCGCGCCCGAGACGGCGATCCGCTGAAACATCACTGCCAGGCTGTCGCTGTCTGCCTCGGCGATCGCGTTCGCCCCTGTCGTGTCGGTACAGTCCGGCGCCGCGTCCCCCGGGCGTAGATCGACGGCAAGGGCATCGGGAGAAGAGAGGCTCGCAACCGCTCCCTCGGCCCCACGCTCCAGCACCAGTTCCACGCGATGGCCCGCGATGTCGAAGGCGAAACCGCAGGCGGCGATCCCCGGTTGGGCGCCCGGCACCGCCAGCCGGACGACCGCATGAGGCACGGCCGGCACCGGTTCCGCGATTGCCGGAGCGGGACCGGCGCTGGCGATGATCCAGGCAAGCCCCGCAGTACGGCCGCGCATTTCAGAGATTGAGCTGATAGCTCGCAGCCACATAGCGGAAACCATCGCCCATCGGCTCGACATAACCGACCGCGGGCGACGGCATGTGATAGCCGATGAACGGGATCTTGTCGGCCGCCAACATGCCGAAGATGCGCCGCCGCGTATCCGCCGCCGCCTGTTTGTCCATGTCGAAGCGCACATGCCAGTCCGGCCGCTGCAGGCTCATCACATAGTGGTTGGCGGTGTCGGAGGTGATCAGCAGCCGCTTCCCCTCGCTCTCGACATGGTAGACCATGTGGCCTGGCGTGTGGCCGAAGGCGTTCACGGCCTCGATCCCGGAACGCACGCTCTCACCCGGCGCGATCATCTTCGCTTTCTCGGCGAACGGCACGACCTTCTTCTGCACGAGCTCCGCCCGGCCGCGCATGCTCTCGCTGCTCAAGAGTTCTTCGGCGGTCCAGTGGTTGAACTCCTCCGCGCCGATCACGTAGGCGGCGTTCGGGTAAGTGGGCTGGTCGCCCTCGGTCAGCCCGCTGATGTGATCGCCGTGGAAATGGGTGATCACGACATGGGTAATGTCGCCCGGCTCGATGCCGAGGCTCTTGAGGCTCGCGACCAGGTTTCCCGCCGCAGGCCGGCGCCCGTTGTCGCCATTGCCGGTGTCGAAAAGGATGAGTTCGGAACCCGTGTTGACCAAGGTGTTGGTGAACGGGATCTCCATGCGGGTCGGCGGCAGAAAGTTCTCGGCGGCAAGGTTTGCGACATCCTCCTGCGTGACGTTCTGGCCGAAGATCGGGTGAGGGCCGTCGAGCTGGACCGCCCCATCGAGGATTGAAGTGACTTCGAAGGCGCCAAGCTTGAAGCGGTAGATGCCCGGACGGAGAACACCCTGCTGGGCCGGCACGGCAGCGCCGGCAGCGCCGGCGGCGCTTGCGGCAGCGCCGGCAAGCGGCAGCGCCGCAGCGCCCAGCATCAAGTTTCGGCGGTTTGTGGTGGTGGTATCGATCATCCCGGAATTCTCCCGTTCTATCAGGATCTCATGCTCGAGCCGCCGGCAGCGGCTCCGCTCCGACTGGGATGATGGCGCCGCCGCCGCCTTTGACGAGGGCAGATCACCGTGTTGTTGCGTTGGTGCCGTCTCACGACAGTGCTTGGCCCACGAGAGCTTCAGGCGGGTGGCCGTGCACTGAACCGCGCGTCCGGGTAAGGGGCGATCCCGGCATGGCGCAGAGCTTTGGATCGCGTGCGGCCTGCAAGTGGCATCATCCGCGTCACGCCATGTTTGGTCTTGTCCCAGTAGTATGGCGCGACGAAGAGCTCGATCACCGCCTTCCACGCAGCAAGCGCGCCGAGGGTCCAATAAAGTGGCAGCGTCGGCACCCAGATCAGCAGATCGAGCGCGCGCTTGCGCCACATCGCAAGGGTCGCAGCCGCAAGCATGAGCGCCTGCCCACCGCCGAGCGAGATGCCGAGCGGCCAGACAGCCCAGCCAGGCACGAAACTGTCCCAAGGTGTGACGCCCGCGACCGTCCATCCGATCACCGAAACCCAGAAGAGCGGCATCGCGAGATAGGCACAGGCAGCGCCGAGGAAGAGGATGTTGAACCCCAGAAAGCCGCGCGTCCCCATCTCCCGCCAAAGCCGGAACGGCGCGCGCGCGTGGCTGAGCCAGGTCAGCAGATACCCCTTCAACCAGCGCGAACGCTGACGGATCCACGGCAGGGGTCGGCAGTTCGCCTCCTCCTCGGTCGCAGCACTCAACACCTTCACACGGTAGCCATGGCGGAAGAGGCGCATGCCGAGATCGGCATCCTCGGTCACGTTATGCGCGTCCCAGCCCCCGACTTCCGCCAAAGCCTCCCGCCGGAAATAGACGCTGGTGCCTCCGAGGGGGAGCGGCAGGCCCAGCCGCTCGAACCCGCGCAGGAGAACATCGAACCAGATCGCGTATTCAAGCTGGAAGCAGCGCGTGATCCAGTTCTCGCGCGCATTGAAGTAGACGAGCTGGCACTGCACCGCGGCAACACGATCAGGGAGCGTGCGGAGCGCTCCTGCAACGGCGCGAAGTTGCCCGGGCTCGGGCCGATCCTCGGCATCGAGGATCCCGACGATTTCCCCACGCGCATACCCCATCGCGTAGTTGAGGGCGCGCGGCTTCGTCTTCGGTCCGCCATCGGGGACGACCACCATGCGCATCGAGAGCGGCATTGGCACCGTTTCGAGCGCGCGGATCGTCGCCCGGTCCGTCTCTTCGGCGACGAGCAGAACTTCGAGGGCATGCTCGGGATAGTCGATCCGGTCGAGTGCTGCGATCAGTCGGGGCACCATCTCGGCCTCGCGATGGAGGGGGACGAGAACGCTGATCGTGGGCCAGGACGGGTCGTGGTCTTGCCTCGGCAGAGAACGAAGCGCCTCAGCATCGTGCCGCTTCACCCCGAAGGATGCAGCGAAGGCCACAAGCCTGAGGAGGGCTGTGAGCGAATTCACCGCGAAGACGGTCGCAAAGATCGAAAGCGCCGCAGCCTCGGGCGTGAGCATCGCTACGCTGAGAGCAACCGCCAGCGTCACGAAAATCGCCCGGCGATGGGTGCGAAGGCCACGCACGCTCTCCGATGCCGGAACGGCGCGGGCGGCGCGGGCAGCCAGCCGTCTGCCATAGCTTGCCGCAAACGCACGCTCGAACTCGGGCGTATCGGCGTGCGCGAACAGCACCTCGCCCGGGGACAGACCGTGGGAGCGCAGAACCTCGGCGACGGAGTCGAGACGACCGATCGCGTCGCTCACCCAAATGACCTGCCCCGCGATGCGCTGCCAAGGCAGGATCCTCAGCTCAAGCAACAACGCAGGATCGGCGGCATGACCGATCTCCCCCCGTTGAAACAGCGCAGGGTCCGGCGGATCGGAGACGAGATCCGCGATGCCGATCCCGATGACGGCGGCATCGTCATGCGCCGGCATCGGCGGCCGCGGCTCAACCCTAGGCGTTCTCGGCGCGAGATCGGCCTCGGTCAGCACCAAAAGACCGGAGGCCCTCCGTGGCGCCCAATCATCATCAAGCGGCGCAGGCTCGACCTCGTCGTCGAAGAGCGGCAGCACGACCGCCCCACCCAACTCGGAGGTATCGTTGGGCGCAGTCATCGCTTGCAACCGGTGCAAGGACGACCGCTCCGCAAATCGAAGAACTGACAGTCGCTATGCCGGCGAGGCGCCGACGGACGCGAGGGAGGACACATTACGCAGCAACCCAGATGACAAACTCACGCTGTCAACTGTCGTTTACGCGGCTTAATGTTCTCTGAAGACGTCGGTTGCGTTTTGAGATGTGGCGCGGCGGCGAGCTTAGGTCATGGCATCGACGAAACGCTCGAAGAGATAGAAGCTGTCTTGCGGGCCGGGGCTCGCCTCGGGGTGCTGCTGCACCGAGAAGACGGGCCGGTCCTCCAGCGCGATACCGCAGTTGGAACCGTCGAAGAGGCTCACATGGGTCTCGACCACACCCTTCGGCAGGCTTTCGGCATCGACCGCGAAGCCATGGTTCATCGAGGTGATTTCGACTTTTCCGGTCGCGATTTCCTTCACCGGATGGTTGGCGCCGTGATGCCCGGTCTTCATCTTCACCGTCTGACCGCCCAAAGCCAGCGCCAGCATCTGATGGCCGAGGCAAATACCGAAAATCGGTTTCCCGGCGTCGAGCACGCCGTGGATCATCGGCACCGCATACTCTCCGGTCGCCGCCGGATCGCCTGGCCCGTTCGAGAGAAACATGCCGTCAGGCTGATGCTCGAGCACCTCGGCCGCGGTCGCACGCGCCGGCAGCACCGTCACATCGCACCCGGCCGAGGCGAGGGAGCGCAGGATGTTGCGCTTTGCTCCGTAGTCGATCGCGACGACCTTCGCACGAGCCTTGCCGAGCGGGCGGAACCCCTCGCCCCAGGCCCAGCGGGTCTCGTGCCAAGCGTAACTCTGCGCAGCACTTACCCCGGCAGCCAGATCCGCGCCCTCCAATCCTTCGAAGGCACGGGCCGCGGCGATCACGGCGTCCGTATCGATCTGGCCGTTGGGATCATACGCGATAGCAGCATGCGGCATCCCCTGCTCCCGCACGAGCCGCGTCAGCCGGCGCGTATCGACACCGGCGACCCCGATCAGACCGTTGCGCGCCATCCAGGCGTCGAGCGGCGCGGTTGAGCGCCAATTCACCGGATCGGTCACATCGAGCCGCACCACCATACCGCGCGCGAACGGCCGCCCGGCCTCCTCATCCTCCGCATTCGTTCCCACATTGCCGATATGGGGGAAGGTGAAGGTGACGATCTGACCGTCGTAGGACGGATCGGTCATGATCTCCTGATAGCCCGTCATGGCTGTGTTGAAGCAAAGCTCAGCCGCCGCGACACCGGTCGCACCGAAGCCGCGACCACGGATCAGCGTGCCATCGGCCAGGGCTATGCAGGCGGTCGCTTTCATGGTCTCGGCCCTCTCGCGGCGGTGTGGAATCAGTCGGTAGTAGCGCTTTCGCTCAACCCCCGACTTCGTTCGGCGCGGCACAGTATTGCGGCGTCGACCAAGTGGTCAACGAAAGGATTAACGCATGTTTACAATGAGTTACCAAGATCGAAGCATATTGCAGGCGTGGTGAAGCGCTAGTAAGTTTCAAATCTGACAGCGACCAAGAGGTAGCGAGTGTCTCAGATGACGAAGCGGCTCGAGGCGGCGGTTGCCCGGGCCGAGGAAGCAGGCGACGGGGTGATGGCCTGCACACTCCGGCTAATGCAGGCGGCGATCCGCGACAGGGAAACCGCCATGCCTGTGGAGGATGTCGGCGACGGCCTCGACGGCCCAGCGCTTCGCGATCTCCTCAGCCGGATGGTCGAACAGCGCGAAGGGTCCATCCGCGGCTACGAAGAAGCCGGTCGCATGGAGATGGCCGAGCGTGAGCGGCGCGAGATCGAGATCATTCGGGGCTTCTTGCCAAAGCCGCTCGATCCCGAGGAGATTGCCAAGGCTGTCGCCAACGCGATCGCTGAGACCAAGGCGTCCTCGATCCGTGATCTGGGCCGCGTGATGTCCCACCTCACGACCCGCTATCCGGGCCGCATCGATATCTGCGAGGCCGGCGCCCGCGTGAAGGCGGCGCTCGGCTAGGTCAGCGCTGCGGTTCTGAGAGACGCCGTTTTTAGCGCCCGGATGCGCGAGCACCAGTTTCGCAATGGGCTAAGACTGATCCGCGCCATTGCCCAATGGGCGAGAACGTCGCCGGATGCGGACGCGCTCGCCCTCGTCGGCTCATGGGCGCGCGGCTCTCCAAGCCCCGGTTCCGATATCGACATCGTGGTGGTTGGCACCAGGCCATGGGCGCTGGCGGCACGCGCGGACCTGCCGCGACGCTTCGGCCAAGTAGCGCGAATGGCCGTCGAGGATTGGGGCATCGTCCGCGCCCGCCGGGTGCACTATCGCAATGGTCTGGAGGTCGAGTTCGGCTTCGCACCCCGCCACTGGTGCGCCCCACCGATCGACCCCGGCACCGCAGCCGTCATCGCCAACGGCCTCATCCCCGTCGTCGACCCCCAAGGGCGCCTCGCCGCAAGCGTTCGCTGGGTGCGCGGAGGACAGCAACGCACCCGGCATCCCCAATCGTCAGACTAATCATCCGGGCGAACGCTGCGATCCGGCTCGCGCCTTTCTTGCCCAGCTTGCCGTCATCGGCTAGCCAGCGCGCCAACGCGGGAGGCTGGGTGCCATGGCGGACAAGAAACCGAAGAAGCAGCCACGCCCCAAGGCGGAAACGCCCCGGGGTTTCAGGGACTATTTCGGGCATGAGGTGAGCGAGCGCGCGGAGATGCTGCGCGCGATCACCGAGGTCTATCACCGATATGGCTTCGACCCGCTGGAAACTTCGGCCGTTGAGACCGTGGAGGCTCTGGGAAAGTTCCTGCCGGATGTGGACCGGCCGAACGAGGGTGTCTTCGCCTGGCAGGAGGAGGCGGAGAGCGAAGGCGCGCCAGCGACATGGCTCGCACTTCGCTATGATCTCACGGCACCGCTCGCGCGGGTCTTCGCGCAGCACAGGCTCAATCTGCCGACACCCTATCGTCGCTACGCGGTCGGGCCGGTCTGGCGCAACGAGAAGCCGGGGCCGGGGCGGTTCCGCCAGTTCTACCAATGCGATGCGGATACTGTGGGCAGCGGCAACGTCGCCGCCGATGCGGAGATCTGCATGATGCTGGCCGACGCGTTCGAGGCGACAGGCATCGGTCGCGACGACGTCGCCATCCGCATCAACAATCGCAAGGTACTGAACGGTATCCTGTCAAAGCTCTACGGGCTGGTCACAGCCAATGCCGCGCCGGCGGGCGAAGGACGCGATCAGGATTGGGATCAGTGGAGCGCGGGCGTCCTGCGCACGGTCGACAAATACGACAAGGTCGGCATCGACGGCGTGCGCCAGCTTCTCACCTCCGGGCGGAAGGACCAGTCGGGCGCCTTCATCGATGGCCAAGGCCTCACGCCTAATGAGGCCGACATGGTGCTCGCCTTCCTTCAATCGGGCAGATCGACGAGCGCCGAGACGATCGCGCAGCTTCGCGACATCGTCGCCGATGTGGATGCGGGCCGCGAGGGCGTGGACGAGCTCGAGACGATTGCCGAGCTTCTTGAGGCGCAAGGCTATGGTGGTCGCGCCTTGATCGACCCGTCCGTTGTCCGCGGGCTCGGCTACTACACCGGTCCCGTCTTCGAGGCGGAGCTGACCTTCGAGATCACCGATGAGGACGGGCGACGGCGCCAGTTCGGCTCAGTCGCTGGCGGCGGGCGCTATGATGACCTGGTGAAGCGCTTCACCGGCCAGGCCGTGCCCGCGACTGGCATCTCGATCGGCGTCGACAGGCTCCTCGCGGCACTGCGGGCCATTGGTCGGGCGGGCGACGGCTCTGCCGCGGGCCCGGTGGTCATCCTCGCGCTCGAACGCGATGCGATGGCCGGCTACCAGGCGATGTGCGCGGAGCTTCGCAATGCCGGCATCCGGGCCGAAGTGTTCCTCGGCGGCGGCAACATGGGCAAGCAGCTCAAATACGCCGATCGCCGCGCCGCCACCATCGCGGTGATCGAGGGAACGGAGGAGCGGGAGCAAGGGCTCGTGCAGCTCAAGGATCTCGTTCTGGGCGCCAAACTATCGGCAGAGATCGAGACGCGCGAAGAGTGGACCGAGCAGCCAGCGCAGCGGAGCGTCCCGCGCGGGGATCTCGTCTCGGCGATCAAGGCGATGCTGTCGGGGTCGACGTGACGGGCATTCCCGGACCTAAGCGTGAGATCGCGCCCGGGACGTCAGCTCAGATGGCGGCCCCGATAGCGGCTCACATGACGGCTAAGATGGCTGGGGCCGGCGAGGCACGGACTGGTTATGGCCGGGCCGGTCAAGCGCTCGAAGGAGCGGCCCTCGCGGCGGTCGACGAGGCCCTCGACGTGATCGGCCGGCTGCACGCGAAGGCTGGCTACCACCGCGTCTCGCCACCGCATCTCTTCCCGGCAGAGGTGATGCTCGGACTGTACGGCGAGGATGTCCGCGGTCGTGCCTTCCTGTTTCCGGGCGGCGGCGGCGGGGAAGAGATCTGTCTTAGGCCCGATTTCACGGTTCCGGTCGCGATCATGCACGGCTCGGCCGGGTGGGGGCGCGCGGCCCGCTACGCCTATCGCGGCCCGGTCTTCCGGCGTCAGCCCCAAGGGTCGGGCCGGCCCATCGAATATCTGCAGGCCGGCATCGAGAACATCGGCGCCGCCGACCCAGCCGGGGCCGAAGCACAGATCCTGGCGCTTACGTTCGAGGCGCTCGAAGCGGTGGGGGCCGGGCCCCATGAGATCGTCACGGGCGATCTCGGCATCGTCTTCGCGCTCCTCGATGCGCTCGACATGCCCGAAGGTCGGCGGGACAGGCTTAGGCGTCATCTCTGGCGGCCCGCGCGCTTCGCTAGGCTGATCGAGGATGCGCAGCGGCCCATCGCGTCGGATGCGGCCAAGATCGCGCTTCTGGCGGCGGCCTCGGGTGGGGAGGCGACATTGGCCGCCCAACTTGCGCAGGCGGGAGAGATCCTTGGCTTGCGCGAGGTTGGCGAGGTTGCGGATCGGGCGGCAGCCCTTGCGGCGGCCGCGGCCGAGCCGCCGATGCCCGCCGAGCAGGCTGAGATCATCGACGCCGTTCTGGCCATCAAGGCCGAAGCTGGTGAGGCGCTCAGCGCTCTTCGGGGGATTGCCGCGCAGGCAGGGATCGCGATCGACGGGGCACTCGATGCCTTCGAGCGGCGTCTCGACGCGATCAACCGCTCAGGCCTCGACGGGGAGACCCTGCCCTTCGACGCAAGCTTCGGACGCACGCTCGAATACTATGACGGCTTCGTCTTCGAGGTGCGGGCGACAGGCAATCCCGATCTCCCACCCCTGGCGGGTGGCGGGCGGTATGACAGCCTCACCGCGCAGCTCGGCGCGGGCCATCCGGTCACCGCCGTGGGGGCGATGATCCGGCCGGAAGCCGTCTTGGCAAACCGGCAGGAAGGTCCAGGGACCGCTGAGGCGCTCAGTGCGACATCCCTCGTGATGCCCTTCCTCGCGACGCGATCGCCGGCAGGCAGCACCGCGCAGGGTGCAGATCTCGTGCTGGCGCTTCCCTCCAAGGGCCGGCTGCAGCAGGCGACGATCGACTGGTTTGACGGGCGCGGTGTGACGATCAAGCGGACCGGGGATGGGCGAGAATACGCGGCGACGGCGGAAGGGGTCGATGGCCTCGGGATTGCCATGCTCTCGGCGGGCGAGATCCCGTCAGCGCTCGAGGCGGGGCTCGTCCATCTTGGGGTCACGGGGCTCGACATGGTCGAGGAACGCGTCGCCGATTGGCCCGGAAAACTCGAACGCGTCAGTGAGATGGGTTTCGGCCATGCACGCCTCGTCGTCGCTGTTCCGGCCTGGTGGGGCGATGTTCGGGTCATGGCGGATTTGGACGACGTGGCAGAGCGTTTTCGCGCGCGCCATGGCCACGCCCTCCGAATCGCGACCAAGTATCACAATCTCACACGACGGTTCTTTCGATCGCACGGCATTGCGGACTACCGAATCGTCGACAGTCAGGGCGCAACGGAAGCGGCTCCGAAAAATCAGGCAGCCGAGGCGCTGGTCGATATCACGACGACCGGAGAGACGCTGCGGGCGAATCATCTTCGCGTGCTCGACGATGGTGAGATCCTGGCCTCGGAGGCGTGCCTTTTCGCGACCCGGCAGGAGTGGTTGGCGGAAGCGGCAGGCGTTGTGGCGCAAGAACTTTTTCGACGTTTGGGCGTCTCGATGGGTGTCTAGGCACGAGGGCTGCCTAGGCTTCTACGCCACAGCATCGGCTCGTAAACCTTTGTGGCGGCTGCCTTTGCATCTTCAGGAGAAGACCCACAACGCGCCGCAATCCCGACACACGCAGCAGGCATCTTCGCTTCGTCACCGGTTGATGTGACTGCGTTGCGTGTTTGCTTACCGGGCACCATCGTCCAATGCCGGCCGGGCCATGGGCGACGAGCTTTGTGTAGCCCGCTTTCCTTACGAAACGTCTAAAACTCAACGTACCGAAGTAAATTTGCTGAATGTGTTTCTGGTCAATAAGAAGATGCCTGTAGGTAGTATCCTCTCCGCCATACTCTACTCTGCGGCGAAACTACCTCACGAGCACCATCGTCCAATGCCGACCTAACGTGCCTAAGTATAGGTAAACCCCTATAGTTAACAATACGTAAACGCACTCAAAGCGTCGTGATCGCTGCTCGGAATGGCGTTTTAGAGAGCGGTGTCCTGCTTAGATCGCACGACGTTGCTGTAGCGCAGCGCTTAGCGTGCCATCGTCGAGGTAATCGAGTTCACCGCCCAGCGGCACCCCACGGCCAAGGGCGGTGATCTCGGCACCTGATTCTTCCAGGTAATCGACGATCACATGCGCCGTCGTCTGCCCGTCGATCGTCGCCGGCAGGGCGAGGATCACTTCGGCAAGACGCTCCTCACGCACACGAGCCGCGAGCGCGGGCAACCGCAACGTCTCTGGCGTGACACCGTCGAGTGCCGAAAGCATGCCACCAAGCACATGGTAACGCCCCTTGAAGGCGCCGCTCCGCTCCATCGCCCACAGATCCGCAACCTCGGCAACGACGCATAGGCGCGTCGCATCGCGGCCGGGATCGCTGCAGATTTGGCATTCGGGGGCGGTGCCGAGATTGCCGCAGCGCTGGCAGGTCTGAACGGTTTGAGCGACTTCGGCCATCGCCTCGAGCAGCGGCAGGAACAGCCGGTCGCGCCGCTTGAGGAGTGCTAGGGCGACGCGGCGGGCCGAACGAGGGCCAAGGCCCGGGAGCTTTGCCAGAAGCCCGATCATGCGCTCAAGCGCGCCGGAGCCGTCGTCGTTACGCATCGATCCTCCCGGTCCCTTCCGGGAGACTATGGCCGGGCTCGAAGCCGCGGCAAGCCGACCGTCGTTCGGGACGCCTTCTCCTGACACCCGCTGCCGCAAGAACCGTCATCGCGCATTGCGACCCGGCAATCCGCTGCCATGATCGCTGGATGCCTCGGTCAAGCCAGCGAGTGGCGAAACCTACGGAGCGCGGCTTAGCCGAAGGGCGCTTTCATGCCGGGCGGCAGCGGAAGGCCCTCAGTCACCTTCGCCATCTCTGCCTGGGCCGCCTCGCGCGCCTTGCCGATCGCGTCGTTGACGGCAGCGACGATCAGATCCTCGAGCACGGCTTTCTCCTCCGTCCCATCGAGGAGCGCATCCGCGACCTCAAGCCCGGTGACCGTGCCCTTGCCCGTCGCCGTGGCGCGCACCATGCCAGCGCCGGCGCTGCCTTCGGCTTCGATCTCGGCGACACGCTCTTGCGCCTCCTGCAGCTTCTGCTGCAGCTCGCCCGCCTGCGCCATCAGCTTCGCCATGTCGCCGAGGCCGCCTAGTCCCTTGAACATGCTCAATCCTCCTCGAAGGGATCGTCGCTCGCGTCGCCATCGTCGAGCAGCGGCGCATCCGGATCGTCGTCGTAGTCGAGCTCGTCGTCGCGCGCCAGCGCCGCGTCCGACTCGGCAGGCGCGGCAGCGGCTGGCGTCAGCGGCCGAACCGCCACGATGCGCGCACCGGGAAAGGTCTCGAGGGCAGCCAGAACGAGCGGGTGCGCCGACGCGGCCTCCGCGGTCTCAGCCGCCGCCTGCGCCCGTTCTTCGCGGAGCGTCGGCCCCCCTGCCTCACGGCTGAGGACGACCGAGAAGCGCCGGCCGGTGATCTTGCCGAGCATCTCCGACAATCGGCCAGGCAGATCGGCGGGCGCCCCTTCGCCAAGCGCCGTCTCGAACACACTCTCACGAAAGCCGACGGGGCGCAGGAACCGCGCTGCCTCATCGGCCAGCAGATACTCCTGGGCCCGTTCCAGCGCCGTGACGATCCCGACCATATCGGAAAAGGCGGGGGCAGTCTCGGGCACAGGCGACGCCTCGACTGCAACGGCAGGCGCGGCCGCTGCAGCATCGCCTGCCACGACGCGGAGCGCTGCGACCGGTGCGTGGCCATCCTCGGCGCGCGGCGCGCCCTGCACGGGGCCCGTGGCAGCGCTCCGTGCCATGCCGCCGCCACCCGGCGCAGCCTGTCCCCTGCCACTCGCGCCGCCGGGGCCTGGGGGCGGGGGCCCTTCGGTCTCAAGCTTTCGGATCAGCTCCTCGGGGCTCGGCAGCTCCGCCACATGGGTCAGCCGGATCACCGCCATCTCCGCCGCCATGATCGCCGAGGGGGCCCGCGCCAGCTCCTCCATCGCCTTCAGCAGCATCTGCCAGGATCGCGTCAGCGTCCGCATCGAGAGCCTGGCAGCCAGCGCACGCCCCCGGTCCCGCTCCGCAGGCGAGATCGTCGGATCCTCGCCGAGTTCGTTGGAGATCCGCAGAACCGACAGCCAATGCGTCAGCTCCGCCAGATCCCGCAGCACGACCGCCGGATCCGCCCCGTCGGCATATTGCCGCGCAAGCTCTCCCAAAGCGCCCGCCGTATCGCCCGCCATAACGGCCTCGAAGAGATCGAAGAGCCGCCCGCGATCCGCCAAACCCAGCATCGACCGCACCGCGGCCGCATCGATCTCCTCCCCATCCGCTGTCTGCGCCAGCGCTTGATCCAGGAGTGACAGCGCATCGCGCACCGACCCCTCCGCCGCGCGCACGATAAGGCCGAGGGCATCCGACGTGATCTTCGCGCCTTCCTTCGTCGCGATGCCTGAGAGATGCTCCAGCATCACCTCAGGCTCGATCCGGCGCAGATCGAAGCGCTGGCAGCGCGACAGGACGGTGACGGGCACCTTCCGGATCTCGGTCGTCGCGAAGATGAAGACAACGTGTTCCGGCGGCTCCTCCAGCGTCTTCAAGAGCGCGTTGAAGGCGGAGGTGCTGAGCATGTGCACCTCGTCGATGATGTAGACCTTGTAGCGCGCCTCGACCGCCCGGTAGCGCACGCTCTCGATGATCTCGCGCACATCGTCGACGCCGGTGTTGGAGGCTGCGTCCATCTCGATCACATCGACATGGCGCCCGGCCGCGATGGCCACGCAGGACGGGCACTCGCAGCAGGGGTCGATGGTCGGCCCATCGCCCCGGCCGGTGCAATTGAGGCCTTTGGCGATGATCCGGGCCGTCGTCGTCTTCCCGACCCCGCGCACCCCGGTGAGGATGAAGGCATGCGCAATGCGGTCATGGGCGAAGGCATTGGTGAGGGTCTTCACCATCGCCTCCTGCCCGATCAGGTCCTTGAAATGCCCTGGCCGATACTTCCGGGCGAGCACCTGATAGGCCGAATCCGTCGTTCCCGCGTCCATGCCGCTGACATCGCATGGACCGGCCGCGCGATGCCAGCCGCCGCGGCAATTTCGACGAGGGCATCGTGCCTGCGGATCTTCGATGGTCCCCATCAACGAGCTGTGTTGCCAGAGCGCGGTCGGCGAAAGAAATCGCGCGGCGATCGGTCGTGGCGTCGTCGCCGGAAAGGCAAAGAACGACCAGGATCGGACCGTCTCAGGTTACACTGAGGCTCGACCCCGGGCTCCTGAGGGCGCCGATCTTTCAATCGGCTGGATGTGATCTGGGTTGCCGGATCAAGTCCGGCAATGACGCCACCCGAAGTCTCGGCTACATCACCAAGTCTCACGGAGATGCGTGCATGGCGTTGGGGGCGCTGAGCCGGGGGCGCGGCGATGTCGGCAGGGTTGGTCACATTGAATGCCGGATTTCAGGGGCTCCGCCGGCGGGCGCCGCTCCTGTTCTGGCCCGTCGTCTTTCTCTGGACGGCGATCGGCGGGCTCGGGCACGGGCTCGCGATGCACTACCTCGACACGCGGGCAGTGGTGCTCCTCTACCCGATCTCGGCGGCAGCGCTCCTCTGGCCCGTTCTGGTCGACACTGGCCTCGGCCGGCTGCGCGGGACAGTGGCGGCCGGCGTTCTTGCGGCGCTTCTCTGGTGGATGAGCTGGATCGGCTGGCATGTGGCCGAGGGCGCCCGGCCAGAGGGTCCCTTCACCGGCATGGCCTGGGTCTCGGATCGGTGGGAGGGGAACGATCCCTACGCCTTCGACCCGAGGGCCGGAGCGGCCGCCGGCATGGCCTTCGCGCGGCTCCCGCCCAAGGACTGGATCCCGCATTTCCAGGCGTTGTCGGAGACCAAGAAGATCCGCGAGCCCGGCCGTCGGCGCGGCCGCGGGAGCAACCGCCGCTTACTCACTGCAGTCGAACTCAGGCGGCTGTGGATCGCGGAGCCGGTCGTTCTGTGGGGCTCCCTGCTGATCGCTGTTTGGCCGCGGAAGGCGGATCGCCTGCTCAACTTCCTGCGGTACCTCAGCCCGCGCCAGTGGCGCAGAAGGCGATAACGCGGAAAGGGTGGGGTGAGAGGCTGGACAACGACCCAAGCGTGGCTCGTTACGGCTGCTTCCTTCCGGACCTGACCGGGTTGGCGAGGTGCCTGCCCGCGCCAACCTCTCAACATTGCAGTTAGCAGCGCGATCCACCTGGGACAAGGGGCGCCTTGCCAGGGCGGGGGCCCTCTGCCATCACCCGGCTTGCTCTACGCCCACTCTCGAACCGTCTCTCGGACAGGCATGTCGCATCTCGACCGGATCACCTTCGCTCGACCCGGAAACGGGCTGGACAGGGCCGCGCATCTCCGCCGCGAGGCCGAAGCGTTGATGCAGACGCCGACCGCCGTGGCCCATGCATTTTTCGAGGGGAAGGTCGCGGTCGACCTCGAAGACGAGAAACAGCTGCGCCCCTTCCCACCGGCCGCTCTCGTGGAAATGGCCGCGGAGAAGCCGATCTTCCTCGGCACCGTCGACGGGGCGCCGCGTTTTGCAGCGGATCTGAACCGGCTCGACGAGACCGCCTTGAGCACACTTCTCGGCGACGCAGCGAAGTTCATCGATCTGCGCTCGATCAGCGCCGAGCTTTCCGCGACCGAGGCGGCGATCGCGGCGACCGGGAAGGCGCTGCTGGGATGGCATGCGACGCACCGGTTCTGTGCTTGCTGCGGTGCGCCCACCAGGGTCGTCGATGCGGGATGGCGGCGGCTCTGCGACGCGTGCGGCGCCCAGCATTTCCCAAGGGTCGACCCGGTCGTGATCATGCTCGTCCTACGCGGCGACAATGTCCTGATCGGGCGGCAGTCCGGTTGGCCGCCTGGGCTCCACTCCCTGCTCGCAGGCTTTGTCGAGCCGGGGGAGACGCCGGAGGAGGCCGTGCGCCGCGAGGTGATGGAGGAGGCGTCCGTCCCCGTCGGCCGGGTACGCTACCTCGCGACCCAGCCCTGGCCCTACCCCTCGACGCTGATGATCGGCTGCGTGGCTGAAGCCTTGGGCGAGACGCTCGCGATCGACCCGGAAGAGCTTGAGAGTGCGACCTGGGCGAGCCGGGATGAGATGATCAAGGCGCTTGCGGGCGAACACCCCACGCTCGGTGCACCGCGTCTCGACGCCATCGCGCGCAACATCCTCGCCGCTTGGGCAGCGGGCGAGGTCGCCGACTTCGATGACTGATCGTAAAGCCGTATCGGCGGGCGATCCGCTTCGACACTCCCCCCTCGAAGACGCAGCCGGCCTCGCCACAGGGATCGTGCTGGCGAGCCTCGGCGTCCACATCCTGACGAGTGCCGAGCTTGTGACGGGACAGACTGCGGGGCTGGCTGTCCTGGTCTCCTATGCCGCGGAGATGCCCTTCGGCGTGGTCTTCTTCGCCGTCAATCTGCCCTTCTACGCGATCGCCGTGCTACGGATGGGCTGGAGCTTCACACTGCGCACGTTGCTCGCGGTGACGGGCATGTCGGTCGGCACCACGGTTCTGCCCTGGGTCATGCCGCTCGGCCCGCTCGAACCCTGGAGCGCAGGGATCATCGCCAGCACCGTCACGAGCGTCGGGCTCATCGTCCTGTTTCGACACCGCGCGAGCCTTGGCGGGATCGGCATCCTCGCGCTCTTCCTGCAGGAGCGGACTGGCTTTCGCGCGGGCTGGACGCAACTGATCTTCGATGCCGGGCTCTTTGCCGCAGCGTTTCTCGTGATCGCGCCCTGGCTGGTGCTGGCCTCGGCTGCCGGGGCCGCGGTTCTGAACGTGCTGATCGCCTTCAACCACCGCACCGACCGCTACATCGCGCGCTAGGGCCACGACATCCTGGCCTTTTGGTTCGTACACCGCGCTATTCAGGCTTAGCCCGTGTCATCCGCGGAAGGCTGCGCTACATGCGCTTCGTCGCGTTCGGCGCAATGCCGCCGCCTGGGAACAGTCGTCATGATGCAGTCACCTTCCGACACGCTCGCGCTCCGGCGCGCCCTCGGCGCTTTTGCAACGGGCGTGACCATCGTCACGACGGCCGATCGTTCCGGTGCACCGGCAGGCTTCACCGCGAACAGCTTCACTTCGGTCTCGCTCGCGCCGCCCATCCTCCTCGTCTGCCTCGCGCATGAGGCTGCGAGCTATGAGCTCTTCCGCGGCGCCGACACCTTCGCGGTGAACGTGCTGGCGGCGGATCAGGAGGACATCGCCAAGGTCTTCGCGACCCGCGGCATGGACAAGTTCAGCCATGTGGCCTGGCGACCGGGGGAGCGGGGCGCGCCGCTCATCAACGGTTCGCTCGCCCGCTTCGACTGCACGCTCTACGAGCGGGTGACGGCCGGCGACCACGACATTCTAATGGGCCGCGTCCTAGGCTTCTCGCGTCACGAAGGGCGGGCGTTGGTCTATCATGCCGGCAACTTCGCGACCCTGGGCTGAAGCACTCGAACGAAGGCGTTTCGCCTCGTCAGCTTAAGTCGAGCTCGCCGGCTCCGGAGCGCGGCTCACCACTTCGGCATAGGCCGCGTTCACGGCGGCAAGCCTGCGTTCCGCCAGAGCACGCGCTTCCACCGGCACGCCCCGGGCAACCAGGCTGTCGGGATGCAGCCTGCGCACGAGCTTGCGGTAGTGGCGCTGCAAAGCGGGCTGCGGCGTACCAGGTGCCAGGCCGAGCACCGCCCACGGATCTTCCTCGCCCGGGAGATGGCGGGCCCGAATGCTCCGAAACGTGTCGGCCCCGATTTTGAAAATCGCGGTCACACGCTCCAGAAAAGCGGCTTCGGCTGGATGGTACATGCCGTCCGCCGCCGCCACATAGACGAGGCCCTCGAGCATATCCTCCAGCATCTCCGGCCTGTCGTGGAACATGCGGGCGATCTGCTGGGCATAGACCTCGAAACCGGCGACATCCGTCCGGGCGAGATTGTAGACCCGCGCCGCCTCTGGCTCGGCCTCGGGCGGGATGTGAAAGACCCTTCGGAAGGCCGAGATCTCGTCGCGGGTCACTTGGCCATCGGCTTTAGCCATCTTAGCGCCGAGCGCGATCACCGCGATCGTAAAGGCAACGCTGTGCTCAGGATCGGGGTCGCGCGCGAGCGCTTCCAGCACGCGCGTGATCGGCTCGCCACGACCGAGCGCGGAAAGGCTCGCCTTCAAACGGCTCCAGATCGACATGGTAGCCTCAATTTGCCGGACGCGCCCTGGCGACGCGCGACGGCCGCGCCTTCAGGTTTCGGCAATGTGAACGTTCTTGAGCCAAAGCGAAAGGCGGGCACGGCAATCCGGCCCGCCTGTTGCCAGGGCTCGTTCGAGCTGCGCGCCTTAGAGACGCCGATCGCGCTTGCGCGGATCTTCCTCGACGCGAATGCGCACTGGCTGACGAACTTCCGCTTTCGCGGCTTGCAGGGCGAAACAGCCAAGCCCGACCATCAGTGCGATCGACACAGCGAAGATCATTCCGTTCTCCCGATCTCTTCCACTTTAAGGTAGTGTCAGATCATCGCCGCGTCCATCATCTCTTTCTGCGGCAGAGCGACCAATCCGCCCGCAACCCAGCGCCAAATCGCCCAGTGCGTGTTTCGTTCCTCGATGAAACGACCGGAGGGCCATGCGCGGCCGCTTGCGCGCTGCGCTATCGAGGGGGCGATTCGCAGCATCCGCCTTGCCACCCGATGAGAGGGCTGACAGGAGAGCGGGGAGCGGAATGCTCGCTGGGAACATGACGATGCAGATCCTCATCGCGGTTGGCCTGCTGCTGGTGATAGCAGGGTTGGTGTTTATCCTTCGTGTGCTCCTGCGCGCACGCAGGCTTGCCCGCAGCCCCGAAGCCGAGGACGCGAATGCCGCCTTTCGCAGGCTCGTGCTGGAGAACGGCATCGGCCTCGGCCTGGCCTTTCTCGGCATGGCATTGCTCGTCGCGGCCGGCATACTCGGCTAACGTCTCAGACGCGCATGGAAACGCTCGACAGCCTCACCAACCGGCATGCCCAGCCCGGCAGCCTGAAATGGATCGGTGTCCGACCCGGCCGACGCACCCCGCTTGAACCACTCACCTCGGCCGAGGTGATGCCCGAGGGCATTGTGGGCGATCATAGAACGCGGCCGGGCAAACGCGCCGTGACCCTCGTGCAGGCAGAGCATCTAGCGGTGATCGCAGCACTGTTGGGCCAGAACGCCGTGACGCCCGAGCTCTTGCGCCGCAACCTTGTCGTCGCGGGGATCAACCTCCTCGGTCTGCGGAAGCGACGTTTCCGGGTAGGCGGCGCGCTGCTCGAAGGCACCGGCCTCTGCGCCCCTTGCTCGCGCATGGAGGAAGTCCTGGGACCAGGCGGCTACAGCGCCGTGCGGGGCCATGGCGGGATCACGGCAACCGTCATCGAGCCGGGCTCGATCGCCTTGGGCGACGCTATCGAGCCCATCTGACTCAGGCCCAGTCAGAACGTCTCGACCCATGGGCGAAGCTCGATCTCCCAGGCCCAAGAGGACCGATCCTGGCAAAGGAAGTGCCAGTAGCTTTCGGCGATTGCCACGGGATCGAGCATCGAGTCGGGTCGGTCGGCGCTCTCTACACGTTCGGGCCGGCTGTCGTTCCTGATGCCGCCATCGATGACGAAATGGCCGACATGGATCCCACGGGGTTGCAGCTCACGGGCAAGCGACTGCGCGAGGCCGCGAAGCGCAAACTTCCCCATCGCGAAGGGGGCCGAGTGCGCATAGCCCTTCACCCCAGCAGAAGCCCCGGTAAAAAGCAGCGCACCATGGCCCGGCCCATCGCCCGCAGGCAGCATGCGCCGCGCCGCCTCTTGTGCCGCATAGAACGCGCCGAGCGCCGTCACCTGAACCGCAGCCGTCACCGTCGCCGGATCGAGCTCGACAAGCGGCCCGCGCTGGCGCGCCGACGGATTGTAGACGAGCACGTCCGGCGCCCCCGCGGTCGATCCATCGAGCGCCTGGAAAAGCGCTGCGACCTTGCCATGATCGCCAGCGTCGCAGGGGTAGAGCGCGGCGCCCGTCTCCTCCGCCAAGTGACCGAGTTTCGCGGGGTTGCGCGCGGCAAGACTGACCGCGAGGCCCTCCCTGGCGAACTGTCTGGCAAGTGCGGCGGATAAACCGCTGCCAGCACCGATGATGAGCGCATGCTTGTATGTGGATGTCATGGTGGTCTCCGGGCGGTCTCCAAGCGGTCTCAGGGCGGATCTGCGCCTTGGCGGCGCTTCGGCTGCCACGCTAATGCCCAGGCCGCAGCGCACAAGAGATGAGGCGACCATGCCAGGACAGCACTTTGTGATAACCGGCGCCAATCGCGGCATCGGTTTGGAGCTCACGCGCCAGGCGATTGCACAAGGTCATCGCGTCTCAGCCATCGCCCGCGATCCCGATGCAGCAGCGCTGCGCGACCTCGGCGCCGACACCGGCAACGCCCTTACGCGTCACCAAGCGGATGTCACCGCGCCAGACACGCTCGCGGCTGCCGCCAAGGCCGTCCCCGCCCCTGTCGATCTCCTCGTCTGCAATGCGGGACAATACATCGGCCGCGGCAAGCTCGGCACAACGGCGTTCGGCGCGGACGCTTGGCAGAGCGGGCTCATGACAAACGTCGCCGGCGTGTTCTTCACGGTTGAGGCGTTTCTCGGCCATCTCCGTGGCGCCGCTCGGCCACGCATCGCGATCCTATCCTCGATCATGGGCTCGAGCGCGCGGGCACCCGGAGGCTCGTACATCTACCGGGCATCGAAAGCGGCGGCGACGAACCTCGCCCGCAACCTCGCACAGGATCTTACGGGCGATGGCATTGCCGTAGGCGCCTATCACCCGGGCTGGGTCAAGACCGACATGGGCGGCAGCGGCGCCGACATCCTCGTCCAACAAGCAGTCTCCGGCCTCCTCGCCCGTTTCGACACCCTGTCGCCCGAGACAACCGGTGTCTTCGAGGACTACCGAGGCGCAGCGATACCGTTCTGATGGGGCGTGGGTGGATCGCACCTAGCAGAGGCAGCACCGCCGAACAGCAGCCGGGGAAGCGCTATACAGGCAACCCCGCAACCGTATCGACAATGAGATCGAGCTCAGCCGGGCCTGAAAATCGGTGATCCGCATCCTTCACGAGCGTCAGCCGCGCATCCGCACAGCTCATGTGATCGAGGAGCAGCGTGCCCCGCTCTACGGGCACATCCGCATCGGCCGTCCCATGCAACAGCCGCACTGGGAAAGGCAGCTCCAGCGGCGTGCGCAGCACAAGGTTGCCGCGACCCTCCTCGATCAGCCGCCGCGTGATCACATATGGCTCATCCCAATAGTCGCTCGGCATCGCGACTTTGCCCTCCCGCATCAGAACCGCACGCGCCTCCTCATCGAGAGCCGCCCAGATCCCGTCTTCCGTGAAATCCGGCGCCGCGGCGATCCCGACGAGTGCGGCAACCCTTGAGACGCGCGGCTTGGCCACCAAGAGCGAGATCCACCCCCCCATCGAGGAGCCGACGAGGATCTGCGGCCCGTCGGTCAGATGGTCGATCACGGCGATCGCATCCGACGCCCAATCCCCGATGGCGCCTTCCTCGAAGGTCCCCGAACTCACCCCATGGCCGCGATAGTCGAAGCGCAGAAACGCCCTGCCCTTCTCCCGCGCCCAAGCCTCGAGATGGGTCGCCTTGGTCCCGGTCATGTCGGATGAGAAGCCGCCCAGGAAAACGATACCAGGATGCCCCATTCCGTCACCCGTCGCGGGCGTTCTATGATATGCAAGGCGTCGTTCCGCGCCGAGATCGAGCGTTTCCGGAGCTTTCATGTCGGGCTCATCCCTCCACCGTGCCTCTGCGCCGCAGCCTAGCGAGCCTTCGGTGGCGCTCAACCCCACTGCGCTCGGCACCGCGCGTTTGGCGGATAGGCCGCTCACGATCCTGCAAGTCGTCCCACGCCTCGGTATCGGCGGCGTCGAGCGCGGCACATTGGAGATCGCGGAGGCTGTCGTCGAGGCGGGCGGGCGGGCGCTGGTGGCGACCGAGGGCGGTCAGCTCGCCGCCCGCGTGATGCGGGCCGGTGGCGAGATCGTGGAGATGAACGCCGCCACCAAGAACCCGTTCAACATCTGGCAAAACGCCGGCGTTCTTGAACGTCTGGTCGCAGCCGAAGGCGTCGATCTCATCCACGCGCGATCGCGTGCCCCGGCATGGTCCGCGAAATGGGCCGCAGGGCGATGCGGCATCCCGTTCGTGACGACCTATCACGGCAGCTACTCGGAAGGCTTCCCCGGCAAGCGCCTCTACAATGGCGTCATGGCGGCCGGCAGTCCTGTCATCGCCGTCTCCGAGCATATCCGCAGCCTCGTGATGGAACGCCACAGGGTCGGCCCGGAGCGCATCGTGGTGATCCCCCGCGGCGCGGACACGGATGTGTTCTCCGAGGACGTGGTCGGCGGCGCCCGCACGGCCGGCCTCGCCGAACGCTGGGGCCTCCTCGACGACCCACGCCCCGTGATCATGCTGCCAGGACGGCTCACGCGCTGGAAGGGCGGCGAAAGCCTGATCGACGCCGCGGCCGAGCTCGCCTCGATCCGAGGCGGCCCCGATTTCATCGTGCTCTTCGTCGGCGAAGACAGCGGATCGGGCTTCTCCCGGGTGCTGGAGAAGCGGATCCAGAGCAAGGGCGTCGGCGGTTTCGTGCATCTTGCAGGCGCGGTCAGCGACATGGCCGCCGCCTACAAACTCGCAAGCGTCGTCATCTCGGCCTCGATCGAGCCCGAAGCCTTCGGACGCGTCGCTGTCGAGGCCCAGGCCATGGGCCGTCCAGTCATCGCGACCGACCATGGGGGGGCGCGCGAGACGGTGGCCGATGGCGAGACGGGCCTCCTCTACCCGCCGGGCGATGCGAAGGCGCTGGCGAACGCGATCCAGCACATGCTCGAGATGGACCCTTCCGCCAAGGCGCATATGCATCTCGCCGCCCGCGCCCGCGTCCACGCACGCTACACGGTCGCCACCATGAAACGCGCCACGCTCGACGTCTACGAACGCGCCACGGGCCGCCTCTTCAGCGAAGCCTGACGGCACGCCCAGCCTCTCGCCGGGCGCGGGCTGGTGGGCGGGCCGGTGCCCGCTGCGCCCCCGGCGAATCGGGCACTCGGGGCGACCGGCAGCGCGCCCGCGCGCAGTTTCGCCGCGGGCAGGGCTTGACTGGACCAAGGACAGCGGATTGCCTGCATCTGCCCACCGCGTGCCAGATCCGGCGCGCACTGCTTCCGGAGACGATCATGAACGGTGCCGAGGCCCTTGTGCGCACGCTGCATGCTGGCGGCGTCGATGTCTGCTTTGCCAATCCGGGCACATCGGAGATGCAGTTCGTCGATGCCCTCGACCGCACTCGGCTCATGCGCTGCGTCCTGGGCCTGTTCGAAGGCGTCGTGACCGGCGCTGCCGACGGCTACGGCCGCATGACGGGCAAACCCTCGGTCAGCCTCCTCCATCTCGGCGCCGGGCTCTCCAACGCTTCCGCCAACCTCCACAACGCCAAGCGCGCGCGCACGCCGATGCTCACACTCGTGGGCGAACATGCGAGCTGGCATATCCGCCACGACCCGCCACTCGCCTCCGATATCGCAGGCCTCGCGGCCCCTGTCTCCGACTGGGTCCATACCGCGAACTCTGTCGAGACGCTCGCCGCCGACGGGGCCCAGGCGCTCTCGGAAGCGCTCTCGTGGCCCGGGCGGAGTGCCACGCTCATCGCACCCGGCGACACGGGCTGGGATCCGGGCGGCATCCTCGCCGATCCCGTGCCCCCGCGCGGCCCGTCCCCTGTCGGCGAGGAGGCCATCGCCGCAGCCGCCACAGCGCTCGACGGGTCCGAGCCCGCGGTGCTCTTCATCGGCGGCCACGCGCTGACATCGCCTAAGACCCGCGCTCTGGCCCAAGCGATCGCGGCCAAGACCGGGGCCAAACTCCTCTGCCCTACCTCCTTCCGCCGCATCGATCGGGGTGCGGCTCAGGCCGGCATCGACCGGTTGCCCTATGCCGTCGATCTGGCACTCGAAACGCTCGCACCCTATCGCCGCGCGATCCTGATCGAGACCGTCGAGCCACCCGCTTTCTTCGGCTATCCGGGCAAGCCCAGCCTCTTTTTGCCCGAGGGCTGCGAGGTCATCAGCCTCGCCGGCTTCGGCGAGGACGGGCCCGGCGCGATCGCAGCCCTCGCCGAGCGGCTTGGCGCATCCCCGCCCGACACCCCCGCCGCCCCCAAGCCGCCCGAGACACCGCAGCCCGGGAGCTTGACGCCCGAAACGCTCGCCGCCGCCATTGGATCGGTCCCGGTAGAGCACGCGATCTATGTGGACGAAGGCATCACCTCGGGCCGTGCGATCTACCCGTCTCTCGCCGGGGCGCCGCCCCATAGCTGGCTGCCGATCACGGGCGGCGCCATCGGTATCGGGCCGCCCATGGCCGTGGGCGCCGCCATCGCCTGCCCCGACCGCCCGGTGATCGCGCTACAGGCCGACGGCTCGGCCATGTACACGATCCAGGCGCTCTGGACGGCGGCGCGCGAACAGACCAACGTCACCTATCTCGTCTTCGCGAACCGCAGCTACGAGATCCTGAAGCACGAGCTTGCGCGGACCGGCGCCAATCCCGGCCCCTCCGCGCTCGCCCTCGTCGATCTTGACCGCCCGACCCTCGACTTTGTTGCGATGGCGCGCGGTATGGGAGTGGAGGGCACGGCGACCGAGTGCCCGGCCGAATTGGCCAAACTGCTGGCCTGGGCGGTCAACGAACCCGGCCCCTATCTCATCGAGTGTCGCCTCTGATTGGGCGCGCCACACCGCGCACGTTACGCCAAACCTCTGGCGTGGCGAACATGGCAACGCGCATCTCAGCAACGCGTCGCGCCGGCCGCAAAGCGGTGCAGGCGCAACCTGCACCGCAAGGCTGCTTAGTCGCCCTCGATCACCAGCTTGTGGAGAAGCGCCCCGATCGCAGCACCTGCCAACGGGGCGACGATGAATAGCCAAAGCTGCGAGAGCGCCGTCCCACCGACGAAGAGCGCAGGACCGATCGACCGCGCCGGATTGACCGAGGTGCCCGAGATCGTGATGCCGACGAGATGGATCATCGTCAGCGTCAGCCCAATGGCGAGCCCAGCCATCGTCGCGTTGCCGCCCTCGCCCGTCACGCCCAGGATGACGATGATGAAGACGGCCGTCGCAACAACCTCGAAGATGAGCGCGCCGAGCATCCTATACTCTGCGCCATATCCCGGGCCCCAACCGTTCTGACCCAAGCCGTTCGTTGCGATGTCATAGCCGCCGATCTGCGTCTGCACGATGATCAGCACCAACAACGCCGCCACAATCGCACCGGCCACCTGAGCGATCACGTAGCCGATAAGATCGGATAGCGGCAGCCGACCGGCGACGAAGGCACCCACGCTGACCGCTGGGTTGAGATGCGCGCCCGAAACATGGCCGATCGAATAAGCCATGGCGACGACCGAAATGCCGAAGGCGAGGCTGATGCCCGTGATGCTGATCGCATCGGCAAGGCCAACGCCTCCCCCCGCAAGGACGGCGCTGCCAACGCCGAAAAATACAAGGACAAATGTTCCGAACGCCTCTGCGATGTACTTCTTCATCGGGCTTCCTCCGGTGTTCTTTGGTGGTAAACTCAAACCATTCCGCACATGGTCGTGCGCGACGCAAGGGAAGTTTCGGTGTCAGCAGTGGCGGATGAAGGTCGTACCGACGCGTTGAGCCGATCCGAACCGAGCGCAGCGGCGACATCGGCGGCTGACCTGTCGGATGCTAATGACGAGGCCTCTGTCGCTCCGCTCACCATCGATATCGCAACAAGCGTCAATTCGGTTTATGCGCTGCCGCTCCTCGTGATGCTGCGCTCGCTCCGCGACCGGCTGCCGGTCGAACGTCGCGTCGTCTTGCATATCGTGCACAAGGCCCTTCCGGACCGCGTTCTCTCGGCGCTGGCGCAGATCGTCGATCTCGCCCCCTATCAGGTCGATGAGCAGACCTTCGCCGCGCGCGTGCCGATCTTGGGCATGCCGCATGAGGCCGGCGCCCCCCTGCTGCTGCCCGAATTGATGCCTGGTCACGATCGGGTGCTCTTCCTCGACGCCGATCTTCTCGTGCTCGATGACATCACGCCGCTTTGGCAATCCGAACTCGATGGGCGCGCCATCGGCGCGGTTCTCGACCGGCCGGTCGGCACCTGCGGGGCGCGGCGCGGGGTGAAGGAGATCGACCGCTGGCCCTTCGATCCCGCGGCGCCTTACTTTAACGCCGGCATTTTGCTGATGGATCTCAATGCTTGGCGTGAGCGGCAGATCGCGGAACGCGCGGCGGACTATCTGCGCGAGGTCGGCACCGCCGTCGATCTTGTGCAACAGGAAGCGCTCAACGCCGTAGCATCGGAGGATTGGCACCCGCTCCCCGAGCGTTGGAACCTCAACGCAGCGACGGCTGGGCGGCTTTGGGACCCACATGCAGCGGAGCACCGGCGCAATCCTGGGATCATCCATTTTGCCGGCCGCATGAAGCCATGGCGGATGCGAACGGGCAGTCCGTTCGACGCGGCCTATGCGGAAACACTCTCTCGCGTCACAGATCCCGCGCCGTCGCCGCAGTCGGACTTGCGAAAGCAACTGTCGGACCGCATGGCGACACTCTACGACAAGACAGTCCGAAACCTCGTATATCCGATGGAGAATGCCCTTTGGCAGAGACGGATGTTTTGACCCCGGAAACCGACGCTCAGATCGCTGTCGACAGTGATGCTCGGTCCCCTCGGCTTACCGTGCTCCTCCCGGCGATGCTCGGTGTGGACACCATACCGGTTGTGATCGAGGCGTGGCGCCGGGAAATGGCGCAGCACGCGTTCACGCTGCTTATCCTGTGCCCCGACCCGGACAATCCCGCAATTCCGCGCGAGCCGGGGATCGAGGTGCTGGATGTCAGCGACAAGCTCTTGCACGAAGCCAGGGCCGCGGCCGTGCGCGCGGCGAAGACGCCCTTCGTTCTCCTTGCCGAGGATCATTGCGTGCCCGAGAGGGGCGCAATGAAGAACGTCCTCGAGGCCCTCACGCCAGATGCGACGATCTTCGGACCGATCATCGAGCCGGGATGGCGTCTAACCCCTGCGAACCTCGCGGCATGCCTGATCGGCTACGGCGAATGGATGGCACCCCTTGCCAGCGACATCGGCCCCTTGCCCGGCCACAATTCGATTGTCCGCCGCGACCTCTTCCTTTCCCTCGAGCCTCATCTCGAGGAATCGCTTCTGGTGTGCTCCTTCGCCATGAAGAAGATCCAAGACGCCGAGGCCGGCGGCCGACGTCTCGCCGGCTGGCGAATGCGCCATTTCGACGTGCCGGGCCTTGTCGAGAACGCGCGAAATTTTTGGTATGTCGGCCTTTCCTTCGGTGCCGTTCGGACGCAAGCGCTGCCGGCATGGCAGCGTGTTGGCTACTCAGTGCTGTTTCCGATCGCCATCGCGCGACATTGGGCGCGCGGCGCGCTTCAGTATCAACGTGTTGCGCGGGAAAACCGGCTTGGCATCTCTACGCTCTTTGCAATGGTTCCCTTCGCCGTGCTGTGGGGCGTGGGCGAAGCGGTCGGCGCCATCCGCGGCCTCGACAGCGTGCGTCCGTATGTCTGGCGCTCCGAGGTCAAGCCAGCGGCGGTTCCGGACCACGCCCTGGCCTGAGCCCTGGGCACACCAGCGCCCACTCGGTCACTCGGGTACAAGACGGCGATAAAGATGCCAGCTCGCATGGCCGAGCACCGGCAGCACGACGATCAGCCCCAAGAAGAAAGGGGCTGACGCCGCCGCCAGCAGCACGCCGATCGACACTGCCCAGACCAGCATGACCTTAGGGCTCGCCAGCACGGCCTTGAAGCTCATCACCATGGCCGTGATGAAATCGCTGTCGCGATCCAGCAGGAAGGGGAAGGCCAGCACCGAGAGGCAGTAGGAGACGCCTGCGAAGAAAGCACCGAAGGCATGGCCCACGATCAGGAACGCGATGCCGTGCTCGGTGGTGAACATCTGGCCCGCCAGCTCCCAGAACCGATCCGTCGAGGCAGAGAAGAAGATCGCATAGAGCATGACGCCGACGCGGCTCCACACGGCCAGCCAGAACATCAAGATGAAGCCGTGATAAAGGATCTGCTTGCGCGCCGTCGCCGCGATCATGGCCGGCACATCGCCGAGAGAAAGGCCAAGGCCGCGCTCCCGCCGGCGCGAGATCTCGTAGAGGATGACCGCCACGAACGGGCCGATGAGCGCGAAGCCTGCGACGACCGGGAACGAGAGCCCCCGCATCTCACGCAATTCGAGCACCGTGAGCAGGAGCCAACCGCCGATCATGTAGAGGGCGCCTACACAGATCCCGAGCGCCGGTGCCGCGCGGAAATCGGCCCAACCGGCCAATATGGCTGCGCGAAGATCGTCCCAGGTTGCAGGGCGGACCTCCGGCACGCCCTCGCTCGCCCGCCATGGCCCGGGATCGCCCGCAGTCCCCGGGGCTTTGCCCATGATCGCTGACATCCATTGCCCTCCCGACGTTCTTTATTGGTTTTCGTTCCGACCCTCACACCCCTCGGTCAGCCTAACCTTGATCCATCGCAGTTTGGCCACGGGTTGAGGCGGCTCGCGAAAGATGCTTGGAAGAGGGCCCCGTGTCAGGAGCCCTTCCCGATGCTCATCACTCGCGAAAACCGCGGCGTCTACATCATCGCCGCCACCCCCTTTACCGAAGACGGCGCGCTCGATTTGGAGAGCGCGGACCGTATGGTCGATTTCTACCGCGAATGCGGCGTCGACGGGATGACGATCCTGGGCGTGATGGGCGAGGCGCCGAAGCTCGCGCCAGAGGAGAGCCTCGCCTTCGCGCGCCGGGCGATCGCGCGGGCCGAAGGGATGCCGGTGATCGTCGGGGTCTCGGGCGGTGGCCTCGACGGGATGCGGCGCCTTACGCAGGAGGCGATGGCGGCTGGGGCCGGCGGCGTGATGGTCGCGCCCCCCGCAGGCACAGCACCCGAGGACAAGGTCGAGGGCTACTATGCAGGCGTCTGCCGCGCGCTCGGACCGGACGTGCCGATCTGCCTGCAGGACTACCCGCAGCTCACGGGCGTGCGGATCTCCGCCACCTCGATCCTGAAGCTTACGACCGAGCATCCTCAGATCGTGATGCTGAAGCACGAAGACTGGCCGGGGCTCAACAAGCTGACGGCGGTGCGCAAGGGCAGCGGTACGGGTGCCGTGCCAAGGCTCTCGATCCTGACTGGGAACTCGGCGCTCTTCCTCGACGAGGAGATGGCGCGCGGCGCGGATGGCGCGATGACGGGCTACTGCTTCCCCGAGATGCTGGTGGAGGTGGTCGCCGCCCATGCAAGGGGCGAAGCCGACCGAGCGTCGGACCTCTTCGCGGCGCATCTGCCGCTCGTGCGCTACGAGCAGCAGCCCGGCATCGGCCTTGCGATGCGCAAGGAGGTGCTGCGCCGGCGGGGCGCGATCGCGTCGGCCACCGTTCGGGCGCCGGGGCCGAAGCTCTCGGCCGAGGATATGGGCGAGATCGACCGCCTGCTGCATCGACTGGATTTACGACTGAAGGAGCTCGGCTGATGGATCTCGGCCTCACGGGCAAACGCGCCCTCGTTCTCGCCTCCACCCGCGGCCTTGGCCGCGCCATCGCCGAAGCGCTTGCCGCAGAAGGGGCGAAGGTCCTGTTGGCGGGCCGGTCGGAGGAGAAACTCGCGACGGTGGCGGCGGCAATCCGCGCAACGGGTGGCACGGTGGAGCATGTCCTCGCGGATCTCTCGGACCCGGCTGCGGTCGATGCGATCGAGCGGGGCGTGGACGAGAAGCTCGGCGGCATCGATATCCTGGTGAACAATACCGGCGGTCCGCCGCCGGGGCGGATGGTGGATGCGGACCTCTCGGTTATGGCCGCGCAGTTCGACACGATGGTGATGCGCGTCTGCGAGATCACGGCGCGCCTCCTGCCGAAGATGCGCGCACAGAAATGGGGACGCGTGATCACCGTAGGCTCCTCGGGCGTGATCCAACCGCTGACCAATCTCGGCCTTTCGAACGCGCTGCGCGCCTCGCTCGTCGGCTGGTCGAAATCGCTCTCCAACGATCTTGCCGCCGACGGGATCACCGTAAACATGCTCCTACCGGGTCGCATCCACACGGAGCGGGTGGATGAGCTGGACGCCGCCGCCTCGAAGCGGACGGGCAAGACGATCGAGGAGACCCGCGAGGCGGCGAAAGCCGCGATCCCCGCCGGCCGCTACGGGACCCCCGCAGAATTCGCGGCGGTGGCGGCGTTCCTTGCGAGCGAGCAGGCGAGCTACATCACCGGCAGCCAGATCCGCGTCGACGGCGGCGCGATACGCTCGCTCTGAACACGGGGGGCTCGGCGAACACCAATCGCCTCCCGAGCGCCCCCACCCACGTCAGGATGGCGTGAGTCGGGCAAACGAAGCGCTAACGACGCTAGCCGACATGGCCCTGCGTTGCGCATTTGGACCGCTTAGCGTTCGCTAAACGTTAAGCCGTCTCGCGCTATCCTGTCGTGGGAGGGCGCGGAGCCCAATAAGATTTTCGCCCCTCTCCGGGCGACCGGGCCCCAGCATCCGCTCGAATACCCGGTCGCAGTCGCGAAGTGGATCAGCGGTTCTCTTCGACGACGACTTCAAGCTCGGCGATTGCAAGATCCGCCTGGCCCGTCTCACGATAGAGATCGCGCAGCTTGAAGCGGATGATGTTCCGCACCGCCTGATCATCGGGGTACTTCTCCAAAAATGCCTGCAGGGTCGGGATCGCCTTCGCCTGATCGCCGCGCTCCTCATGGATCTCCACGATCCCTTCGACCGCGAAAAAGACCGCTGCTTCCTTGCGGTTAACGAGATCGATAAACTGCTCGGAGATCTGGAGATATCCTTGGAGCTGCTCGATCAGGTCCAGATCATCCGCCTGCGCCGGCGCGGCGGTCAGGGTTGCGGCGCTCAGCATAGTCGCGGCGATCATCAGTCTCTTCATCGTGGTTCTCCTAGACTTCACGGGTGGCAAGCAGATCCCTGAGCTTCAGGGTGGCCCGGTGCAGATGGGCCTTCACGGTACCTTCGCGACAGCCGAGGATTTCGGCGGTCTCGGCGGTATCGAAACCTTCGAGAAAACGCAGCACGACGACCTCGCGCTGGCGAAGCGGCAGTGTCGAAAGGGAACGGCCAAGGTCGCGCATCGTCTCCAGGCGCACGGGATCGGCGGTTTGGTCCGCCATATCGCTGAGCGCGGTCTCGGCACGCGCATGGCCCCAGACTTTGCGACGGTCTCTCGCCTGTTCCCGAGCCGTGTTGAGCGTGACTTGGTAGAGCCAGGTGGTGAAGCGCGCCCGTGGCTTCGCTTTCAGACGCCCGCTCTGCATCTTGAGGAACACGTCCTGGACCGCGTCTTCGGCCGCGGCATCCTCGCCGAGGAGCGCCCAAGCCACGCGGAAGACGTAGTGGCGATGCCGCTCGAAAAGCCTCGATAGCGCGAGCGTGTCCGCAGGCGCGCAGGCCAGGAGCTCCCAGTCATCGCGCTCGATCCTCATTGGCCGCTACCCACGGCTCGCCGACGGGCGCGGCGGGATCGTGCTGCCACGCTGCAGTCGACGGAAGCTTAAAGGCAAACCTGCAGGCCTCAGGCCCGCAGGCCGCGCGTCGAAGGGGCTGGCGGCGAGGCTGGGCATGCTGAGACGTGACGGAGCTGAGCCCGCGGAACCGACGATCTGATCGAGCGCACCGATTGTCAGCACAGTCGTTGCGACGAGGGCGGACGCGCCGATTGCCAGCCGTCGCGAGACCCCGCGGCGGGCGTGCGCTTGCGGCTCCGGCATCCTGCCGGCGTGGCGGAGCGCCCGGTACTCGGTCTTCGCATCACCGAGCAGCCTCTCAAGCTCGTCCAGGTCTTTGTCGGGCTCGCGCATCTTCACCCCCGTGTTCAGTCATTGATGACATGAAGGGGCGGATCGGTTTACCGGGCTGCCGAAATTTCCAGGACGAGCGGCCGCCCAGCACGGGCTGCGTGTCGTCAGGAGATGGCGAGGTGGCGACATGCCCGCCAGATCACTCCGCCAGATCACTTGGCTGCGATAGGAGCGCATAGCCACTGGGACGGCCACTGGGACGGCCTTTGGGACGGCCATCCGCACGATGCATCGGTTCGACGGGAACCGCGTCGCGCTATGGCGTCAGGCTGCCCGGCCTCGCCGCGCCGTCATGTGTCGAGCGTCGCCCTGTCCCATCGCTCATCGCGGAACTGCTGGATCTCGAGATGGTAGCCCGCCGGGTCCCGGAAGAAGGCGGCATAGACCGTATCGCCGATCAGCCATGCAGGCGGCCCTTCGAACGCCACCCCTTTCGCCGAAAGACGCGCATATTCCGCATCCACATCGCGGATGAAGGTGAGCATGATCCCATTGGTGCCGCGCGGGCGGTGAGCGAAGTCCGAGACGCCGAGAAAGGCGCCCCGGTTCACCCGAAAGATCGTGACATTGCCCTTCTCCGTGCGCTGCTCGATGATCGGGCGCAACAGCATGGTCTCCCGGTAGAAACTCTCCAGGCGCGGGAAATCGTCGGTGTAGAGGAAGGTGATCAGCTCTCCCTCGATCAGGCCATCGACCATGGTTCACTCCAGCGTGGCAAGCCTGCGGCCCGGCTCGGGACGTAGTCGCGGCCAAAGGGCAGCGTAGGCGGGTTGCACGATGTCGTTCCAGCGCCGGCGGAAGGCGAAGTCCGCACGTTCGGTCTCGCGCAACGCAGTTTCGTTCTCGCGCGGGAAGGCATCGAGCGGGATCGGCCGATCGACGAAAGCTTTGAGGCGTTCGAGCGCATCGGCCTCGCGGATATCGATGACGAGCAGCCGGTCTGCTGCCCCCTCCGCCGCGAAGAAATCGCGAACGGCGTCGTTATGCGCGCGGTAGATCGCGAGATGCTCGTCGCGAAAGCCGTTCGGGTAGTGCCGGCCGAAGATGTGGTGCAGCGAGTGCATCACCGGATGGGCATAGCGGCAGTGACGCAGAAGGCTCTCATACCAGGCATCATCCGGCCTGAGCGTAAGAATGAAGCGCGCGTTCGGCATCTCACGAAACACCCGGCGGTACATGTAGGGCTGGGGCCAGTCGCAAGCGAAGTCGAACCCGCGATAGGCATCCATGACCGTCTCGTACTGCCCCGCGATGAAAGCGCGGTAGAGCGCGCGGCTCTTGCCTTGCGAGCGGTAGCCGGCGCTTTCCATCGTGCGTAGGAGGCTCGTCAGCCCCGTCTTCATGAAGCCGACGCCGAGATAGAAGGGGCTCTCGCTGAGCGCTGTCATGCGACCGTGGTGCCATGCGCCCCAGCGGCCTGCAACGCCCCAAACCCATCGCTTCACGGCACCGGCCGTTAGGGTGGCGGATTGTTGCCCGGCACATACTCCATCAACTCACCGGGCTGGCAGTCCAGCGCGGCGCAGATCTTCTCGAGCGTCTCGAACCGGATGCCGCGCACTTTGCCCGATTTGAGGCTTGAGACCGTCTGCTCGGCGATACCGACGGTCTCTGCCAGTTCACGAGAGCGCATTTTGCGCTGCGCGAGCACCACATCGAGGCGCATGACAATCGGCATCGCTTAGACGAAGCCCGCATTTTCTTCGGCGAGCGCGAGGCCTGCGCGCATGACCTGGGCGATCACGGCGAGGAGCGCACCGGAAAGCGCAGATAGGAGCAGGGCGGCGTTCAGTTGGAGGGCCACAGCACGGCTGCCCGGTTCCGCATCCCAAGTGAGAACGACGGACATGATGGGGCTCGAGATCAGCGCCATCACAGCGATGCCGAGAAGGCAAAGCCCGATCATTCGCACGGCGTCTGTCGCTTCGACCGTGAAGACCTCGCTCGTGCGCCAACCGCCGAAGAGCCGCGCGGCGGCGAAGGCAGCGCCCACATAGAAAGCGAGGTTGAGCACCATCAGCGGCACGAGGATCAGCCTCTCCTCGAAGCCCATGCCGCCGTCGGCGCCGGGCAGGCCTGATTTCTCAACGAGAGCCTCGAACACGCCCGGCAGCACGAGGACCGCAAGGCCACCGATCACCAGCACGCCCGTCACGAACAGGCAAGCGATATGCAGCCAGGCGCTCAATCGCCCGATCCGCGCCCGAATACGCTCCGGCTCAGTGAGCGCGGACGGATAGGATCGAGCGGTCTGCTCGAGGGTTGGATCGGTCATGGCATTCTCCATTGATGCGATTTTTATCGCGTATTAGATGAAGAAAATCGTGTCAATCATGGAAAGCCTGAATGAGTCGTCGTCACAGAAGATACCTGCATCCGTTCGCGCTCGCTCTCCTTCTCGCAGGCTGCGCCAGCGACAGAGAGATCGCGCGGCAGATGGCCGGCGAAGGGCCGGATGCCCTCGATCCCAGCGCAATCTCGGTCGCAGTGGTGCCGCCAAAGGGTATGGGGATCGCACCCGGTGGCGCGACGCTGTCGCTCTCGGCCGAGGGCAATGATTGGGCCGCTTCTGAGAGTTTCGTCCTCGCACAGCAGCCCGATGTCGAGGCGCCCGGTTTGCCAGCGGATGCGCGCGTCACGGCCCTCGCGCTCGCCCCAGAAGACGTTGAGCGGTTTCGCGTACTGGCGCGTGAGATCGGCCGGCGAGAGCTCGACGACCCCGATGGCGTCAACGGAAGTCTATCGGCCGCGGTCGAGCCCTGCCGCGTCGGCGGCACGGCGCGACCGTCGGGGCCGCTCCTCATCTTTCTGCGCATGCAGAAGGAACGCCCCTACAAGCTCCTCAGCAAGGAGGTCGATTTTGCGGATCAGGTGATCCGTTCACGCGCCACGGAAGGAGCGCTTCCCCCCTGCCCCGAGCCCGGGCGTCCTTGACAGAACTGGGGTCTCTGGAAACGGTGCGCGCGGCGATGGGGCGGGCATTGGGTCGGCCCCCGCAGACATGGACAGGACCGATGAGCGAGCTGATCACCATAACCCTCCCTGACGGCGCGACCCGCGAGTACGCCGCCGGGACGACGGGCGGTGATGTGGCAGCCGACATCTCGAAGTCGCTGTCCAAGGCCGCGCTCGCCGTGAAGATCGACGACCGTCTCGCGGATCTTTCGGAGCCGATCGCAGCGGATGCAGGCCTCGTCATCGTCACCGCCAAGGACGAGGCGGCGGCGCTGGAGCTTATCCGCCACGACTGCGCGCATATCATGGCGCGGGCGGTGCAGGAGATCTGGCCCGAGACCAAGGTCACCATCGGCCCGGTGATCCAGAACGGCTGGTACTACGACTTCGACCGCGAAGAGGCTTTCAGCGAGGCGGATTTCGAGGCGATCGAGACCCGCATGCGCCAGATCATCGCTGCGCGCGACCCGGTGCGCACCGAAGTGTGGGACCGTGGACGGGCGAAGGCGCATTACGAGGCGCAGAACGAGCCTTTCAAGGTCGAGCTGATCGACGCGATCCCCGAGGGCGAGGCTGTGCGCATGTACTGGCACGGGGATTGGCAAGATCTCTGCCGCGGCCCGCATCTCGCCCATACCGGACAAGTGCCGCCCGATGCCTTCAAGCTTATGTCCGTCGCCGGCGCCTATTGGCGGGGCGACAGCCAGAACAAGATGCTGCAGCGGATCTACGGCATCGCCTTCCGCAGCAGGAAGGACCTCGATGCACATCTCCACATGATCGAGGAGGCGGCGAAGCGCGACCACCGCCGAATCGGTCGTGAAATGTCGCTCTTCCATTTCCAGGAAGAGGCACCGGGGATGGTGTTCTGGCATCCGAACGGCACCGCGCTCTACCGCGCGCTCGAAGACTACATGCGCAGGCGACAAATTGCCGCAGGATATCAGGAGATCCGCACCCCGCAGGTCATCGACCGCAAGCTCTGGGAGGCCTCGGGGCATTGGGACAAGTATCGCGAGAACATGTTCATCACCGAGATCGATGAGGAGCATGCGAACGAGAAACGGACCAATGCGCTCAAGCCCATGAACTGCCCGGGACATGTGCAGGTCTTCAATCAGGGTCTGAAGAGCTATCGAGACCTGCCCGTGCGCGTCTCAGAGTTCGGCATGTGCCATCGCTACGAAAGCTCAGGCTCCATGCATGGGCTGATGCGGGTGCGCGGCTTCACCCAGGACGACGCGCATATCTTCTGCACCGAGGATCAGATCGAGAGCGAGACTGCAAAGTTCATCGCCCTTCTCGCCTCCGTCTACCGCGATCTCGGCTTCGACCGTTTCGACATCAAGTTCTCCACGAGGCCCGAGACCCGGGTCGGCTCGGATGAGAGTTGGGACAAGGCGGAAGCGGCGCTGGAAGCGGCGGTGCAGAAGGTCACCAACGACTACGAGATCGATCCCGGTGAGGGCGCGTTCTACGGGCCGAAGCTCGACTTCAAACTGACCGATGCCATCGGACGTGAGTGGCAGTGCGGCACCTACCAGGCAGACTTCAACCTGCCCGACCGGCTGGCTGCAGAATATGTGGACGCCGACGGACAGAAGCAGCGCCCGGTGCTCCTTCACCGTGCGATCCTAGGCTCCTTCGAGCGTTTCATCGGCATCCTGACCGAGAACTGCGCTGGTCGCTTCCCGCTCTGGCTCGCGCCGGTGCAAGCCACCGTCTGCACCATCGTCTCGGATGCGGATGACTATGCGTATGAGGTTGCGGAGGCACTGCGGGCCAAGGGTCTGCGTGTTAACACGGATCTGCGGAACGAGAAGATCAACTACAAGGTTCGTGAGCATTCGACCGCGCTCGTCCCGCTGATCATTGCTGTTGGTCGCCAAGAAGTGGAGCAGGGCACGGTGTCGCTCCGCCGCTTAGGCGAGCAGGGGCAGAAGGTGATGGCGCTGGACGAAGCACTGCCTATCATCGCCGAGGATGCGCTACCGCCCGATCTGAGGCCGTGAAGGGAGTACGGGATGGATGAGCTTGAACGCGATCGCCTGGCCTTCGTCTCGACCGAGGCAGCGCGGTATATCGGCGGCGAGACGACGGCGCGCGATGCCTTTCGGGACGAGATCCGTACGATCAAGGTCGCTGTGTCCAACCGGCCTAAGGAGGATCTGATCGGGCTGATCGAGGCGCTTCGCGACAAAGGAGCGGAGCTTGAGACGCTGGCCGAAGCCTCCGAGCAGCAGCAGGCGCGCTACGGCCTCGGCACGATGGCGGGAGCGGGTGCGCTGGTCGCATCGGTCGTCGCGATCGTGACGGGCGGCGCGTCGCTGGCCGCAAGCCTTGCGATCGCCGTGATCGGCGCGGCCTTCGCGCGCCTCGCCAACACCGAGGCCGAGACGCTCAAATCGGAGTCGGACAGGCTGCGCGCCGCGGCCACCGATCTGCGTGAGCTGGCCCAGGAAATCGGAGACGGCTATGTCCGCTGAGAAGCTCGACGCCGCGGCCTGCCTCGCCTTGATCCGTGATGGGGCCGAGGTTCCGACCGAGTGTGCGGCCTATTTCTCCGGCGATGCGCCATGGTTCTCACCCCAGGACGAAGGTACGCTGATCCTCGGCGCCTTTCTGGGCCTCGTCGTGCTCGGCTACTTTCTGATCCAGACGAGCCAGGCACGCCGCGAACGCCTCAAATCGATCACCACGCCAAAGGAATAGCGGGCTCTGCAGAGCGCGTTGCCCGCATAGGCTGGTTCGAGCGCGTGCGGGCTGACTTTAGCTATGCAGCTATGGTGTGCATCGGGCGTCAGGTTCTCGGCAATGAGCGGAAACGGAGGCCGGCATGCGTTCCTTGGGCGAGATTGAAGCGATGGCGGCGGGGCATCACGGGGGCGCCGAGGCCGTCGCGGCGCTGCTGCCAACGCCCGCGCCGCAGAGGGCGCTCAAGGCCACACCCGACGATCGCTGGCTTTCGACCTTGAGCCGCTGCGTCTTCTCGGCCGGGTTCAACTGGAAAATCGTCGAGAAGAAGTGGCCGGCCTTCGAGGACGCGTTCCACGGCTTTAAGCCTGGCCCATGCTCGATGATGGACGACGAAGCGGTGGAGAAGGCCGCCCGGGCCGGCGGCATCCCGCATATGGCCAAAGCGCTGAGCATTCGGGAGAACGCGGTGCTGTTCCGGGATCTCGCCGCCCAGCACGGCAGCGCCGGGGCGTTCTTCACCACATGGCCGACGGATGACTACACGAGCCTCCTCTTGCGGCTCAAGAAAAAAGGCGCACGCCTTGGCGGGACCACGACGCAGTACTTCCTGCGCTTCATGGGCGTCGATGGCTTCATGCTGACGGGGGATGTCTCCACTGCGCTGATCCGTGAGGGCGTCGTCGACAAACAGCCGAGCTCGGCGAAAGGGATGAAGGCGGCGCAGGACGCCTTCAACACCTGGCACGCGGAAAGCGGCCGACCCTATATGCAGATCAGCCGCCTACTCGCGCTCAGCGTCGGCTGACGGTTCAGGCGCCGAGAACGGCAAAGGCCAACGCCAACTGACAGGCGACGCCCACGAAGAACAGGACCGTCCGCACAAAGGGCAGGCCACCGCAGTAGACGGCGAAATGTGCGACCCGGGCGAAGAAGAAGATCGCGGCCGCGGTTGCAGTCGTTGCGCTCGCCACACCCGAAAGCTCAACGGCGACGATCAGGGCCGCGAAGACCACCAAATTCTCCACCGCGTTCACATGCGCGCGCCGCGCCCGCGCCGCCCAAGGGGCGTGGTAGGTGATGTCGTGCTCGCCATCGGCGAGCGCGGGGATGAGCCCCCGATCCGCGATGAGCCAAAGGATGTGCGGAACCCACATCAGTGCCGTTGCGACCGCGGTCGCTGTCAGCCAAAGGATTTCGGGGGAGACTTGCGCCATCGGTTCATTGCCCTGTTTGTTGATGCGATGACTAGCGATATGGCGAGATGCGGGACCACGGGAAGAGCGCAGAAACCCCGCCGATACGGCAGTATTCTGCACCTGAAGCTTACGTGGATGACGGCTGCCGAGGGTTGAGAGTAAACTGACGCGCGTGGATTTGGCGGTCAGCGCCAGGCGGGGCTCAGATCACGGCGAGACGAATGGGAGAGGCGAGATGACGCGCAAGCAGCGCCACACAGCCTATGTCGACTGCCCGATCGAAGCCGCGCTCGACCGCATCGGCGGCAAGTGGAAGGGCTCCATTCTCTACGCCTGCAGCCTAGGAGTGTGCCGTTTCAACGAGTTGCGGCGGCAGTTCCCGAAGATCTCGCAACGCACTCTGACGAACCAACTGCGCGAGTTGGAGGCGGACGGTTTGCTCGACCGCAAAGTGTTTGCGGAGGTACCGCCTCGGGTCGAATACAGTCTGACGGCACCGGCACGCGCACTTCTGCCGATACTTGAGGGGCTGCATGGCTGGGGCTTGGCACATGCCCTCGATCCGAACGCGGAGACCGCCTGACGCCACATCATTCACCCCGCAGATGACGGCCCCGTGGGACTTTCGTTGCCGATCAGAACTTTCCTAGGTGGACAAATTCCGCACTGCGGCATTATCTTTCACAGCATTGACAGCAGCCTCGTCGGAGCGCGCCGCATGGCACCAGAACTCGCCGAAGCCCCATTGCTCGAGCGTGTCCGTCCCAATGCGTCCAGTACCGCCACCATCACGGCAACGGCACCGATCGTGCCGGTCAGGAATGTCGGAAGCTCGATCACCTTCTACCAGCGCGTGCTGGGGTTCGATGTGCTCAGCCGCAACACAGATCAATCTGCCGCCGTCGTGGCGCGCGGGCCGCTCAGGCTGATGCTGCTGCGCGTCGGCCAGAAGCAGGCGCTGCAAGCGACGCGCGAGCATCTGTCCCTCTATGTCTGGGTCGACGATCTCGCATCTCTTTGGGAGGAGTTCCGCGAAGGCCTGTCGCTGCTGCCGGCTTGGCGCGTGCGCAAACCCTTCCGCCAGCCCTATGGCGCGCTCGAGTTCCATGTGAAGGACCCGGACGGCTTCCTCCTCTTCTTTGCCGCAGATCCGGAAGCGCGCCGCGCAAGCGATGGTTTTGTCGAACACGATGCACGGGACGGCGCAGCGCGGCGTCCTAACTGATCATGAACGGGCCGCAGCGCCCCCTTGGATCAGGAGCCGTTCGATGACGCGCCGTCTTGCCGCCTGCCTAACCGCCCTCGCGACGCTCCTCGCAACGCCGGCGGTCGCCAGCATCTGCCAGACCTTCGTGAATGCGATTCCAGGCGCGCGCTACGCGCAGATCGGCCCGGTCTCGGCCGAGCGCGCCGAGACGGTGAACATCGCCTTTGTCGCCCACTCGACCTATCGCATCACCACGCCCCAAGGGGTCGTCATCGCCACCGACTATTTCGGGATCAATGGCGGGTCCCTGCCGAACGTCGTCACCATGAACCATGCGCATGAGACGCATTACACCGACTTTCCGGATCCGGCGATCGACCACGTTCTGCGCGGCTGGAACCCGCTCGGCGATGGACCGGCGAGCCACAATCTCGAAGTCGATGATGTGGTCGTGCGCAATGTGACCACGGACATCCGCGGCTGGGGAACGCCGGAGGCCGATGGCAATTCGATCTTCATCTTCGAGGTCGCGGGGCTCTGCATCGGCCATCTCGGCCATCTGCACCACACGCTCTCGGATCTGCATCACACGCAGATCGGTCGGCTCGACATCGTGATGGCACCGGTCGACGGGACCTATACGCTGAACTTGCAGGACATGATCGGGCTGATGAAGCGCTTCAAGGCGCGGATCGTGCTGCCGATGCATGCCTTCGGGCCTGGATCGATGCAGACCTTTCTGAACGGCATGGGCGACGTCTTCGCGATCCGCCGGCTGGCAACGCCCGATTTCGACATCGACATGAACAGCCTGCCGCTCGAGCCGTCGGTGTTCCTCACCTCGAACCAGCGCACCCTCGGCAGCTTCGAGTGACGGCTCCAGATGACGGGAGCGTCCTGCCGCCGCCGTCGGCCAGGGGCCACACTCCTCACAGCGATGGGCTCGGCCCCTTCCGGCAGACGACAACCTTCTGTATAGTCATCCACAGGGCGGCATCGCTATCCGATGGCCGCCTTTCCGTTTTGCCCCATGGCGCCTCACAGGAGACTGAGCCATAGCCAGAAGACCGCACAATGCCCCGCCGACCAGGGAGACAGGCCCGCGCGTGAACCGCTCGATCCGCGTCCCGCAAATCCGCCTCATCGACGAGAATGGCGATAATGTCGGCGTCGTCCGGCCCGAGGAAGGGGTCGCGATGGCCGAGGAGGTGGGGCTCGATCTCGTTGAGATCAGTCCGAACGCCGCGCCGCCCGTCTGCAAGATCATGGACTTCGGCAAGTTCAAATACGAGACGCAGAAGAAGGCGGCCGAGGCGCGGAAGAAGCAAAAGGTCATCGAGGTCAAGGAAGTGAAATTCCGGCCGAACATCGACACGCATGATTACGACGTGAAGATGCGATCGGTGCACAAGTTCCTGGGCGAGGGCGACAAGGTCAAAGTTACGCTTCGGTTCCGCGGGCGCGAAATGGCGCATCAGGAACTGGGCCGGGATCTTCTGCAACGGGTGGCCGGCGACATCGAGGAGCTCGGCAAGGTCGAGTCGATGCCGAAGCTCGAAGGCCGTCAAATGACGATGGTCATCGCTCCTCAGAAGCAGATCTGAACGGATCATATTCAGAGACGCCCGCCGCGGCTTCCGCAGCGCCAATCGATCTGAATGAGCGCACAACTGCCCGGGTCATGCCCGGGCCTTCAAGTCTCGCTCATCCACCTACGATGTCGGCCGAATAATTTCTCCCGCGACGAAGCCGGAAGCCGCCGATGAGCGTTGGGGGTATCGCTTCATGACAGCCAAAGGCAGCACCGGGCTCGACCAGAGGTCGGGCCCGATGCGAGGCGAGTATGGCGGCAAAGCCGCCATTCCGGTTACTTCACCGTCACCGTAATGCGCTCGGACATGACCGGCGGTTCATGCGGAATGTGGTCGTGATCGCCCATCACAAGCTGCAGCGTATGGGTGCCGGCCGGCAAATCCAACGTGACCTCGGTCTGCCCGCCGCCGAAATGACGGTGATTATCGTCCGCGGGGATCGGCTCGTTCAACTCGGCCCCTTCGATTGCTTCGTTGATGATCAAGTGATGATGGCCCGTATCCGGCCACTCCACACCCGCCGGAGCGATACCGATACCCTTCGCGCCAAAGCGAATGGTGACCGGGTTGCTGACGGTTACCCCGTCTTCGAGATTGATGAAGTAGGCCGTCGCGCCCTCGGGCGACGGTGTGTTTTCCGCATGGGCCGCAACGGCAACAAAAGCGGCAATGGTGGCGGCGATCGTGATGCGCATGCTTGCTCCTCCTGTAGTCGGGATGTCCCTCCCGCAGCGGCAAGCTAGTGCGGAACCGATATGGCTGACAGGGGCGGGTCCAACATCCGCGCTCTCGCAAGCTCAACTTAGCGCCATTGCATGCACACAGCCTTTACCTGCTGCTTGCGAGAGCGGCGCCGGCTGCATAGCCTCGCGCCATGACCGAGAACACAGAGACGCATCGCCCGCCAGGTCAAAGCTGGCACGACATGGGCGGCGGGACCGCTGGCGAGATCGACGCCGCCGAGCATGACTACGCGCTTTGGGAGAAGCGCGTGGATGCCCTGATGGTGCTGTTGAGCGCCAAGGGCCATTTCACCGTCGATGGCCTCCGCCGGGCGCTCGAGTCCATGGGGCCGGAGGCGTTCGAGACCATGACCTATTATGAGCGATGGGTCGCCGCCGTCACGGAGAACATGATCGAGACGGGGGCGATCAGCATCGAAGAGCTGAACGCCCGGATGGCCGATGTGGCGGCCCGCGGCGAGACCTATGGCGAGGCGCAGCGCCCGAAGGCGGATTGAGCGCTCACCCGAGGGCGCTCAGCCAAGGGCGATCGGCCAGAAGATCACGCCGAGACCGATCCACAGCAGGACCACGCGCAACGGCACACCATGGCCGCCAATCACCGCGTGGCTAATCGCAGCCAGCCCTAAAGCGATCTTCACCGCCGCCAGGAGGGCAGCACCGGGCGTCTCGGCCAATGCGATGACGGTCGGGTTCGCGACCATGCCGAGGGGGATCAAGTAGAGGCCGATCCCGAGCGCCATGGCCGTGAGCGCGACCCTCAGCCAGTTCTCCCCCACCATCCCTGCGGCGATGAAGACCGCGCCGCAGACAGGCGGCGTGATCGTGGAGAGAAGCGCGAACCAGAACACGAAGAGATGCGCCTGCAGCGGCTCAAGCCCGAGCTCGATCAGCGCCGGGCCCGCGACGGAGACGCAGATCACGTAAGCCGCCGTCGTCGGCACCTCCATGCCCAAGACCAGGCAAGCGAGCGCCGTGAGAAGCAGCGCAGGCCAAAGCGCACCGCCCGAGCCCGACAGGATCAGCGACGTGATCTTCACGCCGAGCCCGGTGATCGAAAGGACCCCGATCACGATCGAGGCGCAGAGGATGATGGACGCGATGAGTGCCACCTGCCGCCCTGCGGCGAGGCAGGCAGCCTCGATCCGCGCCATCACCTCGGGCGGATCGATGCGGAGTGCTCGGTCTGGCAGCAGCAGGAGCCCCGCGACGAGTGTCGCGAGCACAGCCGCGTATTGCGGCGTGTAGCCTGCACCGAACATCGCGCCGAGCAGCACCGTGAAGGGCACCAGGAAGAAGGCGGAGGTGATCGCGACATCCCGACCCCGCGGTCGATCCTCCGCCGAGAGCCCTGGCAGGGGACTGCGCTTCGCGAAAGCGTCGATCCCGACCCAGACGGCGAAGAAGTAAAGGAGCGCTGGCAGGAGGGCCGCCGCCATGATCCCCTCGTAGGGAACGCGCGTAAGCTCCACCATCACGAAGGCGCCGGCCCCCATGAGCGGCGGCATGATCTGCCCCCCCGAGGATGCCACGGCCTCCACCGCGCCCGCCAACCTGCGGGGATAGCCGAGCCGCGTCATCGCCGGCAGCGTGATGGCACCCGTCGAGGCGACATTGGCGGAGGCCGAACCCGAGATCGAGCCGAAGAGCGCCGAGGAGAGCACCGAAACCTTCGCCGCCCCGCCCGACAGCCGCCCGGCGGCCGCCGCCGCGAGGTTCATGAACCCCTGCCCCGCCTGGCCCGCATTCAGCACTGCGCCGAAGATCACGAAGACCGCGACGATGTTGACGGAGACACCCGTGAGGCTGCCCCAAAGCCCCCCTTCCGCGATCACCAGCGTGCCGAGAAAGCTTGGCAGAGGTGTGCCAGAATGGCCGAACTCACCCGGGATGTGCTGCCCGAAGAGCCCATAGAGGAGCGCCAACAAGGCAACGAGAGGCAGCGGCCAACCGATCGCGCGGCGCGCAGCCTCGAGCGTGACGAGGAGCAGCACAACCGCGGCACCCGTCTGAAAATCGCCCTCGATGAACCCATACTGATCGGCGAGCGCGTCCACCGACGCCACGATCCAGAGGCAGGCAGCGACCCCGACCGCGGCAAGCACGATGCCGGAGAGGCGACCGACAGCGCTCCGCTGCCCCAGCACCAGCACGAAGGGCAGCGCGAGCGCCATATGGACCGGCCGGGCAACGAGGTTCGGCACGAGGCCCGAGAACGTCAGCCCAAGATGGAACAGGATCACGACGAGGCCGAGCACGACCCAGGGCCGGCCAGCCTTGGCGCCCAGCATGCCCGTCCTTGTCGTGGCGCCGGACGCGTCTCTGCCAGCGGTCACCCGGTCACTTCTGCGCGTCGGTCAGCGCGATGCCGGCTTCCTCATAGTAACGCACGGCACCCGGGTGCAGTTTGCCGGTGATGTTCGCGAGCAGATCGGCTTCGACGCCGTTCCACCACGCAGCCTCCGAGCCGAGCTTGCCCTTCTGCTCCCAGAAGGTCTTGGTCAGCTCATAAGCCGTCGCCTCGTCCATCTTGGTCGTCGTATAGGCGACCACCGGGAGCGAGGTGGTGACGATGTCCTCGTCCTGCCCCGCATAGGTCCCGGCTGGGATCACGAGCTTCGTGCGCTTCGTCTCCGCAATCTGCTCATCGTTCATCGAAAGCACGGTCACACCGGTGGAGGCCGCAGCCTCGATCACATTCGGCGCGGGCCAAGACCCGGCGGTCACGAAGCCATCGATCTGCCCGTTGGTGAGCGCGGGCACCGCGTTCGAAAGCTCCACATCCGCGATCGCGACCTTATCCTCAACCCCGAAGAGCTTGAGGTATTTCTCGCCTTCGCGCGCGCCGAAGGAGCCCTTGCCCAGCAGGATCGTCTTACCTTCGAGATCCGCGAAGCTCTCCACGCCCGTATCGGCGCGCATGACGAAATGCATCGTAAGCGACGGGATCGGAAAAAGGGCTCGGATCTCATCGAAGGCGGGATCGCCCTTGCCCTCGAACATCGCCTTGCCACCCTGGGCGAGGCGCACCAGCACCGGTGGGGTCGTGAAAACGTAATCGCCGCCTCGTGCCCGCGTCTCCATGACGTTCTGCACCGAGCCCTGGCTCTCCTCCACGGTGACGATGATCTCGCCATCGGTACCGGCCTTCATCGCTTCTGCGATTTGCACCGACATTTGGTAGTAGGAGGACGTCGATTTCGCCGATTTGAACGTAACGCGCGTCTCAGCCGAGGCGCCGAAGCTCAGAAGGGCAAGCGCGCCAGCGGTCAGGGCACAGCGGATGGGCTTCATGAAGATACTCCCGATTGTCGGGCACATGCCCGTCACTACTCGCACCAGACGCTAGTCTCCCGCCCCCCGCGGCTGCAAGGGTGCGTGCAGTCTGTCGCGTTGCTCAGTTGGGGAGGTCGGCCTACCTCAGATCCATGGAAAAGATCGAGACGGATATCCTAGTAGCAGGCGGCGGGATCGCCGGTTTGTCGGCCGCAGCGAGGCTTGCATCGGAAGGGTTGGACGTCACCTGCGTCGAGCCGATGGCCGAGGGCGAGCGGCCCGAGGACTGGCGCACGACTGCGTTCCTGATGCCGGCTGTCGAGACCTTTCGCATTGCCGGGGCTTGGACCGCGATGCAGCGCGAGGCTGAGGGGCTGTGGGAGATGCGGATCGTAAACGCCTCCGGCACGCCGCCCCGCGTCCGCTCCGAAGGGGCGTTCAAGGCGCGCGATATCGGGGAGGCGCCGTTCGGCTACAACGTGCCCAACGAAGCGGCGCGCCAAGCGCTGTCGGCTGTGTTGAAGCGCGGGACACGGTCGCGCCTCCTCGAAGGCGTCAGCGTCGAGGCGGCGACCCGTCAGGGCGCCGGTGCCATAGCGCGACTTTCGGACGGCCGGCAGGTTTCGGCGCGGTTGGTGGTCGCCGCGGATGGGCGGGACAGCCGGTTGCGCGATGCCGCCGGTATCCGAGCCCGCCGCTGGCGCTACGGTCAACGGGCGATTGTGCTGATCGTCCAGCATGCGGAGCCCCATGACGGTGTCTCGACCGAGATCCATCGACCCGGCGGACCGCTCGTACTAGTGCCGCTGCCCGACAGGGACGGATACCACCGCTCCTCGGTGGTTTGGCTCGACGATGCGGAGCGGATGAACCGGTTGATGGCCTTGGACGACGAGGCGCTCGGCAATGCGCTCACGGCCGACACCATGGGCCTTTTCGGGCCGCTCACGCTCGAAGGACCGCGAGCGTCCTGGCCCATTGTCTCGCAGCTCGTGCCGAAGATGTACGGCCGGCGCATGGCGCTTGTGGGCGAGCCCGCCCATGTCCTGCCGCCAACGGGCGCGCAAGGCGCGAATATGAGCCTTGTCGATGCGGAGGCCCTTGCGACGCTCGTTGCCGAGGCCAAGGCCGCCGGCGAAGACATTGGATCGGATGCGCTGCTGCAACGCTATAGCCGGCGCCGCATGCCTGAAGTGACCGCGCGGGTGCTGGGCGTGGACGTGCTCAACCGCTTCGTTCAAAGCCGCTTCGCGCCGGTGCAGTTCATCCGCCGCCTCGGCCTCGGCGCCACGACCGGCGTGCCACCCTTGAAGCGCGCGGTCATGCAAATCGGCATGGGCACGGGCTAGCGACAAGGTTCGGTGCGACGACGATCGGCGGTACAATTGCACGCAGTCGTTGCAACCAGTCCGCATTCATCGCGAATTGATTGTAAAATGGCGTGGCGGCCCCATGCTGCCGCGTTTTTCGCTTCCATTGCCCGAGGCGCGAAGTACGTTTGCGGCGCGTTAAGCTTGGGATGGAGTACAACCATGCAGCACGGGACGGATGGCCGGACGCGGTTCAAGTCTTTCGTGATCGGTGGGCTTTGCGTGACGATTGCCGTGCTTCTGCTTTTTATGGTGGAGGGCTTCGTAGCGTAGAGCCCATGGCGGGTCGCTGACCCCCGCCAGTCCCCCCCGGGACACCCTTTGGCACCCACCTGGCCCACACCCGAGCCGACCTCAAACGAAGTGAGGGGCGCCCTTGCGAGCACCCCTCGGCAGTATCAGGTTGCGGCTTCTTGTTCTGTCCCTGCTCGACAGGTCCTCGCCCGCGGCCCTGATGATGGGAGCGCCCGTGGGCGCCGATCCTCTCAGCTACATCCGCTCGTGGCGCCGCAGGTGTCGCATTTCAGGCAGGTGCCGTTACGCACGAGGGTGAAGTTGCCGCATTCAGCGCAGGCGTCGCCTTCGTAACCCTTCATCCTGGCCTCCGCGATGCGGTCGAGCACAGCGGTGGAGGCCTGGCCGACTGCCGCACTCGTCGCCTCCGCACTTGGCGCTCGGCTCACCGTCTCGACTGCCGTCATGGCGAGGGCTGCACCCGTGAGGTTGTCGGACTTCACCGATTTGCCGCCGGGCAGCATCACGAACTCCCGCTCCACCAGCTGCTGCGGCGCGCGGCCCCTGAGGTACCCGGTCGAGGCGACCTGGCGCACGACGGCGATGGCCGGATGCGCGGGCTCGGACGGCGCCGCAGTCGCCGGTGTGCTTGGCGTCTCACCCTCCCCGATCTCGTCGAAGCGGGTGCCGTCGGGCGTTACATGCGCAAGATCGGTGCGGTCGAGATAGCTCACCGCCAGCTCGCGGAAGATGTAGTCGAGGATCGAGGTCGCGTTCTTGATCGAGTCGTTGCCCTGGACAAGGCCCGCCGGCTCAAAGCGCGTGAAGGTGAAGGCCTCCACGAACTCCTCAAGCGGCACGCCGTATTGCAGGCCGATGGAGACCGCGATGGCGAAGTTGTTCATCATCGCCCGGAAGCCTGCGCCCTCCTTGTGCATGTCGATGAAAATCTCGCCCAACTTGCCGTCCTGGT
>JBCDFC010000001.1:0-65196 GCA_039178805.1 Pseudomonadota bacterium | reverse complement strand
GCCTCGTAGATGACGTCGCCGACCCCACCGATCAGAAGCCCGGCGATGACAAGGCCGTCGTCCTGGTTCCGCTGACCAAGGGCCTGAAGGGTCGATCCAACCGTCTGCATCGCAGCGCCAGTGGTCGCCGCACCCCTGCCGCCTTCGCCCGCCTCGGCAGCGGCAATGGTTGTGCCGACATCGCTGATCACGGCACCGAACGCCGCCAGATCGCCCTCCCCGATCAGCGTGACGAGGCGGGAGAAAGTCTCGCCGCCTTCGCGGAGGAAGCTCGAAATCTCGTTGCCTGCGATACCGTCGCCCGATGCCCTCGCCGTCACGACGGCGGTCTTCAGCGTCTGGAGCAGGAGCCCGCCCAAGGGGTTGTCGAAACTGTCCGTAACCGCCAGCGCTTGGTCGATGTCCTGCGAAAGCTTCAGCAATCCACGATCTCGTATCTCCGCATCGCTGAACTGCGCGTCGACGGGGATGGGGAACGGCGCTTCCAGGGTCTCGTTCAAGCCCTGGAGATACGAGATGAGCGCCTGCTCGGACCCATTGCTCAGCAGCGCCGATACGACGTTGAGTGCCTCTGGCGCCGAACGACCCTCCCGCAGTTCCGAAGCGATCAGGAGCGGGATGAGCGCCCGTTCGCTGTCGGTCAAAGGACTGTTGCCACCCGCCACGCGCGCCTGATCGAGGCCTTCGGCAAAGCCCGCGACATCGACCTGCAGTTCCGCGAGCAGGAGAGCGTCGATGGGTCCCGTCGAGGCCGCTGCGGCCGTTTGGAGCGCTTCGTCCTGGTCTTGGCCGGCCGCGATCGCATCGGCATAGGCTTGCTCGAAACTGGCGACCGCACCGCCCGCTTCGACAATGCGGAAGGTCGCCGCCAAAGCTGGATCGTCATCGAGCGTGGATTGACCCTCGCCGCTTTCGGTGGCGCCAGCATCGGAGAAAGCACCGACATTGCCGCCCGAAGCCGTCAGAACCGGGGGCTCACGGCGCGAGATGGAGAACTCACCGCCACTGAGCGCACCCTCCAGAGCCGGGTTCTCACGGAAACCGTTCCTCTGGTGAGAGAGCCATAGGCCGTAGAGCTCACCCAAACCCTCCTGGGAGAGGGAAGCGTCGGAAGTAAGTCGCGACGAGGCCTGCGAGATGAACCACGCCCGTTGGTCGGCAACATCCCGCGGCGGCACGAGAGAGACGAGGCCCCGCACAGCGTCAAGCCGATCCGCCAGCACCGGATCGCCGAAATTGACCGTCACACCGCGCGCGACGAAGTTGACGGCCAGTCGCTCGACCCGGCGCTGCAACTCCGCGGGGATGACGGTGCCGTTGTCGAGCGTGACGCGATCTTGCCAAAGGCTCTGTCCGTCGGCAGCCAGCTCTTGCGACTGCTGCGTCAGGATCCGGAGAATGCTCGGGATCCCGCCGCCCTCTGCGCGGTTGTAGGCGTTGAGGATGCCCCTCGGGCCGATCAGATCGAAATCCGCGATGCCCGATCCAATCGACGTCCGGTTCGTCGCAATTAACGAGATCACGCTTTCGGCGACGGCCGCACGCGGATCCGAGGTGAAGGCGAAGAGCTTCTGAAGGAGATCGTCTCCGGGGCGGCCTCCGCTATTGTAGAGAATGTCTTCCTGCAGGACGAGGTCGAAGGGATCACCGCCCTGATCGAGATAGTAGCTCGTGACGTTCTCGATAACGGCAACGCTCCCAGAGCCGTCTCGCACCAGCTCGAAAGCCTGGAAGGCGGTCTCTCGGTCGCGCGAAACCGCCTCGTCGATCCGTCTCAGGAACGGCTCGGACCGGGCCGCGACCGTTGCAAGGTCGATGTTCTCGAAGTTGTAGAGGAACTCGGCCGGCGGAACACTTCGCCGCGCCGTCGGGCGAGCCTCGTTCGCCTGCGCAAGCTCACGCAGGCCGAAATCGATCTCGAAATCATTCGCTAGGCTGGCAACCAGGGACTGCAGCTCAGCTGGTGAAAGATCGCCCTTCGCGCGATCCAGCAAACCGTTGATCTGGTCGAAATGCTAGACGAAAGCGCCTGGCGGCAGGACACCAGCATTCCACAGCGCTTCGTGCACATCTAGGGCAAAGCGCACCACCGGAATGTCGTCGAAGACTTCGGTATAGAGCGCCGTGTTTCCACTAAGGGCTGGATCGGCCTCAAGCTGATAGAGCGCTTCGACCACACCCAACACACCGATGTTGGCATCATCGGTGAAGCTTCGAATGTCTTGTTCGAGCAGGCCGCGATTGTCGCCATACCCGACCAGGAGCGCCGCAAGATCGAATCCTTTGTCGATGAACAGGTCTTGCAGCGACTCTCGAAACGCACGCCCGCCGAATGTCGCGGTATTGCCGATACTGCCCAATTCTACCGTCTGGAGCTGGGAAAGATAGTCGTCAAAGCTCGCCGCTGGATCGAGGACGTTCCCCTCCGAATACGTCGCAAACGCCGTCAGAACGAGCTCGACATAGTCTTCGAGCGAGATAACGTCGGATTGCAGGGCGTCCCAGGCCGCTGCGGTGATGTCCTGAAACTCTCGCGCGTTCTCGGTTCTCAAGCTCAGGAAGACATCTTCGTCGGACTGTCCGGTGAACAACCCCACGACATCCAAGGCGTGCCCGGATTTCTCGGCAGTAATCGTCCGCGGATCGGATGCAGTGACGTTGTTCAGGATATAGTCGACCAGTAGTCCGAGCCCTGTCAGCCGACCGGGCTTTAGTGCATAGATTGTCGTTAGGATGTCCGTGAGGGGGCCTGGCCTGATCGAAGAATTGACGGCCTCCAGCGCCTTGTCAGTGGCCTCGACGAAACCCTCTAAGTCTTCGAGCTGATCTTCGTTCAGTTCCGGCAGTCCGACACTGGTCAAAGCCCCGTTCGAGAACTGCGCCAGGATCCGGGATCCAAGTTGATCGAGCGTCAGAACAGGTTCCAGAGTGGGAACACCGTTATGCTCGGCCTCCTCTGCGGTGCCGGCACCGGTGAATTCACCCAGCACATCGAGGATCGGGCCGAATTCCTCCGGCAGCGCGACGACGGTGCCATCGTTTAGCTGCAGCGTCGGATCGCCCGGCCGCGGCTCAAGGTCGAAGCGAATGCCGCTGCCAAGCCGAATGTCGCGCCCAAAGACGCGCAGTTTCGGCGTCTCATACCCAACACGGAAAACCGGGGTCAGCGCCGGCGGATCGAGCAGATTGTTCGTTCCATTAGGATTCTCGAAATCTTGCGGCGGTGGGAACGGGATCCCAGCATTGGGCGAGAACTCACCAACGCCCGTCGTCAACGGGAACGCCACATTCGCCCAGAACAGCCCGCCATTGGCCAAGGGCTGTGTGAAGGCGAGCCGGAAATCCAGCGTCTCCGCCCGCCAGAGATGCAGCTCACCCCGCGCCGCAAAGGCCGCAAATTCGACGAGATCCTCAGAGTTCATCGTCACGACGACTGAGTATTGCGGTCTGATGTTGTTGGCTTGGATCGGTCGGCTGGCATCTTGCTCAAGCTCGATGAGCCGATCGATCAACTGTAGGGTACGGGCGGTATCGACATTGGCACCGCCAACCGCACGATCGAACAATCTGCTAAGCTGAGCGCTCGTCCCGAGCGCCTGCCCACCCGACGACAGCGCGCGCAAATAGTCCTGTAGCACATTGAGTTTCACCCTGATGAACCCGGTCGGGAACGGGATGCTTTCGGGGTTCAGCGTGCCCCGCAGGATGTGGTCGGTCAGGCCCGGCAGACCGCCGACACCTTGATAAAGCTCGACCCCGAGCCCGGGCAGATGCTCCCACGAGAAGGTCGTGGTGCCATAGATCCCTGAGAGCGGATCCTCACCGCCCGTGATCCGCACATTGTTCGCGATCTCGATCGGCTCGGAGGTCGGCAGAAGGCCCGGATCGACCGTCGAAGTCGGTGACGGCGAGGGCGGGTTCTGAAGCGGCCCGACGAAACTGGCGGGATCGATCGTCGTTGAGCTCGGCTGGACCGGAGGCTCTTGGAGGGGACCGACGAAGGCGCTACCCGGACTTGAGGTGTTCGCGAAGGCCAACCTGTTCGACGGAGACGATCCGAAGGGTGACCCATCCGGATTGGCGAGATCTCCGTCCTGGGACTGCTGGCCCGAACCCGCACTGATTTCCATCGGAGCTCTCCCTCGTGACCTTTGGACAAACGACCGCGCAAAAGTCACGGACGGTCGATTGCTGCGGAGAGCGTAGAAGTTTCCGGCGCGACCATAAGAACGGTCAGCCCCTCAGGACACTACGTAGTCGTCGATAGAATTGCGTAGTGCAGCGCGGTCTGGCGAAACCAGGTCTAGACTTCACGGCGAAGGCGGCGCAGCCCCATTCGTACTATCTTGCAACTTCAATTGAGGCTGTTCATGCGGCCGGTAACGGAAACTGATGCATCCGCGCAGCCCTCATTTCGCGAGAAGGCATCAGTAGATTGCCCCTCTAATCGGCTGAAGGGGTTCGGGTGTATCAGTCTCGCCAAGCATCTGTCGCAGATCAATCTCGATGGCCCTGCTCAGAGCAGCGACCGGTACATCGGTCGGGCTCCATTCGAACGGATCCTCACAGCTCTCGCTCACTTTCTCGAGCAAGTAGAAGATCAAGGAGACCAGCATTGTAAAGGGCACCAGAGCAAACATGTATTCCGATCGTGCCAGGCCATTCAGGGCTAAAACTTGAACCTCTTGTTCAAATAGTTGGACAAATGCCAATGGAAGCAGAAAGATAAATATCCAGGCGAAATAACGCCCCAAGACAGTGAATTGACGAGGAAAGGGCGTGTTCTTGATCCGCTCGCACATGCCCTGGTAGTCGTAGCAATCGTTGATCGTCTGCATCATCGCAACGAAGCGGAAGCTGTCGAGCAAACCTGCCTCGTGCACCCGTCGAAGATGATCACCCTGTAGCCGCAAGATCTGAACCGCAGGGTTTGTCGCGCCAGCAACAGCGTTACGGTCGCTCTCCGACAGCAGCCCCTGATAGTACGCAGCATCACCACTGTGGACGATCTTCTCGATCCCCGATACGCGTGAGCCGAAGATGAAGGGAGCCGTGGTCTCAGGTAGCCGCGACTTCGCACGGAGTTGGTAGGCGAGCGCTTGCACCCATGCCATGTGGCGCGTCACCAGCTCCTTGGTCAAAGCGTCCTTGTTGTCGTGCTGATCCGGCATGGCAAGGGCCTGGTTGGCCCAGATCCGGCTAGCGTTGACGATACTGCCCCAGACCTTCCGCGCCTCCCACCAGCGGCTATAGGCAGAGGTGCTCTTAAAGCCGAGATAGAGCGATACGACGATCCCAATTGTCGTCACCGGCAACTGCGGAAGGGCGATCGCTTTCCATTCCAGGATCACATGGGCAAAGAAAATCATGACCGACCAAAGGAATGACAGCGATAAAGCATAGCGGGCGTCCTGAAGAGCGGCCCATTTGTTCATGCCTTTTACGATGTACATGTTCGCTCTCGGATCTATCGAACGCGTATTGAGCGTTCTTTGGTAACAACCGCAGATCGACCAGCGCGTTGCAGGGCTTAGAGCATGTGTGCGAGCCAGCGGAAGGTGCAGTGCATCGCGAGCTCCGTCTACGCCTCCGCATCCACCGCTTTCGCCGTCTGGTCTATCGTGGTCTCATCCCTATCTCACGCGATGCACTCTCAGCGCGCAAGCGAATAGCTTTCGAGATCTCAGGCTTCTCAAAGGTTGCGCACCCGAGAATATCGGGCGACGCTACCTGATCCTCGACCTCTCGCTCGCCACTGCCGCAGCGCTCGCGTTGGTTCACCCGAAAATCGAACGGGCGCGGCCAGAAGCATCAAGCGGCGCCGGTATCGCCGGGCAACGAGATCTTGACGGCGAGGCCACCGACAGCGCTTTCGGTGAGTACAACATGTCCACCGTAGAAATCGGCCAGATCGTGCAGAATGGCGAGACCGAGGCCATCGCCTGGTGTCGCCTCATCGAGACGTGTTCCGCGCTCGAGGATCGCGGAACGCTCGACCTCGGGGATACCGGGCCCGTCGTCCTCGATCAGCAGCTCAAGACGCTGTTCTGCGACGCGCGCGCCGATCCGCACCTGCGTTTTGGCCCAGGTTCCGGCGTTGTTCAGCGGATTGCCGATGATCTCGTAAAGATCCGCCTCGTCGCCGAGGAAGACGGCATCTTCGGGTACGTCCACCTCAACGGCGATCGGTTTCTCCGTGCCTGTATGAGAGAGAGCAAATACCAAATCCTCGACACAGGGGCGAACGGCGATGCGGGCGTACGGTACGGAGCCGGCGCCGCGTCGACCCAAATGGCGCTCGAGCGACATCGCGATCCGGTCGGTCTGACGGCGAATGGCGTGCCCCTGGTCAGGCGTCAGCGCGCCGACCTGTTGTCTGATCACGGAAAGCGGTGTCTTGACCGCATGGGCTAGGTCTGCCGCAAGGCTCCGGGCCCGCAGCACTGTCTTCTCGGTGTGCTGGCGCAGCGCCTCCAACTCGTCGGCAATCGGCGCGATCTCCCGCGGCCAGGCGCGCGCAACCGGGTCTGCGCCCGCGCGCATCTCGGCAATCTGCAGACTGAGGGCGCGGAGCGGTCGCAGTCCGATCCAGAACGCGGCCAGCACTGTTGCGACAAGTCCGACACCAAGCACGCCAAGCGCAATGATGACGGATTGGCGATATTGCCCGACCGCGAGGTCGATATCGTCCTGTGGTCGAACGACGGAGAAGGTCAGTCGCTCCGCGCTCAATGGCGGGGCGACGGATCGCGAAAGACCCCGCAACACGCGCCCACCCGATCCTTCGAAGAGACCGACCTCACCCAAAGGCGCCGCAAGCAGCGGTGTCTGCGGCGCGAGCGGGCCGAGCGACGGCGATTGCGCTAAGACTTGGGAGCCGCGGCGGATCTGCCAACCCCAGCCCGAGAAGGGCCGTTGATAGCGCGCGCCCGGCAGCCGGCCGGCAAGTCTCAGCGCCCCATCGCGCTCGACCCTTGCGAGTGAGACGAGCTCGACGACGTGGTCGCGCAGCTCCGCGTCGGCCTCACGCTCCAGATGACGACTGAAGAGCCCGACCAGGACGATTGCTGCAAGGGTGACCGCACAACTGCACCAGACAGCGGCAGCGATGAGGAGCCGTCCCAGGAGCGAGATCGGGCGCTCACGCGACGAGGTAGCCATGGCCCCGGATCGTTTCGATGACTGATGATCCGATCTTCTTGCGGAGACGCGCCATGGTCACTTCGATCACATTTGGATCGCGGTCGACATCCTCCGCGTAGACGTGCTCGCCGAGCTCCGTCTTCGAGACGACTTTCCCCCTGTGCAGCGCGAGGAAGGCAAGCAGGCGGTACTCGTTCGGCGTGAGAGCGACCGGCACACCGCCGCGCGAAACCGCCCGCGCCGAGAGATCGATCTCAAGGTCGCCAAGACGAAGGCACGGGTCGGCTTGGCGCCCCGACCGGCGGATCAGCGCTTCGAGCCTCGCGTGGAGTTCCTCGGCCTCGAACGGCTTTCCGAGATAGTCGTCTGCCCCAGCCCGCAGCCCCTTCACGCGATCCCGCCAGCGATCTCTAGCGGTGAGAACGAGGATTGGCGCAGTCGAGCCTCCTTCGCGGAGCGCGGTGAGGACCGAGAGACCATCTAAAACCGGTAGGCCGAGATCGAGCACGAGGGCGGCATAGTCGCCCGTCTCGGCGAGGTGCAGGCCCGTTTCACCATCGGCAGCTTCGTCTACGACGAAACGGGCAGCGGTCAGGCCCTTGACGATTTCGGAACGCAGATCCTCGTCATCCTCGATCAGCAAGAGCCGCATTACTCATCCTCCCCGTCGATATCCTCAAATATCCCCTGCAAGACGTCACGCACTTGTTCGAGCACATGTGGATCGCCCTCGAGGAGTTCACCCCCAGGTGGGGGGGCGGCAATCGGATACGGTTCGAAGAGGACGATCGTCCCATCGGAGAACTCAGCCGTCCGCTCTGGCCAATGGGTCGGCTCAAACGCTTCAGGCAGCTCTTCGTCTCCAAAATGCGTGTTCTCCGCAGTCAGATCGCCGAGGCCGACGCCGACGAGCGTTACCGACCAATCACTGACGGCCCCATCGATATCGATCTGAAGGGCGGAGCGACCTTCCCATCGGATCATGCGCGAGGCGCCGGTTACTTCGGCGAGCGACTGGAGCGTGCCGAAACCTTCCTCAACACGCGCAAAATCGCCGAACTCGAGGAGGTCCTCGTTCGGCTCGAAATCGAGAATGACGTCGCTGCCAGGGGTCACGACAAAAACGTCGCGTCCCGGCCCGCCATGCATCTCATCATCGCTCCAGTCGCCCTCGATCAGATCCGGCGTTGGGCGTCCTTCGAGGAGGATGTGGCTGATCCGAAAGTCCTCGTCGTCCTCCTCCGCTGTCCGAAGACCGCCATCGCCGACGATCCGGATCTCGAGCGTTCGTGCGTCGAGGAGGAGTGCCCTGACCTCGTCTTCCTCGTTCAGGATCTCGACGACCCAGGTTTCGCGGCAGGCTCGGGTCGGGCTGACCAGCAGCTCGGCCCCCAAAACGGTCAAGTCCTCGAGCTCTCCTAGACGCTCAGCAAGCTCTACGAAGCTTTTGACATCGCCGCCGGGACAGGTCGTCTCGGCCCACGCATCGCTCGATGGTAGCGACGAAGCCAAGATCATTGCACTCATGACAAGCTCGCGCCATCGAGAGCCGTGCGTCCGCATCACCCCTTCTCAACCCCCAAGAACCCCACCCAAGAGCTCAGGCATAGCGCGCCGTACCTGTCAGTTCGCTGACAGCCGCTGTCAGCGAACTGACAGTCCACACCCTCCAGTATCACGGCCGGAACAGAGACCAAGCGGCATGAGGGCGGAATGGACGCGGATCAGCACCACGGAACGATGCAGGGGACGACGCAGGGCGGGATGCGTGGGGGACACTCCGAGAGTGGCATGTCGCCGGCGCATATGGGCCCCGCGATGGCGCTGGTCCCGCTGGACGCGGTGACCCATCGAGCCATCGCGAGCGGTAACTGGAGCGATCCCAACACCTGGGAAGGGGGCCGCGTTCCCACCGAAGGCGCACGCGTTTGGATCCCCGAGAACCTCACTGTCACCGTTGACGAACGCCTCGCGCCCGAGATCAAGACGATCCGCGCCGATGGCACGCTGAGCTTCGCGACCGATCGCGATACCGAGCTGAAGGTCGACACGCTGGTCACGTCGCATACAGGCACGCTCCGCATCGGCAGCGAAGCGGCGCCCATCGAAGCGGGCGTGACGGCAATGCTCATCTTCGCCGATGACGGGGTGATCGACCGTAACTGGGATCCGGCCCTGATCAGCCGAGGCGCGCTTCTGCACGGCCGTACTGAGATCTATGGCGCTGAGAAGACCGGCTTCACCACGCTTGCCGAGCAGCCCGTGGCCGGTGCGAACTCGATCACGCTGAGCACGATCCCCGTCGGCTGGCAGGTCGGCGATGAGATCACCATCGCAGGGACGGACCCAAACGATCCCGATGGCGACGAGGTCGTCACAATCACAGCCGTCGACGGTGCAACGGTCAGCTTCTCAACGCCGCTCATGCGCGATCACGTGGCCCCGCAACCCGGCCTCGACGTCCATGTCGCCAACCTGACGCGCAATGTCGAGATTACCTCGGAGAACGATGGCGCGCTGAACCGCGGCCACGTCATGTTCATGCACACGAACGATGTCGACATTCGCTACGTGAGCTTCGACGATCTCGGCCGCAGCGATAAACGCGCTGGTCTCAACGACTGGGTGCTGGAGACCGGTAACGAAGCGTCGATCGGTGCGGAGAACACCGAAGTGATGGACCTCGGCGGTGCGAATGTGCGCGGCCGATACTCGGTCCATTTCCACCGCGGCGGGACCGAGGGCGAACCCGGACGCGTCGAAGGCGCGGTGGTGCGCGACGACCCTGGCTGGGCCTATGTGAACCACTCATCCAATGTCGATTTCATCGGCAATGTCAGCCACAACATCGTCGGAGCCGCCTACAACACCGAAGCCGGTGACGAGGTCGGCAATTTCATCGACAACATCGCAATTCGCACGGTGAACCCCGATGCGAACCTAAACCCGGCCGAGGCGGAGCTCGATGCAGGTCAAGCGCCAGACGCACGGGCCGAGACCCAGGACTATGGCTTCCAGGGTGACGGGTTTTGGTTCCACGGCTCAGGCGTCACGGTGGACGGCAACGTCGTCTCCGGTGCAACGGGCCATGCCTACATCTACTGGCAGCTTGGCCTGGTTGAGCGTGGGCTCGGCGAGAGGCTCGTCGATGTAGCCGACCTGCCGAACGGCGACCTCATCGGGCCGGACGGCACGTTGGTCCGCACCAAGCATGTTCCAGTGCCGAGCTTCGACGGCAATGTCGCCTACGCCGCCACCAAGGGTTTGCAGATCCACTACCTGCACACCGACAACCGCGATGACGCCGATGAGGGGCTGGTCCAAGAGGGGCTGCTGGCACCCGTACCTCAAGCCTACGAGGACCAGCTTCAATCAACCTTCTCCAACATCGACTTCTGGAACATCCGACTTTCGGGCATCGATGTTCCCTACGCCTCTCGACTAACTTTCGAGAACGTTTCGCTGCTGGGCACGGGGGCGGAAGAGTCGATCGGGCTCCGGCTCGACCATTTCGCCAACGACAACAACTTCACTGTCCGAAATGTCGATATCGACGGCTTCCAGATCGGCCTCACCGCACCGCGCCAGGGCGACGCCAGCATCGACGGCGCCGAGATCTCAGCAATCAGCGGTATCCGCATCGGACTGCCGGCTGGCGAGCCGCGCAACCTGGAGATCAGCGACGTGGAGTTCACACCGCTCGGCCCAAGCTTCGAGGGGACACCTGAAGCCCAAGGTGAGCGTCAGAACATCGTGCTGGATCCAACGGCGGACTTTGCTTTCGGCGGCGGTCTCTTCGAGGGCGAAGCGTTCGAGGAGGACTTTCTCTCCGATCTCGAGTTCTTTGCCGACGAGGACAGCCTCGATGAAGACGACGAGGAGGAGAATGACGAGGAGTTCGAACCGCCCGAAGGGCTTGCCGCGCATCTTCTTCCCGACCGGATCACTTTTGCGGAGGAGGGTGAAGCGCCGGTCGGCCTGTTCTTCGATGAGCAAGCCGCAGACTTCGTCCCGGTCCCCGAAGGCAGCGAACTCGCGTTCTACCTGCCTGAGGAACTGGTAGGGCTAACCAATGCGGAGATGCAGGATCTCTACGGCATCTCATTCGGCGGCGCGCTGATCCCTCAGGGTGCCACGCCGGATGGACGTGTTGAGGGCGGTGTCGTCGGACCGGCCTTGCCGCCGTTCGAGACCTTTCCACCATCGGTCAGTCCGCTGATCCAACTGCTTCAGCAAGATCTCGACGACGACGACAACGACGATGACGGTGACGACGATGACGACGATGACGACGACGATCGGGCCTTCGACGACGATGCGCTGTCGGGGGATGCGGCGCTTTTGGCAAAGCTCTACATCGTTCTTTACGGGCGGATGCCCGATGGCGAGGGCTTCGACTTCTGGCTGGACCAATTGTCGGGCAACGCGTCCTTCGGCATCAGCGACCTAGCGTGGGCCTTCACCACCGCTGGTGAGTTCGACGCTCTCTATGGCGACGCCACGATCGCGGAGATGGTGACGAGCTTCTACACGCAAGCATTCGACCGGGCCCCTGACACGGCAGGCTTTGCATTCTGGACGGATGTGATGGCGCGCGCGCCCGAGCTCGGGTTGGTCGAGCTTGCGCTCTCCTTTGCGCGCTCCGGCGAGACGGACGCGGTGCACGGTGCCACGATCCAATCCTTCGTCGAAAATCGCGTTGGGGAGTATAGCGATGCGGATGATGACAATGGCGAGCCTAACTCTGGTGTCCTGCAGGGCACCGCGGGAGCGGATCAGTTCCGGTTCCCCGAGGTCGATTACAGCGTCGTGACGGAATTCGACCCCGCACTCGACCTGATCGACATCACCGGCCTCGGCACACCCGACGACGTCGAGGTGTTGGCGGAGGAAGACGGCACGACACTCCTCCTCGGCGAAGGCGACCTGTTCTTACCCGGAGCGCAGGCGGATCAAATCACGCCCGACATCTTCATCTTCTGAGGAGACTGCAAAGCAGCAAATCGAACCGCGCCGGTGGCGCCGTCATGCGACGGAGACCTGGTCCTCAATCGCAGGTGGGGCGCAGGCGTTGGACGACGTTGAGAAGCGGATCTCAGCCCGAGAGCTCTCTCAGCGTCACAGCGGAACGAGTTCATCTGTAGATCGAGGGCCTTCTCGACAAGGCCGTGCGAACCGACAGTTCAAGCCCGGCCTGAAAGAAGTCTCTCCTCCTCGATCAGGCCAAGCGCCCGCCTTCGCGAGCGGGCGTTGTGACGAAATCGCTGAGCCGGAGTTGACGACGTTCGGCGAGGCCGGTCAGCACTTACCGCTGACCGGCCATCGGGATCAGAAGTCGAAGTTGTCGATCTTGCCGAAGGCATCTTGTGCGAACGAGCCCTCTCCAGTTCCCAGCTCCGGTCCAGGCATCTCGACGAACCGCCAACCCTCGCGATTGTCGTCCGGCGGCAGGTCGGGATTGCCGGGTACATCGTTCGGATCTGGCTGCGTCAGAGGACTAAGGCCCAACAGATCTTCGGGATCGAAGAACTTAAACGCGCTGTCCGGGTCGTGCGGGCCCCCATCGACGCCCGGCGAACCCGGATTGATCAATGGCTGCAGCGGGTCGTCCTCAGGAACCGTGTCGGAGTCGTTATCCTGATCGTCGGATCCAGGTTGAGATGTGCCGCCATGATTGTCGTCCGAACGGTCACGCTTGGCGACGAAAGTCTCGTAGCCGGCCGCAGAACCACCTCCCTGGTCGGGCTCCGTCAGACTTTCCTTATCTCCTTCGCCCTCTTCATCCCCGGCATCGTCCGGCTCATCATCTTCTGGATCGGTCTCGTCCCCAGAAGCCTCATCGCCATCGCCGCCGTCATCGCCCTCGGCGCCGTCCGTTTCACTGTCACTGGGAGAGCCTTTTTCCGCGCCAGCCTCGTCATGCGAACCTGTAAGCCAATTCCAAGTGGCAACGAAGAAGTCAGCAACTGCCCCTGCAAAAGAGACCGCAACATCCACCACCACCTCAACAGCATGAACAACGGCGTCGACGAAGCTTCCGAGGGCTCCTGCGATTGCGTCCCAGAAACCGGCAAACCAACCTTTGTCGGCACTCGTCGAACCTGGTTCTTCATTCCCATCAGATGGTGTCAAAGGGTTACCTTTGTCATCATGAGCACCGTACTCACTTAAGAATGACTTACGCGCTGCAGCTGTATCCTCGAAGTCAAAGAGCAATAGCGCGTCTTCACGTGATAACTTGCTCGACACGAAAGCGGGTTTCTCACCATATCCGGCGAGCCACCTGTGAATTTCATACTGCTGGTCGTACTCAGCCACTTCCTCTGGCGTGAAGGTCAAATCCTCCTCGGCGTTTCCATCCATCAACCTAGGATCACCTAAGCCACTTGGGCCGTCGCCGGGCGTCCGCACCGCGGGGTACACAGCGATCATCTCCAAGAGACGTTCGGCGTTGAGGTCCGCTTCTGCCAGGATTGCGTCGACTTCTGGGGAGGTCATCAGCGCATCGAGCAACGCTTGCTCGCTGACCAATGCATCGTCGCCAAGCGCGGCCAACAGGTCGGCGAGGAGAGTGATCGCCGCGGCGGCCTCATGCGCTTCGGTGTCGGCTGTAGCCTCTCGCACCGCGCGCAGTATCTCGACAACGGTCGACGCGGGTTTTTCTATAAGTTTTGTCTCGTCTGCTTCGACAACAGTGATTTTCATTTGCTTGGTTCCCAAAAAATTATCGCCCTTACTGGGCATCGATCAACCGCAGGTAGTTTTCGTCGAGGGATCCAAATGTGTCGTAGCGCACAGCAGCTCGCTGATTTGGACCGCACCTCTGAGCGGCTCACGAAAGCGGGAGCTTTGGCGATGGGTGTCGTTGAGTAACTTGGGGCGACGCGTCCCGCACCCCGCGGAACCTGAACCGAGATCGGCTCCCCCGCTCGATTTGAGCCTCGCGCATGGCCTCAGGCGGTCTCAGGCGACGTGCGAACTACACTCAAGATCGACGCCCAGACCGCACCCAGACGGGGGCACCAAGTCTTGCAACAGGTAAGCACAAGCTCAGGGACTACCGGTAAAACTGCGTGGCTTTGCGAATGGCTTCCCCAAGGCACATGTGTAGGGATGCTGTGCGGATAGCCGCATTCTGGGGAACACGCATGACCGATCTGCGTTCGCTCAGCCTTCTCGAGAGCATCGCCGTGGCCGAGCAGATCGATGTGGCGATCGCATCGAACGCGCAACCTGGTACGTCGAACGAGCTACCGGTGGACGATGGTTCGGTCGAGGTGGGTGGGGACGATCTGATCGAGATCGTAGGCGACGAGATCTTCGAGGATGTCGACACGCTTCTCGACAGCGAAGAGGGACGCGACGAGCTCGGCACCCTGATCGACGGGCAAGAACCTGAAGAGCGCTCACCCTCCGAGGCGGCGGCGATCGAGCAGACCCTGGACGATTTGGACGACGCCGACGCTTTCGAAGTGGAGGTGATCGCGGTCGATGCGGGCACCGTCGATACCATCCAGACCGCGGAGGGCACGCTGGCAGAGGTGTATCTGAGCGAAAGCGAAGGCACCGATCTCGTGATTGCCGGTGACGAGCTGGTGCTGCTCGTAGACGAAGACCTGACGACCGAGGAGGTCATTGAGGAAGTCGTCGATGTGAACACGACGACGATCACGGGCGTTGCTGAGAACAACGGCGTCCTGGTCGACCTCGATGCTCTGCGCAGTCATCTTCGGCTGCGAGCCGAAACGGTCTATGAGCATTGGCTGTTCGTAAACATCCTTGATGGCACGACGCGCAGCATTAACGAGACGATCAATTCGGACGTGCCGCGACGCATCGGTGAGCCACCGCGAAGCTGAAGCCACCAAAGATCACTCGATCCCCCGCAGCGCTGCCCTCGTCTCCACCTGCCGAAGTTGCCGCGGTAGCGCATGGCCCTTGGCGCGCAAACGGCGGATCGCTTCGAGCGACAGGTCGAGCCGTCCGCGCCGCATCTCCACCATCGCCTTCAGCTCGTCGACGCGGCGGTCGCCTCGATCGATCCAGGCGGCGAAGTCGAGAAGAGAGGCCGCGCTCTCGTATCGACCAAAGAGAGCGTGCGCCGCAGCCAAACCGCAGAGCAGGCGCACATCGGTCGCGTCCCGTTCGGAGGGCTGGTGCCCGCTGCCTGCCTCTTGGCCGACCGGCGCGAACCCACCGTTCTCAAGATCGATCTCCGTTCCAACTCCCATACGCGTGTCCCTGCGTCAGCCTTGCGCTGCGTCCACACCACCGCGCGTCCTCGCCGTGAAGAGCGCTTCGAGCATCTTCATCGTCTCGACCAAGTTCATCCAACCACGCTGGGCGGTCGGATCGTCTGAGGCCAGCACCTCGGCCTGGCGGTCGACCGTCATCGTGGAGACGAGCCAGGCCAGATCGTTGATCGACGTGCCACGAAGGCTTTCTAGTTCGGGGGCGAAGAACGCGACCTCGTCACTGAGCTGATCGTTGAACTGCAGCTTCGGCGGTTGCAGCACCGTGTTGAGAACGGTCGCGTAGAGGTCAGGAACGCCCTGCTCCACCTCGTCTGGAACATACATCCGAGGATCGAACTCGACCGGCCCCGCGTCGAACTGCGTGCCGCTCGGTCCTGTCTGCGAGATGTAATTGTCGGACATGTCGATCTCTCTTCTGCGCTACGCCCCGACGATTGATCAGAACGCTATTTCGATGCGTTCGCGGTTCCGGATGAGGCTGAAGTCTGACTGCTGGATCCGCTCGACTTTCCAGCCTTCGGTCAGAATGTCGCCGGTGCGCACCTGCTCTCCGCTGGCGAGCAGAATGTATGGCTCGGGTCCAAGCCGCACCGCAGCGATGGGCGGCAGCCTGTCGATGCCCTTGAGCTCTGATACGCGGCTGGTGACCGTGGGGATGTCGGCGCGGCTGTCCCAGTCCATCCGCAGCTCGCGCCAAGCGGGCATCCAGGCGGTTGGAACATTGCCGGTCACATCGACCGTGCCACCGGAGCCGCGGACCACGCTCAAGAAGTCGGAGAGCCCCGCCTCGGCGATGAGCCCCTCGAGCTCGACCGCGCCGAGTTGTATCAGCGGCGTGGCGGCCGTCTCTGCCGCAACGCCAGCATGCGTCACCACCATGGCGCTCTTCGGCTCGGGCATCAGGACCAGCGCCACCGCTGCCGCTGCGGCGCCGAGTGCCGCCAAACCATAAGGAGAGAACACGCGTTGATCCCGAGACGCGTCCAACGTGACCGGCACGCCATCGACCGCGAACCGGCAGGGCAGCCGCTCCCACAAACCCGTGGACGCAACTTCCGTGCCGCCGCAGGTGACCGATGCTCCGCCCAGCGGGGCGATGTGAACGAGCGGGCCCACGATGCTGCGACGCGATGTGACCTCGACGCCCGCATCTCGGTTCTCGACATCGAGGAGCAGCACGTCGTTGGTCTCGTTCCCGCCGAGCGTGATCCGCGAGCCTGTAAGTCGCGACCGTAAGCCCGACATCGCGCCCGAGTCGACCTGTACCTCGATGCAATCGAGCGCCGTCGAGGGCGAGGAAAGCCTGCTGGCGATCCGCGAGGCGCGGCTGCGCAGGAAACTCAATGGCGCGGTCTGCATCCGGCGACGCCCTGCCTACTGCCCGCGCAGGAGCTGCGACGTGTCCTGTTGCAGCCGGCGCGCGATCGACCAGGCCACCTGGAACACCGTCATCTCAGAGTAGAGCTTCTCATAGCGCGCCATGAGCGCGTCCTGACCGTTCTGATCGCTCTCGACTTCTGGGTTAGCAAGAAGCTCGGTCTTCGCTCTGCTCACATCGTCGCCAGCGCCTCCGGTCAGCTCGTCTTTGACCGTCGTCATGTCGAGCGCCGCGCCAGGCAGCGTCAGGATCCCTGACATGGCACTTTCAGCCGCGAAGTTCAGATTGTCGGCCGCGATGACGTCCTGCACACCCGCATCGAAGTCGTCTAACCGATGCGTTGAAGAAACAGACGGCGGCTCTGCGGCCGGTGCTATCGGCTCAATCGCGCCGATAGCACCCGGGTTCGTTTCATCGTTCATCGTGCCCTCGTCAAATCCCGCAAAACCTGCCTCGCACGCGTCAGGAGTAGACCTTGCCCGAGTCGTCGCCGGTGTCTTCGCCGATCTTCTCGTTGCGCATCGGGCCGAAGACCGCGGCGTCGAGCGACGCGAATAGGACGCTGTCCATCAGGAACTCAACCTGATCGCCTGAAAGCCCTTGGTCGAGTTCGAGCCCTGCACCAATGCCCGGTGTGCCGGTGACTTCGTTCATGCGAACCTCCAGCGCTGCGTCTTCTGCAACTTTAGGCAGCGCCGTGAACCGACCCCAGCACATCGACCCCTGAAGGTCCTCAGCAACTGGCCTGCGAGCCTGCGTAACTACGCAGAGAACTGCGCAGGCTCACCTATGTCCGCCACGAAAATGCGCTGATGGCAGCCCTGTGGAGGCCCGCCTAGTCTCGAATTCAAGACAGGATGAGACAGGGCGCAGACTGCAATGGCGCAAAGACCGACGAAGATCTCGATAGTGGTCGCTCTCGGCGCTGCCATCTCGGCCGGCGCTGCGCTGGCTGAGCACCCTGCCCTCTTCGACGCCATATCTGCCGAAAGGACCGTTGTACCGGGACCCAGTAAGAGAGCCATCGACAACGCGATGCGCCAGCGCATCGACTATGTGGTCGTCGATCAGCGCATCGGCGGCGTCCTGGCGATGGTTGGGCGCGACACGGGGTTGCGCATCCGGGTCAGCAACGACGTGCGCGGCAGGGTTCGCCGCTATCGCCTTCGCGGGGCCGCGATCGACGCACTCGGCGACCTCGCAGCCGCGCATGACCTCGATCTCTTCACCTATGGCGGCTCAGTCTACGTCTCCGCCAAGGCCGAGACGACGCTGCGCCTCGTGCGCCTGACCGACATCTCCAAGGATCGCGCCCTTGCGGCCATCGCGTCGGCCGGTCTCCGCTTCGGCCCTGATGACGTCCGCGAAGCGGCAGGGGGCAGCGCGCTTACCTTCAGCGGACCGCCGCGCATGGTCGCGATAGCCGAAGCGATCGTCGAGAGCATACCACCGCTCGCCGCCGCGCGACCGCCCGCTGCAGTCGTGCCAACGATGCGGGTCCGGCGCGGCACCTCGCTCGCGGTCGAGGCACTGCCGATACCCAACACGCCCCTCCCGGCCACCACGGCCGGCGCGGGCGAAAACACCGAGCCTGGAACGCAATGATCGCGCGCCTGGCACGACCGAACTGGCCGTCCGGACGAAGACCCCACCGGACACCAGCACAGGGACGCGACGCGTCCGTGGAGATGCCGCTCGCGGCAGACCTTTGGAGCCCGACCCGGGCCAAATCGAGAGGAATGGAAAGATGAGCTTTGGTGATGTGGCGGGCGCCGCCCAGGCGACCACGAACGTCAACACGGACAATCTCGGCAACAACTCTGAGTTCGGCAATGGCGACAGCGGCGGGCTCGCCGGCCTGACCGCCCGTGCCGAGGCGCTGTACCTCCATGTGATGAACCTGAACATGACGTTCCAGGAGGACACAGCGCCCGAGAAGGTCGCGAAGGACCAATCGGGCAAGGTCCAGAACTAATCGAGGACAGAGTGTCTGCCGGCTGCGACCGGAGAGATGGCGGCGGGGCTCAAGTGCTCCGCCGCTATCGCCATTTCGAAGACCAAGACCGCGAACCATGGAGACGGAGATGCGCAAGGACCTGATCCTGGTCGCCATCGTCATCGCCACGCTGACATTGATGGTCGTACCGCTCAGCGAGGATGTGATCGACGTGCTCCTCGCGGCCAACATGTCGCTGTCGGTGCTGTTGCTGATGGTCGCGCTCTACCTTCGCAACCCCTCCGATTTCTCGACATTTCCGTCCGTCATCCTGATCGGCACCGCCTTTCGCCTCGCGCTTTCGATCGGCACGACACGGCTGATCCTGACCGAGGCGGATGCCGGCGAAATCATCTCCACCTTCGGAGAGTTCGTGGTCGCAGGTTCGATCGGCATCGGGCTCGTGATCTTCCTCATCATCACCGTGGTGCAGTTTCTGGTGGTGACGAAGGGCGCGGAGCGTGTTGCCGAAGTAAGCGCACGCTTCGCACTCGACGCGATGCCGGGCAAACAAATGGCCATCGACGCTGAGCTTCGCGCCGGCACCATCGATGCCGACGAGGCGAGCCTGCGGCGCCGTCGGCTCGACCGCGACAGCCAGTTCTTCGGAGCGATGGACGGCGCGATGAAGTTCGTGAAGGGTGATGCAATCGCCGGGCTGATCATCATCTGCATCAATCTTCTCGGCGGCGTTGCCGTCGGTATGACGTTACACGGCCTTGGTTTTCTCCAAGCCGTGAGCGTGTTCTCACTGCTGACGGTCGGTGACGGTTTGGTCGCGCAGATCCCTGCGCTCCTCATGTCGCTCTGCGCGGGCGTCATCGTCACGCGCGTCGCCAATCTCGAGAACGGCGACCTTGGCAGCGACATCTTTAAGGAACTCGTCTCCGACCCGCGCGTCCCCGGCATCGCCGCCTGCGTGGTGCTCGCCATGGGCTTCATCCCGGGATTTCCGCTCGTCGTCTTCGCCGGGATCGCGGGAGCACTCTTCATCGCGATGCTGCTCCTGCGCGCGGCCATCGTGCGTTCGGCGGTCGAGGCAGAAGCCGAAACCGCACGAGCCGAGGCTGAGCGTGAGGCGGCAGCCGCCGCCGATACGCCGGCGAGCAATCGTATCCGCATCGTCTTGGGCGCCGATGCCGCAAGCCTCATCAACATCGCCGATCTCGAAGACCGGATCGCACAGAGGGTCGGGCAACTTCACGCAGCACGGGGCGTTCGTTTCCCCCGGATCGCCGCCGAGATCTCCGGGCGCTTCGGGGCCGATGCCGTCTGTGTCGAACTCGACGAAGTGCCGGTCTTCCGCGATCAGCTCCGCCCCGGGATCGTGCCCGTCAGAGGCGACGCAACACTCGTCCAAATCGCATCGCAACGCAGCGGCATGGCGGCAGAGACACTCGATTGGATCGATCTGAAAGGCGTGTGGGCCGCGACGGATGACGCACCAGCCCTCGCCAATCTTGGCTACGATGTGCTTTCGCTCGAAGACGCCATCGCTCAGCTCGGTTTCCGCATCTACGAACGCAATCTCGGCACACTCTTCTCGATCGAGCTCTTCTTGGAGCTCCTTCAGGCGATGCATGCAGCAGAACCCTCGGCGATGCGCGAGGTCGAGGAGAAGATTGCACGCCCCGCACTTCATCGCCTGCTGCGTTACCTCGTTGAGGACGGCGTGCCGGTGCGTCCGCTCACGCCCTTGATCGGCGCATTGCACTACTGGCTCCACAGCCTCGAAACCCCGAAAGTGGCCCTGCTGGCTGAGTGCCTGCGCGGTTCGATGAAGCGCCAACTCTGCCACCGGATCGCTGGAAGCGAAGGCGTGCTCGGCGTCATGCTGCTCGATCCGAGCCTTGAGAACGCGATCCGCCGCACGCTGCAGGAGCCGCGCCGACCGTCCGGGCTGCCCGAGGATGGCCTGGTCCTGCCGCCACAGGTGAACGACGCAGTTCTCAAGCAGATGCGCGAGATCGTCGCCGAGCAAGAGAGCTCCACCCGGCTGCCTGCCATCGTCTGCGCTGCCGATCTGCGCCGGCGGCTTCGCAACTACCTCGCGCTGCATGAAATCCATCTGCCAGTGCTGGCAACCCATGAACTTGCGAGCGAGATCCCGACCTTCCCGCTTGGCCTGCTGAAGGGCCCTGCTGTCGAGCCTCCTGCAGCAGGACGACGCCCCGTGCAGGCCGAGGCCACGGCAGATGCGCCGCGTACGCTTGCCGCGAAGCGCAAGGCCGCCAGGGAGCAGGCAGCCCTTCCTGCCTAAACGCCCTTGGCACGAACCGGTCTTCGAGAACCAACCGCGTCTCCGCGCGCGATTGCAGAAGCGCATGACGGGCCACCGCGCTCGATGCTCAGGGCCGCGCTGCCTAATCGGCCGGGAAGCCGACTAGTCGCACCGCAGCTCCAACGCATGCGGTTCCCCTCACCTCACCTGGCGGTCCGATCGAAGCACGAGGTTCCGTCATGGCCAGACTTGATCCGGCAATCCAGTTTTCCTGGAGCCGCTGGAGTTGTTTGGCCTTCCGGATCCCGATGCTGGAACTCGCCGTTCAGCCCAGGAAAGACCCGATCTTTGGGTCGGCTGGTCTAGGCAGGTAGGTCTTCCCAGATCAGGTCAGTGCGTCTCGCAGCGCCTTGGCGAAGGCCATGAAATGGTCGGGCGGCATCGTGTGCCCAGGTGTCACCTTCCAGCACACTTTCACCATATGCGCGCTCTCTGCGACCGGTAGTCGGCTCTGCGAGAGACGATGCTTGAAGGCCTCGATCTTCGCAGGATCGGATAGTTTCGCCGTAACCTTCGGAACCCGGGCCGATTGTGGATGATAGAGGACAGCCACAGCTCGATCCTCTGAGAAGAGGCAGATGTTTGCTTTGTCGACGCCGATGGAGGCTGGATCTGGCGGCTCCTCGCGCATGCGCCGCCGACGCTCAGCCCGGATACCAGCGTCCCCGAACGACTCCTTGCGCTCCTGTTTGACCTCGCTCGGCGTCATCCTCTGCTCATGCAGAAACAAGAAATGCTGGATCAGCATGTCGGCGCCCGCTGCCAGCAGCAGCAGCACGACAAGGCCCAAACCCACGAGCCAGATCCGAAGCTCGGCGCTCTCCGCCTGGCAGGGAAAGCCGCATCTGACGGCAGTCGTGAACTCCGGCAGCCAAAGCGCCGCGACGATCCCGAGAAAGACGAGCCAAACGACGATCCGCAGACAGGCCGACGCGGTCTCAACGAGGCCCCGCCTACCATAGATCCGCTTCAGGCCCTCGACCGGCGATAGCCGCAAGAAGTTCGGCTCGAGCGGCTTGGCAGAGAACGGCACGCCTTTGTTGTAGACCATCGCACTCAATACCGAGGCAGCGATGGCCGCTGCCGTCACGGGCGCGAGGATCGTAAAGAGCCGCCAGCTCACATCGGCGAGCGTCGCACCCAAGGCGTCGTCGAACGGCTCCGTCATCGCGACCGCCACGATCTCGACGACCTCGGAGAAGGCGACGATCAGCCCCGAGCCCAGCGCTAGAGCAGCCACGACAGCGAGGGCCGAGCCGATGAAGCCCGATGCCTCCGACGAATTCGCAACCTGCCCTTCGTCGCGCAGCTTGCGCAGCTTCCGCGGGCTGGCGGGATGGGTTTTCTCCTCGGTATCGCTCACTCAAGGCCCCTCCCCTTGCGGGGCCGGCACGATGCGCGCGAGGAGATCGCCCGCGACGAAGGCTTCGAGCGTTAGGGTTGCAGCCGTACTGGCAATGAACCAACCGACAAGGGGAAGCACAAGGACCGTCGCCAGGTTCTTCGCCGGGAATGCGAGTTCGTAGAAGCCCGTCCGCCGTCCCAGACGCGCCGCCGCTGCGACCGCGATCTCCACAACGAAGAGGAGCCCCAGCAGCGGCAACGCGATCCGCACCGAGGTGGCGAGTGTCTCCCCGAGAAGCGCAATCGCAAGGCTCGCACCACCGTTGGCGAGCGTCGGCAACGCCGCCTCGATCGGCCAGATTGCATAGCTCTGATAGAGAAGCCCGACGAGCTGCCAGAGACCGCCGAGCGAGAAGAACACCGCGAAGCCGACGACCACATAAAGGGCCGAGAAGGTCTGCAATTGGCCGCCCCCTGCCGGATCGGACTGGCCACCATCGCTTTCGCCGCGGAAGCTATCGGTCACAGCACCCGCATACTGCAACGCGAGAAATGGCAGGGAGGCGAGCAGACCGAGACCAAAACCGATTGCAAACTCTCGCGGTGCGATCAGTGCGGAGGTGAGAGGCGACGCCTCCGCTACGATGGGCGCGAGCTCGGGCAGGTTGATCACGAGCGTTGGCAGTCCGATCGCGATTGCGATGCCGGTCCGCAGCAGGACGGCCTGCCCGATCGCCCAAGCAAAGGCCTGGAAGCCGAAGATGAGCCCCAGCGGACGCGCCGCACCGAAGACGATGAGGCCGTAGATCCCCTCAGCACCCGTACGCTCGATCATTTCGAACAACCGCTCCATCGGTGCCCAGCCTCAGCGCACCATCTCGGGGAAGTTGTCGAAGACCATCCGCGAGGAGTTGATGAGCGGCGCCGTCAGGACCGCACCGAAGAAGAAGAGCGTCGCGACGATGGCCGTGATCTTGATGGTTTGCGAGAGTGTCTGATCCTGGATCTGGGTCAGTGCCTGCAAGACCGAGACGATGAGCCCGATGACCGTCGCAACCGCGAGCGGCGCGCCGGCCAACAGCGCCACATCGGCCATGAAGCCCACCAGAACTCCGGGATAGGACGTCCCCTCCATGATCAGACCGCCGAATACCCGGCGAGGAGCCCCTCTGCGAGGCGCGCCCAGCCATCGACGAAGACGAAGAGCAGAAGCTTGAACGGCACCGCGATGATGTTGGGCTGCACCATCTGCATGCCGAGCGCCATCAGGATGCCGGTCACCGCGAGATCGATCGCGATGAAAGGGAGATAGAGCAGGAAGCCGATCCGAAAGGCCTCGGTCAGCTCCGAAATCATGAAGGCCGGCACCTGGATCGCGAACTCGTCGAGCGAAGCGGTAAGCCCGGATCCCGTCCACAGCCGGTCGGCGGAGGCCACGAAAAGCTCCGCATGGGCCGGGTCGATCTTTTGCACCATGAAGCTTTGGAAGGGTGCCGCGGCCACGTTCCAGAGATCGAAGAGGCTCTGCGCCGTGTCGAGTTCCAGACCGCTTTCGGCAACGGCGTTGAGGGACGCACTGAAGATCGGGGCGGAGATGAAAATCGAAAGGAAAAGGGCAAGCGCGAGCAGGATGACGTTCGAGGGCACCTGTTGCAGCCCGAGACCCTGCCGGATCACCATCAGCACGACCGAGATTTTAACGAAAGCGGTAAGGCTCAGCACCGCAAGCAGGAAGAACCCGGCGATGAAGCCGAGCACGAGCGGTGTGGCAAGGTTCTCCATCGCCGAGACCGTCCGCGCTCAGTCGAGCGCCACGAGGCGGACGCCGGTACGATCGCCGACGCGAACCAGTTCACCCTTCGCCAACGGCGTGCCATTGGCCAAAATCGCGACGCGTTCGAGGCCATCGCCCTCGAACTCCAGAACCGACCCCACGGCGAGGCTGCGGAGATCCGCGAGCGTCATCTCAGTCCGATCAACCTCAACGCTCACGGTGACGGTCAGCGTGTCGAGCGTCGATTGAACCGCGGAGCCGGCCGGTGCGGCCAACTTGGCAGGCGACGGTTGCTGGGGTTTGCCGCTCGTCGTTTCGAGTGTTGCGGGGGTGGCCATGGTCTCGGTCCTTTCGTCGGGCTTGGGCGTCGTAGGGTCCGCCACGGCGGCGAGGGTGTAGCGTCCGGCTCCAGCTCGCTCGACCGTTCCGAGGCGCTGAGCGCCCGAGACAAGCGCAAGATCGGCCTCAGGCCGCCAACGCGGATCGAGGAGCAGGACGTCGCCGGGACAAAACGCATCAAGATCGCGGGCACAGAGATCAAACCCTGGGCTCTGCACCGCGACCGGGATCGCCATCGCGTCGGACAGCTGCACCCGGGCCTGTTCGACAGGCGCTGGGAAGAGATGACGGATCTTGCGCGCGGTCTCTCCACTCACGCTCATCATCGCCTGGTGACGCTCATCCCCCACCGTCACGACAAGCGAAAACATCTCGTCGCCGGTGGGCTCGTCGGCCGTAGGGATCAGCCTCAGATCACCATTGAGAGCCCTCTCAAGCGGTTGGGCCGCGGTGGCCAGCAAGTACTCCGTCACCATCGCAAGCGTGCTCTCGGACTGCGCGGCAACCTCGATGGAGAAACCGAAGCGCCGCGCCAGCGCACCGACGAGATCGCGAGGCAGCCGCATATGCGCCGCCAGATCGCCGGCGGAAGCCGCCAGCGCGAGATCGTTCGGTTCCGCGTCTCGCAGCTCACCAGCGCTGCTGAGTTCCACCGACACGGCTATCTGTGGTGCAAGCGCGATCTGCCCTCGCTGCACCGTGGTATCCGGTGGACAGGTGCCGTCAGGCAGACCCGCGATCAGAGCCGCGATGTCGAGCGCCTCAACCGACCCTTCCGGCGATGGGATCTCATCGGTTAGGTCGCGCATCGATCAGTTCCCGCCACCACTGCGCCGCGCTGACCAGGTATCGACGGCTTCATCGTCTTGGCGGCGTGCCGCACGCTTTGTCATTGCGCCTTCGACTTCCGCCGATCGTCGCCCGATGGCCGCCGCCTCAGCGACCGATCCGACATACGCAGAAGCAGCCAGATCGACGCCCGCCGCAGCCTCGGTCTGGCGCTTGCGCATGGCGTTCAGATCGCCCGCCGCCACGCGCGCGACACGAGCGGTTTCAGAAGCCCCGACCGCCAGCGACGCATAGACCGAGGCGCCATCCCGGGTCGGGCCGAGGTCACGGATTGCTTGCGGCATATACTGCTCCGCAACCGTCGCGAGATGCGCGTGCCGCACCTCCTTGGCCTCCGTCTCGGCCTTCAGGCGACGCACCTCACGATTGGCGAGGGCAAGCCGCGCCCGCGCACCGTCCCGCGCCGCTTCCCGCAGTCGATGAAGAAGCCTCAGTGTCTCAGCAGCGCGGCGGCTCATCGAACCGCCTCACGCAGTGCGGCTCGCATCGCAGCCGGATCGACACGCTCCGCAGGGTTCTGACGCAGAAAGCGGTCGAGCGCCGGTTTCGCCTTGATCGCCGCATCCGCCTCCCGGTCGACGCCCTCGGCATATTGACCGACCTGCAGGAGCAGCTCGATGTCGCGGTACTTGGCCAGGTGGCGCCGTGCCAACGCAGCCGCCTCGATCTGTTCGCGGGGCGCGACGGTGGCCATCAGCCGGCTTAGGCTGTCGAGCACGTCGATCGCCGGCCAGTGGCCGCTCTCGGCCAGCTTGCGCGACAGCGTCAGGTGACCGTCCGTGAGGCTGCGCATCTCATCGGCAATCGGATCGCCTTCGCCTTCGTCCTCAACAAGCACAGTGTAGAGCGCTGTGATATCGCCTTTTTCCGTGCGACCCGCTCGTTCGATGATCGCAGGAAGCGCCGGATAGACCGAAGCCGGATAGCCTCGCCTCGTGGGTGCTTCACCCGCTGCGAGCCCCACTTCGCGAAGCGCCCGCGCCGTGCGCGTGATACTGTCGATCATCAGGAGCACCGAGTTCCCGCGATCCCGGAAGAACTCAGCGATCGCCGTGGCGCTCTGCGCACAGAGGATCCGCTCGCTTGCGGGTCTGTCCGAGGTCGCCGCGACGCAAACCACCCGAGCACGCAGCTCGGCTGGAAGTTCCTTCGCCGTGAACTCGCGCACTTCGCGCCCGCGCTCGCCGACAAGGCCGATCACGATGACATCCGCCGCAGCTCCGCGCGCGATCGAGGCCAAGAGCGAGGACTTGCCCGTACCCGGCGGGCCGAAGATCGCCAGGCGCTGGCCGCGGCCGAGCGTCGCCATCGCGTCGATTGCGCGAATGCCTGTGTTCAGCGCAGCCTCGACCAGCGGGCGCGCCACTGCCTCGGGCGCACCCCGCCGGATGGGTGCGCGCCAAGTCTGCCCAGCCAACGGCCCCTGCCCATCCACGGGAACGCCGAAGGCATCGACGATCCGGCCGAGAAGACCGGGCCCAGCCGCAATCGACAGCCCACCGTTCGACTGCCGAACCGCAGCCCCTTCCGTAAGCCCTTCGGTCGTCCCGAACGGGCTCATCACAGCATGCGGACCATCGACCCCAACCACCTCGGCACGAAGGGGTGGCTGGGCGCCGCAGTCGATCCAGCACAACCCGCCGACCCGAGCGCCAGCCAGTCGAGCGCGGATGACAGGACCTTTGAGCCCCGCAACACGGCCCGTCGTCGGACGGAGCGGCGCGCGCCTGATCGCGGCACGGGCCGCCTTAAGCCTTGTGTCGGCGATCATTCCAGCGCCTCAAGCTCTCGGCAAAGGATGTCGAGCTGGGTCTCGAGCCCTGCCTCGAGCACCCCGCCCGGTCCTTCGAGGAGCACAGCACCCGGTTTGAGACACCCATCGGCGCGGATCTCCGCTACACCGGCAAAGCGCAACGGATGCACGCTGCGCGCAGCCTCAAGACGCTCGATATCCTTCGGTGCGACCCGGATCACGACCTGTCGTGCATCCTTCTGGCTCGCCAAACCCTCGGCCACGAGCCTCGACAGCAGCTCGTCGTCGTCGAGCGTGCCGACGAGCCTAGTGACCGCGTCACGCAGGAAATCCGTGAGCCACGGAGTGAGCGCGTCGAACTCTGCCCGGATCCGTCCTGCATCTCGGAGCAGGCGCGCCGCGGCCTCGGCCGCCGCTTCGACTTTCTTGGTGTCGAGATAACGGTCGACGGTGTCCTCCGCGATCGCATGAAGCGCCTTCCCGCGCTCCACTTCGTGGGCCCGCGCCATGGCAGCAACCGACCGCGCCTCACGTCGAGCGGTCTCGACGATTGCCCGTGCCTCATCGATCGCGGCATCCGCATCGCGCCCGACAGCGCGGCTCGCCGCAATCCGCCGCTCGGCCTCCGCTGCATCGATCCTGACGGCGACGAGCGGGGCGTTCATGCTGCGGCCTCCGATCCGAGGCTGGCGAGCGCGGCCTCGTAGATCTCCGCACGGATCGGGATCAGGTGGGTCTCGGATGTCGCCGCGGTCTGAGCTGGTGCGAGACGGAGCCTGGCCCGCGCCGCAGCACCGCGTGGATGCGTTCGAAACCATGCGGCGAGGCAGGCACGGCCCTCGCGCTTGATCTCCTCAGCATCGCGCGGCGCGACGACTTCGCCGGCCGCCTCATGATCGCGTTGGCTCACCAAAAGCTGCAACCGTCCGCGTGTCGCCGCAATCTCTGGGAAGGCGTCCAAGGGTTTCAGCGACGTAGCAAGCGCCGGCGCACACCATCCAAGGCCGGCCCTAAGCACGGCCTCGTCGTCCACACCGTCCAGGATCTGCGCGACGTGACCGTCGTCGGCCTCCTCGGGCGCGTTCTCCGCTGGCAGCGACAGGAAATCAGCCGCCAGTGCTGCTTCAACCCGGCCGTGGAAGCGCCCCGACCCGATCAAGGCCGCGCGCAGGTCTGCGTCGCGCAGCTCAGGCGCCCAACGCTCCAGCCACTCCGCATGCACTGGCGGCAACATCACGGCGACACCTTCCGAACGATCCACAGGAAGGCGAGTACGATGGAGAGGGCGAAGAACCCGACGATGAGCTCGATACGGTTTGCCTGCAGCCACGCGCGAGTCTCCGGTCCCGACGGCACGAGGATGCCTGCCCGCGCAGGTAGCGGCGAGCCGGGCTTTGCCAGCGGCTGTTCGAGCCGCTCCGCAACGACCGGACCGCCTGCCTCAAAGATCGCAACGGCCACGTCGTCGTAGTCGAGGTTCGGCAGCGCATGGGCGACCAGCATCTTGATTGAGGAAAGCTGAGAGCGGACGTCCCGGCCCCTCTCGTAGTGGATCGCGACAGATGCGGTGGCGGGTGGCGCCTCCTGGTCGAACCGCCCTTTCTGAGGCGCTGTGACCAGGACCTTGGCAAAGCGGATGCCGTCGATCGCGGTGATCGTGGCTGACAGCTCCTGATTCATCGCGTGGACGTAGCGTGCATGCTGTTCGAACGGCGTACCGAACACCCCGCCTGCGCTGAACACCTCGCCGAGCGTCTCGAAGGTCACGCGCGGCAGGCCGGCCTCGCGCAGTAGCGTGATCGCCGGTGCGACTTCCGCGTCCGAAACCTGCAGTACGAATGTCCCGTCCTTGTCGCGGTCGCGGCGGGCTTCGATGCCGTGCGACGCGAGAACGGCGACCATTTCGTTCACCTGATGCTCGTCTAGGCCGCTGTAAACGTCCTGCTTGCATGCGGCGACCAACAAGACGAGTGCGAGTCCTGTACCGAGCATCGAACCACGCCCGAGGATCGAACCGACCATCTGTGTAACCTCACCGGGACTACCGCCCGGAAAAGGTCCGGGCCTCGATCACGTGCCCAGAATGAGTATCTGTCGAAGGAGTTCGATAGTGCTTCCCTACGCAACCGGCTCCGTTCCACGTAGGGTTCCCGGTAGCGCGATGAGGCCGGCGCAGTGCTGAGCGCGGCGCGCGATCAGAGCATCTCGCCCTCGAGAATGCGGCCGCGATAGGCAACGCTCACCAGCGGCCCGCGATCTTCGCCCGTCACACCGTCATCGAGCGCGTGGACATCGTTCGGGTTCGCCTGCGGCAACGAGCCCTCGTCGATCAATGTGCGAAGCTCACTCACCGCGGAGGGACGGAGGGGCCCAATCCCCAACAGCTCAATCTCGTTGAAGAGCACGTTGACCGCACCGTCCTGCACCGCGAGCAGCACGTCACGCAGACCCAGATCGGCAGCCACGATGATCGCGGGGTCCGCATCGGTGGGAAACACGATGGCCGCGTCGACGCCGTCTGGAAGGAGCGTCTCGCCGATCTCCGCCATCTCCGGCATCCCCGTCTCGGCCGGTACGACATCGAAGACCAGCCCGCGCTCGGCGACACCGACAAGTGCTGAGTCGAGCGTCGATTGCACAAGCGCGTCGCGCTCACCGCGATAGGCGCCGTCGAGAACGTGCCCCACCACTTCGGTCGTGGCATCATCACCCAGCAGGCGCTGCAACCGCTGATTGATCAGATGATGCGCCGCGGAGAGGTCGTCGTCCGCCGCCGGCAACGGCTCGGGCTCCAGGTCGCCAGCCACTAGCCAGTGGCTCGGAATCTGAGAAGGGTCGATCGATCCGTCATGTAGGGCTGGATCGACCGTTTCGGTCGGCCTTGCGGAAATCGACGCCATACCATCACCCACCTCTCCGGCGGGCACATCCCCATCGATCACCCACCTTACCTTGGGTTGTAGCGAAAGCGTCTACCTACTGTCGATACGTCAAGCCCGCGTGGATGGATGCGTAGATCCGCCTCGCAGCTGTCGTGCACGCCTCACTCGGTCTGAAGGTTGCGGTATAGTTCCTTCAGATCGTGGCAGGAGGTTTTGCGGTAGATCGCGTTGCGATGCGTCTCGACCGTGCGCACGCTAATATTGAACCGCTCGGCGACCTCCTTGGTTCGCTGGCCCGAGGCGCACGCTTCAAGCACCTCCAACTCGCGCCGAGACAAGCCGTAAGAATTCCCGGTGCGGCTCAGATTGCGCCGGAAGGTGACGAATTCCGCGAGATAGGCACTTGGCACACAGGTGTATCCAGCAATCGCGGCGCGAACTGCGTTCACGAAGTCGGATCCCTTGGCTTGTTTCGGCATGAACCCGATCGCCCCGTGCCCAAGGACGGTGAACGCGTCCGCCGTCTTCGCCTCCGACGACAACACGACGATCCGCATGTCCGGAAGGCTCGCCCGGAGCTTCGCCAAAGTCTCCGTACCCGATGGACGCGTGAGTGAGAGATCCATGATGAGCAGATCCGGCGCCAGTTGCCGGCAGATCTTGATGGTAGAGTATCCGTCCGCTGCCTGACCGACCAATTCGACCGAGCAAGACTGCAGGCGGGCCGCGATTCCTTCGCGAACGACCTCATGGCTATCCGCGATGACCAGGCGCGATTTCGATGGAGACATCGTATCGGAGATCCTTGTCATTTCGACCAACCGGAAGGTGCTCGCAGCGCACAATGAAAAACAACTCTTGATTGTTTTTAGAGTTCTTAACACACGCTAAGAGAGAATCAAACGATCCTAAACGCAGCGTAAATCCGACCGAGAAGTTTGCACTTTCAGCGATTTAGCGGTTTCGCAGCCATCTTCCGGCGAGATGCTGAGTTCACGGTTCTGGCAGGTTCCTGGGATCCAGCCCTCCGCGGCCGATGCTGCTGGCTGAGATCGAACAACCCCATTCGCGACGGATCGTCGCTGTTGGCCAGGGCAAAATACTCTCAGCGAGTCGCGGATCGCAACTCATGGTCGAGAGGCACCGCACTTCATCAATGCGTCCTACGTCGATCCCACGGCGAGCGGGCCTATTTCCGGTCAGTCCGGGAAGGACGGCCCACAACAATCGAACGGAAGCCCGGTCGTACAGCAGAACGGCGAGGCACCGACCGTCGCCCTGCTAGAGCGCTTTTCGACCTCACATACTCATGTCGCGCTCGGGCTTGACCCGCGCATCCACGGTCTTGGGCGCTGGATTGCCGGGTCGGGCCCGGCGATGACGCAACTGCCGTTAGCACGTAAGGCCCGAAGGCGTTCTAGCCGCGATGAACGCGTGGAGCGAAGCAGTGAGCCGCCCACACTCAATGGCTCTTCAAGGCGTTCTCGGGAGTGAGCAGAGCATCTCATTCCACTGAGATCTGTTCGCCATCGGGTCCGGCATGAGGACTGCAAGCGCCCTCGCCTCTGCGTCGTAGAGTTCCAGTTGCCACCCGTCTCTCGTCGTTACGACCCAGATGCAGTCGATGCGGTCGCTGCTCACGGCGAAGATGCCGCTGTCGCTCGACGCGATCAGCTGGCCGTCACCATGTGCGACTCTACCGATCGGCCCAGTCGCTGCCTGGAGGAGGCCGCAGCCCAGCACCACCCTCGTCAAGCCGATCCGCCTTTCGACGAGATACGCGAGAAAGCTCGGCAATGGCGCTGCTGATACGCGCCATGCTCTGTTTGCGCCAAGATACGGCATGATCCTGCGACGTGAGCGGCCCGCATCGACCAGGAGGGCGTCCATGTGATCGCCGGAGGTCATCGCCTCCCAGCAAGCACGCGCGGATCTCACCTGCGCGAGGTGGACGACGTTGCCCCGCTCGGCATCGTCCCGTGTCCCCATCTCAGGCTCCCCTGCCTCAAGAGCCTCGGCCACGCGACGATCGGATGCCGAGACGTACTGCACCCGATGAAAAACCGCTCCACCCGGATCGAGCGCAACCAGCGATCCCGGCAGCCGCGTGTCCCGGTCCATATCACTACGCGCGAGGGTCGCGGCGCTTGTCGGAGCGATCCGTATCGCGACCCGCCCAGGCGACAATCGCCAGGGCGACCGCGCCCGCTGAACCGCAGCGTAACCGCCACGACCGGAGATAAGCGCGCCGCTGTTGCGCGTCGTGATCAGTGCGTCATCGAAGTAGGTACCGATCATCGCGAGTTCTTCGAGGCCTGCCGCCAGCGTCTGTACAACCGTCCTCGCCCGCAGTGCCTCCAAGCTGCTGGGCGCCTCTCCCCGCAATCGGCAGAAACAGAACCGCTCCGGGCGCGAGCAGCAGCGGGACCAAGGGCGCGTCAAAGCCGCGCCTAATAGACGTCCCGCACGTAGCGTTTCTCACGCTTCAGGCGGTTCACGTATTCCGTTGCCGCCTCGGGCGTCAGAGCACCCTGGGTTTCGATGATCTGATGCAGAGCCGCGTCCACATCCTTGGCCATGCGGCTCGCATCCCCACAGACGTAGAAATGACCGCCCTCCTCAAGCAAAGCGAAAAGATCGCGACCGTTCTCCAACATGCGGTTCTGAACGTAGATCTTGTCCGCCTGATCGCGGGAGAAGGCGAGGTCGAGACGGGTGAGAAGGCCCGAGGCGCTCATCTCTCCAATCTCATCCCGATAGATAAAATCATGCTCACGGTGCTGGTCGCCGAAGAAGAGCCAGTTCGTCCCACGCGCACCTCGCTCGCGCCGTTCCTCGAGAAACGCGCGGAAGGGTGCGATGCCTGTGCCCGGACCGACCATGATCATGGGGCGGGCATCATCCTCCGGCACGCGGAAGGCTTTGTTCGGCGACACGAAGATGCCTGCAGAGGTGCCTTCGGGCACGTGGTCCGCAAGGAAGGTCGAGCAGACCCCGCGATGCTCCCGCTCCTCACGCATCCATCTGACCGCCGCCACGGTGAGATGCACCTCACCTGGATGCGCCTTGGGGCTCGACGAAATCGAATAGGCGCGGTGTTGGAGCGGCTTCAGCCAGCCGACGATCTCAGCCGGGTCCAATGCGATATCCGGGTTAAGCTCCAATAGATCGAGCGCATCGCGGCCCCAGAGAAACTCTCTCAGCGCATCGCTCTCCGACATCCCCAACACATGGCTCAGCTCGGCATGTCCGAGGAGGGGTTCGAGACCGCGAATGAGCTCCTTCGAGGGCGTCATGATCTCAAGCTGCGAGCTGAGCAGATCGCCGAGCGATGCATCCTTGCCCGCGACCGCCGTGTCATGGGTCGCACCAAGGCGCTTCAGCCAACGCTCGACCAGATCCGGCGCGTTCATCGGCATCACGCCTAGCGCATCGCCGGCCTCGTAGGTGAGCCCGCTGTCGCCGAGTTCGAAGGCGATATGACGGATTTCCTTCGCCGACCGCCGGCCCGACAGCACATGGTTGTCGGCCACCCTAGCGGGGAACGGGTTCTTGCGGTTCCAGCCCGACTTCTGCGATTTTGGCGCCGTTGCTTCCTTCGGCGCTTCCTCGGCGGGGCCGCCAGTCTCGGGCACCGCCTCGGACAGCCACGCCGTCGCCACCTCTTCGAAATCCACGTCGCAGTCGACGCGTGCCGCCATCCTGTGCGCGCCAAGCTGTTCTAGCCGCGTATCGATCAGCTTTCCGGCCTGACAGAAATGCTCATAGCTCGTGTCGCCAAGCGCCAGCACCGCGTAGTTGAGCTGTTCGAGCCTCGGCGCCGTACTGGCGCTCAACGCGTCCCAAAAGTGTTGAGCATTGTCGGGCATCTCGCCTTCGCCATAGGTCGAGACCACGACGATCAGCGTCTCCAACCCGGCAAGCTCGTCCATCTCCACAGCGTCGAGATCGGTCACTCGCGGTTTGAAGCCTCGGGCCTGCGCCAGCTCGGCCGCCTCGTTCGCCACCTCCTCGGCATTACCGGTCTGTGTGCCGAAGAGGATGTCGATCGGCTTCGCAACGACCGCGTCGCCCGCTGGCGCGGCATCGCCCTGCCCCGACAGAAGGCGCGTCGACATGCCGGCCATGAAGCCGGAGATCCAGGCACGCTGGTCCTCGGAAAACGGTGCATCGGCGGGGAAGTTCGGTGCGTTCATGATGTCACTCAGCCGCCTGCCGCGAGGCGATCTCCGACATAGCACTGCGCGCAAAGAGTTCGTCGAAGCTCGGGATCGCGCCGAGGGCGTCGCGGTTCTTTCGGCCCTGATGGATGATCCAGGCATAGGTGCCGGGGCTATCCATCGAGAGGATGTTGCGGAGCGAGAGCGCGCGCTTGAAGTCGTCGAGCCGCTTCTGCGCCACGAGCGTCGCGAGGCCCTGATCGTCATAGTCCGACACCGCGGCCTTGGCGTGCTTGGCCAGCACCGACATGAGCGCGAAGTCCTCGGTCAGGATCAGGTTGCGCGCCTGTTTCTGGAGCGATAGCGCATCACCCCCGCTGCGCTTTGCTGCCAGCCGCTGGGCAGCATCGAGAACCGTGTAGCTGTTGAGAAGACGATGCATCGTGTCGCTATCAGTCTCCGCCTGAAGCGGAGCGATACCGCCATGGATCGGCGTGCCGGACTTCCAGGCCGCTTTGAGCTCAGCGATCTGATGCGCAGCGAGCGCCGTCGAAAGTTCCTCGATCAGCTCCTTACGGCTCCGCGCCGCGAGGATCGCATCGGCATCTTGGTACTGCAGAAGCGTCTTGGGCATGATCCACGCGAAATCGCCCAGGACATCCTCCCAACGATCCAGCAACGCCTTGGCCTTCGCGGATCCCGTCGCCGCTAGATGCCAGGTCAACAACTGCTTGACGGCGTCGGTATGGATCTCGCCCTCGACCGATCCATCGCCCAACCGGCCGGAGAAGACCGAGTCGCGGCTCATCAGTTCGAGCAAGCGGTTTTCCGGGTCGTACTGGTAGGCAAAGCCGCCGGACATGCCGTTGCCGAAGCCCTTGGAGAACCCGCCAAGGTTCAATACCGCGCCATTCGTCATGTACTCGGCGCAGAAATCGCCCACACCTTCGACGACGGCGGTCGCACCCGAATTGCGCACGGCGAACCGGTCGCCTGCCTCCCCTTCGATGAAGGTACGCCCGCCGGTCGCCCCGAAAAGCGCGAAATTGCCGATGAGCACATTCTGCCCCTGGCCAGAACCACCGCCAGCCGGAGCCCGAACGACGATCTCTCCTCCGCACGCACCTTTGCCGACCCCGTCGTTGCAGGTGCCGGTGTGCTCAAGGACCATGCCGTCGTTGCAGAACGCGCCAAAGCTTTGCCCAGCCGCGCCATGGGTCACGATCCTGACCGATCGGTGATCCAAGTAGCGCCGCCCCCGGGCGCTTTCGAACGAGGCACGCGGCACGATCCCCTCATGGTTCAGCCGCCGCTCGACATCGATCGCGATCTGACCTCCAAAGGTTTTGTTCCGGGTGTTGAGCGGCACCTCGGCACGCAAGGTGATCGCCTCCTCGGCACCGGAGAGAAGGCGCGCTCTGATCTCTTCGCCAAGCATGTCGTCGAGCGCGAAGTCACGCTCCAGATAGACCGGGTTCTCAACCGGGTTCTCATCCACCCGCGTGAGCATGTTACGCAGGCTGAGCTGACCGACAGAGGCCGGATGATCGAGCAGATGCAGAAGATCCGACCGCCCCCTGGCAGCCGCAATCGAAGGTAGCCCCAATCGCGCCAGGATCTCCCGCACCTCATGCGCGATGTTCAAGAGATACTGCGCAAGCGCACGAGGATCGCCGTCGAAGACCTCGGGGTTGGTGGTGAGGCCCGCAGGGCATTTCACGTTGCAGTTCTTCGCCATGACGCATTTCAGCATCATCAACGCCGTCGTCCCGAACTCGAAGCTGTCGCCGCCGAGGAGCGCCGCTTTGACAACGTCCGAGCCGGTTTGCATCGCGCCAGAGCAGCGCAGCCACACCTTCTGCCGGATCCCGTTCAGCGAAAGCGCCTGGTGGACCTCGGCGATGCCGATCTCCGCCGCGCGCCCCGTGTATTTGAGCGAGGTGACCGAAGCAGCACCCGTGCCGCCCGTATTGCCCGCGACATTGATCACATCGGCGCCGGCCTTCGCGACCCCGACGGCGATAGTGCCGATCCCCTCGGAACTTACGAGCTTGACGATGACCTTCTTCCGCGCCGCCTTACAGTCGTGGATGAGCTGGGCGAGATCTTCGATCGAGTAGGTGTCGTGATGCGGTGGTGGGCTCACGAGCTCAACACCCGGCGTGCCGCCACGGGCCGCAGCAATCTCGACCGTGACCTTCTGCGCCGGAAGTTGCCCCCCTTCGCCCGGCTTGGCGCCCTGGCCGATCTTGATCTCAAGCTCTTCGAGGCACGGATCCGCGAGGTACCCCGCCCAGACGCCGAAGCGCCCACTCGCGAACTGCTTGATCCGGCTTGCGCGCAACGTGCCGTAGCGGCTGAGATGCTCACCGCCTTCGCCTGAGTTCGACAGGCCACCGACCATGTTAGTGCCATGGGCCACGGCCTCATGCGCGGTGGCGACCAACGCACCATGCGACATGGCACCCGACGCAAGACGCCGCGTTATCGCAGATGCAGGCTCGACCGCGCTCAGCTCGATCCGCTCAGGCGCCGTGCGCAGGCGTGAGAGATAGTCGAGCGCCCAGCCTTTCGCCGCGACTTTCAGCGCGCCCTTTGTGACGTGGTGGCCCTCAAGATCGGCGCCGAAACGTTCGATCAACGACTGTGCGAGCGCATCGAGCCGGCCGAGATCCCGCGCCTTGGGGCCTGTCAGCCGCAGCAGGAACTCCCCACTACCCAGATCCTGACAGTCTATCCCGCGGATCACGAAGTCGCGGTTCCCAGCCCGGTTGAACAGCATCATTTCACGTTTGATGTCTGCAACCTTGTCGAGAAAGGTAATGTCCGCCGGGAAGTCCAACACGTCGCGCAGCGCGGCCGGGCGGCGTTGGCGCTCGGCCGCCATCATGCTCGAGAACGCGCGGTAGCCCGGTGTGATCCGGAAACTGTTGATCTCAGCGGGGGTCAGCTTGTCAAAGCTCGTATTGATGTAGCCCTGGTCATCGATGCCGAACGCATCGTCCAACTGGCGCAAGGTCAGCAGGCGGAGGGGGTCGGTCTCACCATCAGGCGCCTCGGCACCGGCAAAGGCGATCGCCTCCTCGGTCAGATCGACGAAGCCGCGCACGGCGGTCGTGCCATAGCTGTGTCCCGCACCCTCAGAGCGCTCCTTGAAAAGCCCCAGCATCGGGATCTCGGACGGGGCCGTCACGCTCAACGCGCGCTCGTGCCAATCCGCCACCGACTGCGCAATCGTGTTGAACCGCACACCACCCACCGGTGTCTTCATGTTCGGCAGATACCGGGCGAAGACCGGGTCATCGGTGTCGAGGAAATTCGGCTCGAAGAACTCGCCGCCCGAATAGCTCTCGACCGTGCAAAGACCGACCTTGCCCATGGTCTTCATCAGGGCTTTCTCGGCCGCCTTCTGAAACTTCACATACGCTGCGGTCGCATCGTCCCCGAAAAGCTCCTCCGCTCGCAACCGGACGGCCAGCGGGTAGACTGCCGATCCCCCGAAGCCGAGCGCGCAGGCGATGTGATGCGACGAGGCGATCTGCCCGCTCTCCACGATCAGGCTGAGCTTGAGCCTAAGACCCTCTTCGATCAGACGCTGATTGATGGCGGAGACGGCCAGTGTCATCGGCATCGCCGCCCGCTCGCGGGAGATATGGCGGTCCGTCAAGATCGCGATCCCACCTCGCTCTCTGGCGAAGGCCACGACCTCGTTCGCCACGGCATCGATCGCCTCGACCAACGCCGCTTCATTGGCTTTCGCGTCGCCATAGACAGGCGCGTAGAGGATTTCGAACTGATCCCAAGGCGTCTCACTCTGTGCCTTGATCTTCAGCATATCGGCCATGCGAAGAACCGGCGAGTTGACCACGATCTGCCGCGAGCGCGAATGGCCAAGATGAGCCTTCTCACCGAGCGCGACCCGCAAGGTCATTCCATCCGCCTCGCGTATCGAGTCGAGCGGGGGGTTCGTCACCTGAGCGAAGCGCTGACTGAAGTACTTCGCGACACCGCCCTCATTGTCGGAGAGAGCGTTGATCGCGTTCCCATAGCCCATCGCCGACACTTTCTCAGCGCCGGACTGAAGCATCGGGTCCATCAGGAACTTAAAGCTCTCCAGATTATGAGTGTAGGCGACATAGCGCGCGGATTGCTCCAGATCGCCAAGATACCGGGTCGCAGCGAGCCTCCGATCGCCTTCGGCAGCGGGAAGATCATCGATGTTGACCTGCGCCGCCTTCAGCAGGCTCGTGTAATCCGCCTGGGCGGCTAAAAGCTCGAGCGCCTCCTCGGTCTCATAGGCCCGGCCCTCAGCGTGATCCCAATAGATCATGCCACCCGCTTCGACGCGTCCGCGCTTCGTCACTGTCTCGGGCGGGAAGGCGATCTGCCCCGCTTCCGACATCACCGCCAGATACTCGTCCGTCTCGACCGAACGCAGTGGCCGCAGCCCAAGCCGATCGAGCCGCGCCCCGATGATGGTACCGTTTCCGAAGATCAGCGCGGCCGGCCCGTCGTTCTTCTCCTCGGAGAGCGAGAAGTACTCCAGCATCGCCCGCACGTTTGGGCTAAGGCGCGTATCGTTCTCCCACGCAGGCGGCATCATCGCGACGACCGCCGCAACGATATCCAGCCCTTCCTCGAAAACCCGGGCGTTCAGCGTCTGATCCAACCGGCAACTGTCGGACTGCCCGCGCGGACGCACGATCGCCTTGTTCCGTGCCAGCGCAATCGCCGTCTCCGAGAGCCTGTTCTTCTTGTCTGTATTGAGCTCGCCGTTATGCGCCATAAGGCGGAATGGCTGCGCCATGGTCGGATGCGGGTCCGTGTTCGTGGAGAACCGGGTGTGGAAATACATGGTGTGGACCGCGTGGTCCGGATCCGAGAGATCGGTGAAATAGGGGACGATCTCCCAGGAGTTTAGCCGCCCTTTGAACACTTGCATCCGCGCGGAAAGCGACAGCGGATAGAGCCCGTCCAACTCAGGCTCGGTGTAGGCGATGGCTTCAATGGCGAGGAGCGCGCCATGGATACGGCTGTCGAGGGCAGCGCCGACCAGACCGTCGGGCGCGGCGAAGATCCACTGCTCGATCGGCAATTGTTGCCGCACCGCTCGGGGTCCGATCTTGGTCTCGTCAACCGGTAGGTCGCGCTTCAGCAGGGTCTGGAAGCCCGCATCGCGCAAGGCGTCATCGACAATGCCGCGCGCCCTCGCCCGCGCCGCCGGATCGGCCGGCAGGAAAAAATTGCCGACGCCAAAGGATCCGGCTTTGAGCGTGCGTCCGGTCAGCCGGCTGAAAAACCCAAGCGAAAGATCGACCGACACGCCAGCGCCATCGCCAACCCCTTCTGAAGACATCCCGCCACGATGAGGCACGGCACAGAGCGCCTCATGCCCCTTCAGAAGCACGTCATGCGTCTGTCGCCCGTCCTTGCGCGTAAGAAAGCCAACACCGCACGCGCTGTGTTCGCGCGTGCTGTCGTAAAGGCCCGTGCTTCTGACGGCGTTCGTCAAGCTGCGCTCTCCAGCCATATTAGGCACCCTCGCACCGAGACGGCGCTGCACGCCGGACGACGGATACGAGGAGACTTCACCTGGCGAGCGCCGGCTGGGCCGCGCATAGCTGGACGCCGTTCAGTAAGCGCAAGCACGACAGCATTCAAGTTGACGCTGCATGGTAGGATCGTCGCAACGCGCCGCATGAAGGCCTAGAGAACGGTGTGCGATCCCCTGCCGAGGCTGATCTGACGGGACGCCGGGGATGTCGCCACGACGAGTAAGCACAGCGGTTCGGAGCACTCAGAGACTTGAACGCGCCTCCCTACAGACCAGAGATCGATGGGCTTCGTGCGATCGCCGTCATCAGCGTGCTGTTCTATCACACCCGCCTCATTGGGCCGTTGGGCATCGAGGCCAGCGGTGGTTACGTCGGTGTCGACATCTTCTTTGTGATCAGCGGCTACCTCATCGCCCGTCTGATCTTGACCGAACTGCAGGAAACCGGCCGCCTCCGGATCGGCGCCTTCTACCTCAGACGCGCGCGACGGATCCTGCCTGCGCTGTTCTTCGTTATGACAGCATGCTTCCCCGTTGGCTGGCTCATGCTCGATCCTTCGAGCTTTTTTGAGTTCCGGCTCAGCGCGCTCTCAGCGCTCATCTTCGTCTCCAATCTCTACTTCTACGGCGTCACGACAGACTACGGAGCGACCGCGTCGCTCACGAAACCGCTCCTCCACACATGGAGCCTCGGCGTCGAAGAGCAGTTCTACTTGCTGGCACCATTGGCTTTCCTCATGTGGCGAAAGCTGCCGAGAAACTACGGTTGGGGCCTAGCCCTCTTTCTCGGCATCGCAAGCCTCGCGCTGGCGGAGGCGACGGTCCGGCCGAACCCCGCTTTCGCGTTCTTCAATCCACTCTCCAGGGCCTGGGAGCTGCTGATTGGCGTCGGTGTGGCAGCTTGGGAGCATCGTTCGAGAGGCAACTCACACCGAGGCCCTGCGGCCGACCCAATCCGCTGGCGCGTCTGGCTCGCGATCGCCGGCTTGATCGGCATCCTTTGGTCGATCCTGTGGTTCGACGGCACAACGCCGCATCCGGGGCTCGTGACACTCCTCCCAGCACTGTCTACGGCGGCTGTACTCATCTTCTGCCGGCCTGGCGATATCGTGGCTCGCCTGCTGTCCTGGAACGCCCTGCGCGGCTGCGGCCGCATCTCGTTCTCTCTCTACCTTTGGCACTTCCCGATCTTTGCCTTCGCGCGCCTCGACGGACGCATGCAAGACCCGCTGGAGACCGTTGTCCTTATCCTGATCACCGTTCTCCTCTCGATCCTAGCCTACCTCCTCATCGAGCAGCCATTCCGACATTCAAACCGCATCGGTTCGCGTGCTTTCCTCGCGATAATCACTCTCGTCGTGACGACACTCATCGGCGCAGCCACCGGCATCCAAGGGCGCACCGTTGAGACAAGTTTCACTGGGACGCTCCAGATCGAGCGCGACAATGTGAGCTTGCGGAAAGAGAGCTGGAAACGCGCCCGTGCGAAGACCGACTTCGCCGACCCGGCGTCCGTACCTGTCCTGGTGGTCGGCAACTCGCACAGCAAGGACACATTCAATCTGCTCGTCCTCGAGCCATTGGCGTACCCAGGCTTCGAGTTCTTGAACTATCAAATCCACCTAGCGTGCTTCGACGAGGCGAACGAGGATGCACGGCCGGATCGAGAGGCGTTCTATTCAAGCGAGGCCTACAACAAGGCGGCAGTCATCATCGTCTCCACCCGCTACAATGCGGACCGGACCTGCGTATCGAGCGCCTATTTCGACCATCGCTCATCGGATTTCGACGGTTTGGAGCAGTTCATCGAGCGCGCTGATCGCGATGGCAAAGCTCTGATCCTATTCGGACCATCGGTGGAGTTTGAACCCATCGGCGAGCTGACAATCTTGGACCACATGCTCGCCATAGCCGAACGCGGAGAGGGCCGCACAGCGCTAGAACTTGCAGGAAACGCGGCAGCCTTCGCGAATAACGTAAATCAGGCATACTTCGCGCGCTCGCACACTCCAGCAACTGCGCATCGCAACGTCAGCACTCTCGCTGCGTCGCGTTCCATTCCATTTATCGACAAGCGTTCGATAGTCTGCTCGCACTCGAACGAAGCGTGCTGGGGCATTACCCCCGACGGCCGGAAATCGTTCTATGACTATGGGCACTACACAATCGATGGTGCGCGTTTCTTTGCGCGCCAGCTCTTGAAGCAGGGGTTCGATCGCATTCTCCGCGACGTTGCGCGGAAGTGATCGGCTTGCAATTGCTGCGCGAAGGGATATGCGAATGGCGGCGGTGGTCGCCGCCAACCGGCGCGGCAGAAGTTCCTGGAGGATACCGATGAAGAGCAGAACGAGCGTGGCAGGAACGCTCGGCGCCATCGTCGTCGCACTCGGCATGGCAGCCCCCGCGCAGGCGCAGGAGTTCACCTTCTCGATCCATCACTTCCTCAGCCCAAAGGCGCTGAACCACACGGCGCTGATCGAGCCGTGGGCGAAGGCAGTGGAGGAAGCATCGGACGGCCGCATCGCCTTCGAGATCTTCCCGGCGATGGCGCTCGGCGGCAAACCGCCAGAACTCTACAGCCAAGTGCGCGACGGCGTGGTCGACCTGGTTTGGACCCTTCCTGGCTACACCCCAGGCGTCTTCCCGAGACTGGAAGTGTTCGAGCTACCGAGCGTCCATCGCGGCAGCGCCGAAGCAACGAACCTCGCCATCCAGGACATGATGGCAGCGATCGGACCGGATCTCGCCGATGTGCATCCCATCCTCGTGCATGTGCACGCGGGCAACGCGCTCCATCTCGCCTCGGGCGACGTGAACAGCCTGGCGGACTTCGCTGGGCTCAAGGTGCGGAGCCCGTCGCGCACCGGTGTTTGGATGTTGGAGGAACTGGGCGCTGAGCCTGTCGGCATGCCGGTTCCCGCACTTCCGCAAGCGCTGTCGAAGAAGACAGTTGATGCAGCCCTCGTCCCGTTCGAAGTGGCGATCCCGCTTCGTCTTGCAGAACTGACCGAAACCTCGGTGGAGCTGCATGACGGCGGGCGTTTCGGCGCAGCGACCTTCCTGTTCGCCATGAACAAGGACGCGTATGAGAGCCTACCACCCGATCTGCAAAAGGTGATCGACGAGCATTCCAGCGCCGCGCTGGCGGGCCGAATGGGCGAGGCCTGGGACGGGATCGAACCCGTCGGTAAAAAGATCGCAACCGATGCGGGCAACAGCGTCGTCGCCCTCGATGAGGCAGCGACCGCGTCTCTCAACCCCGCGTTCGAGGCGGTCGAAGAACGTTGGCTCGCCGAAGTCGAGGAGAACGGAATCGACGGCGCGGCGCTTCTAAGCGGTGCGAAGGCGGCTGTCGCCAGGCATTCAGAGTAACGGCCTAGTAGCCATGCCGTTGGGCACGGTCTTCCGCAGGGTCGTCGAGGCGTGGGCGCTCCTCGGCGGTTTGTTGCTGCTTGCCGTCGTCGCTCTCACGGCGGTCAATGCGGCCGGGTTCACCGCAGATGTTCTGGTGAGCACCTTAGGCGCCGACGTGTCCGGGCTGCCCGGCTACGAGGACGCGGTGACGATGTTCGTCGGTGTCGCGGCGCTCGCCATGTTTCCCTACTGCCAGCTCCACGGCGGCCATGCGGTCGTCGATGTTCTGATGCAGCACGCGCCGCCTTGGGCAAGCCGCGGCGTGGCCGTGATCTCGGCTGCGCTCACGGCCGCCCTCGCCCTCGCGCTCGCCGCGATGCTGGCCTGGGGGGCGGCAGAGATGCGGGATGACGGGACCGAGACACCGGTCCTGGGCTGGCCCGTCTGGGTCTTCCTGCCGCCGGCTGTTCTGTCCTGCCTGCTATGGGCCGGGGCGGCGGTCGCTGCTGTAGCGGGGGAAGGCGAGCAGTCTGATGGAGCGTGAGCTTGTCGGGGTGTTCGGGCTCCTCGCTCTCCTCATTCTCATTCTCCTCCGCGTGCCCGTAGCGCTTGCGATGCTGGTCACGGGGGTCGTCGGCTCCTGGGTCGTGAGCCTCGTCTCCCCGTTCCTCAAGTTTGGACCCTACCTGCTGCAGTTCAAAACGGCGCTCTGGAACACCGTCGCGAACTACGATCTCTCGGTCGTACCGCTCTTCATTCTGATGGGGTTCCTCGCCGCCGAAACGGGGCTCAGCCGCGATCTCTTTCACGGCATGGCAGCCCTCACCCGGCGTGTCCGTGGCGGCGTGGCGATGGCGACGATCCTCGCCTGCGCAGGCTTCGGCGCGGTGAGCGGATCCTCCGTCGCGACCGCCTCTACCATGAGCCGCGTCGCCCTGCCCGAGCTTAGGCGGCTACGCTATGCCGAGACGCTCTCGACCGGCGTGCTTGCCGCAGGTGGCACGCTCGGCATTCTCATCCCGCCCTCGGTCGCGCTCGTGATCTACGCCATCGTCGTCGAAGCCTCGATCATCCAGATGTTCCAGGCGGCGATCGTGCCTGGCATCCTCGCGGTCGTCTTTTTCCTGATCGCGATCCGGTTGCGCGTCGCACGAGATCCCTCGATCGCGCCACCGGCAGCAGAGATGACGGCCGATGAGATCAGCACTGCAATCCGTCGCCTCCTGCCGGTCGCTACGATCTTCGGCACGATCATCCTGGGGCTCGGCATGGGGCTCTTCACTCCCACGCCCGCGGCCGCCATCGGCGTGTTCCTGATCCTCGCCTATGGGCTCGCGCGCAGGGCGTCCTCGGCCGACGGGCTCACCTGGCCACGCCTGCGAGCAGCGCTCCTGTCGACGTCCAAAACGGCTGCGATGATCTACTTCATCCTGTTCTCGGCCGACATCCTGAAGGGCTTTTTTGCGCGAACAGGCCTGCCGATGGCGCTCAGCGACTGGGCCGCCGCATCGACGCTCGAACCCTATGCGGTGCTCCTCGTGATGCTGCTCGCCCTCATCGCGCTCGGTTGCTTCATGGAGTCGCTCTCCATGATCCTCGTCGTGGTGCCGTTCTTCTGGCCCGTGCTGATCGAGCTGAACGGCGGCGATTTCGTCAGTGCCGCTGACGCTGCTTTCGGCATGACTACCGATGAGCTGAAGATCTGGTTCGGGATCCTGGCGCTCGTCGTCGTCGAACTGGGGCTGATCACGCCCCCCGTTGGCCTCAATGTTTTCGTCATCAAGTCGTTCTCACCCAACACGAGCCTCGGCACCATCTTTCGCGGCGTCGCCCCGTTCTTTGCGGTCGAACTTCTGCGGACAGCGCTGCTGCTGCTCCTACCCGGTCTCTGCCTATTCCTCACCAGGGTGCTGTAGCGGCTAGAGGCGGTCCTTCTCGGTGTTGAGCTTGTCTTCAAGCATCGTAGCGAAACGGTCCGGCTCGATGCCGGGCGGGATCGGCGGGAGAAAATGCATCGTGATCGTACCCGGCCGCTTGGTGCCGAACCCAGATGGCCACAACCGGCCGGCATTCGTCACGAACGGCACCACGGGGACCTTAGCGTGCGCATACAACCGCTCCACACCACGCTGAAATGGGCGGCGACCGAAGACCGGCACACGCCCCCCTTCTGGAAAGATCAGAATGCTGCGCCCGTTTTTGACCGATGTGCAGCCTTCGCGAAGCAGCCGCCGGATGTTCTGTCCCGGCGCGTCCCGATCCACTGGGATCATCGGCGCATGCTCCAATCCCCACCCAAAAACCGGGATCTTCATCGAGGCGCGTTTTGTGATGACGTTGATGTGCGGAAAGAACACCGTCATCGCGATGGACTCGAAATAGGACTGATGATTGCCGGCAAAGATCACTGGCTGGTCGGGGATGTTGTTCAGCCCGACGAGCCGGTAGCGCACGCCCAGCAGCACCCAGGCGCCGTAGATGAAGTTTCGCGACCAGAAACGGAGCAACCCACGAACTTCACGCGGGCGTTTGGTCCAGCGGTAGTAGACGAGGATCGAAAGTCCGACGCCAAGGCTCATCACGAGAACATAGAGGTCGAAGACCCGCGTGCGCAGGAACGCTAAGGCTTCCCCTATCGTCGATTTCTCGACGCTCGCTTTCTCCTCACGCGTGTCGCTCATGACGGTCGGCTCGTGCCCTGGCTCGATGACGTCTGCGGCTCAACGACTTCGCAGTTGCAATCTGCTGTGCGGCATGTCCCTTTACCAGCATCGGCCTCTTCGGCCGCCGCGCAGACGGGCGAGTAGGAAAGATTATGGACAAGCGCAAGCCATTTGTCGTTTGCGAACACTACGCAACCGCCGAAGAGAAGCAGCATTTCCTGCGTGAAATCTTCGATAAAACAGCACCTTATTATGAAGGCATCGCACGTTGGGGCTGGTTTGGCTCAGGCGGCACCTACAGACGCTGGGCGCTTCAGCGAAACGGTGTGAAACCGGATATGCGGGTCATCGACGTGGCCTCGGGCACCGGCCCTGTTGCGCGCGCACTGATGAGCATCGTGAAGAGCCCGAACCAAATCGTCTGCGTCGAACCCTCGGCCGGGATGATCGCTGAGTCGCGCAAAACGGTGCCGGCCGTGCACCATCAGTCGACCGCCGAGGCGCTGCCTGTGGCGGATGAAAGCTTCGACTTCCTGACCATGGGTTTCGCCCTCCGCCATGTCGACAATCTCGAGGACAGTTTTCGTGAGTTTCGGCGTGTGCTGAAGGGCGGGGGCAAGGCGCTTGTCATGGACGTGACAATGCCTGACAACGCCGTCGGCCGCTTCTTCTTCCGCCTCTATTTCAAGCACCTGTTGCCGTTCTTCACGCTGGTCTTCAGCCGGGATCGCGAGGCCTACAGGTTGATGCGCTACTACTGGGACACGATGGAGCAGATGACGGATCGCGGCGAGATCGCCGAGATCATGAAGGAGGCAGGCTTCCGAACGGCCGAACATCGCGTCTATCTCGGCTGCTTCTCCGAGTATCTTGCCGTCCGCTGACGAGGCGCCTCAGCGCGGAAACGGTCCACACCCGCTCTTCGCGCTGATCCCGGCCCATAACGAGGCTAAGACCATTCGCGAGGTGGTCGAACAGACGCTGCCCCATGTGGAAGGCGTCATCGTGGTCGATGACGGGTCGAGCGACGGGACCGCCGAGGCGGTTGCAAGCACTGCCGCCACACTGATCCAGCGAAGCGTCAACGGAGGCAAGGGTGCAGCACTCCTCGACGGCATGGCCAATGCCTTTGGCGAGGCGAAGGCGGCCGCCGTGATCACCCTCGACGCGGACCGCCAGCACGATCCCGCATCGATCCAGGCCTTCAGGGACGCCGCTTCCCGAGCGCCCGGCGCGCTCATCCTCGGCGATCGCTCCGCAGGCTTCCGTGGCATGGCGCTCAACCGCGCCTGGGGTATCGCGTTTGGGAACTTCTTCATCGGCTGGGCCTCCAAGCAGCGCGTTCGCGACGCCCAATGCGGCATGCGGCTCTATCCCCGCGCGGTTTGGGAGAAAGCGCGCGTGCCCGAGAAGCACAGCCAAGGTTTTCTCTTCGAGACCGCCATCCTCATCTACGCAGCAGACAGCGGAACACGCTTCGCGACCGTGCCGATCGAGGCGCGGCGGGAAGGCTATGTCCTGCGCCCCAGCCATTTTCACCCGATCTGGGACTTCATACGGATCTTCGCGCTTGTCACCCGCCTACTCGCAGCGCGCGGCTTCCGCCCCCGTGGACTGTTGATCGCGCTCGGATTGTTGCGTTAGTTTCAAAGTTGCAAAGAGGAGACTGATCGATGGCGAAGACGAAGCCTGCATTCCTGGCGATGGCAGTTGTCGCGCTTGCCCTCGCTGGCTGCCGACAGCCCACCCCGGTCCTTACGATCGAGTCACTGCCCTACCAAGCCGAAGCGGGAGCTTCGGCTCAGCAACCCACGCTCTCGGAGTACGAGCGCGCGATCATTCGCGCTGGATCGAACCGCGGGTGGACGTTCTCACGTCTGGAAACGGGTCATCTCGAGGGACGGATCCTCGTGCGCGGCAAGCACACGGCGGTTGTGGACGTGTTCTTCGACGATGAGACGTTCTCGATCCTCTACAAGGACTCGTCCAACCTTGAATACAACGAGGCTGCCGCCACCATACATCCCAACTACAATTCGTGGGTGCGGAACCTCGAGCAAGACATTCAAGCCGAAGTGCAGCGCCTGCGCTTCTCGTGACCAGCAGCGCCATGCTCGATCTCACGCAGTTTCGCGTCGACTTCGAGGCAGGCGCCCCAACGGACGCTCCGTACCTCGAAGGCCATTTCGAGGGGATGCCGATCGTGCCGGGCGCGGTCCTTCTGGGCCTGGCAGCAGAGGCGTTGGGCCAACGGGGCCTCGCCATCGCCAAGATCTCTCGCATGAAGTTCCAGCAGCCGCTGAAGCCCGACACGCCATTCTCGATTGAGATCACCGGCAACCTGGAAGGCGCCAGGATCTCTTGGCACGCCACGGAAACCCTGATCGCGCGGGCGCAAGCGGTCTTGCGCCGCGAAGAGCGCGTCGATGCCTGATGGGTCGCCACATTGGGCCGAAGCGCGAGAGGCTGGAGCGGGCTGGCAGCTGCGGTTGATGCGCTGGACCGCACTCCGACTGCCTCCGATCGTCGTCGACCCGCTTCTCTGGCTCGTGGCCTTCGCCTTCTCGATCAATACGCGTCGGCCAGCGAACGCCGCATCCATCGACTACCTCACGCGAATGCACAGGCGCAGACCAACCCTTGTCGAGCGTCACCGCCACGCTCTCACCTTTGCGCATATGTTCCATGAGCGTGTGCGGCTGCTCGCGACCGGCACGGAGGGGTTCACCATCACCGCGCAGGGAAGCGAGACGGTCATTGACCTGGTCGGGGAGGGCAAAGGAGGCGTTCTTCTCGGCGCCCATTTCGGCAGCTTCGAGGCCCTGCGCGCCTTCGACCGGAAGCTCCCAGGTCTCAATGTGCGATACCTGATGTATCCGGATCATGCCGAACACAGCACAAAGCTCTTGCGCGAGCTGAACCCCGAGGTAGCCGACCGCGTAATCTCGCTAGTGGATGGACCCCAGGCGATGATGGAAGTGTTCGAGGCGCTCGACAGGGGTCAGTTCGTGGCCTTCCTCGGCGACCGCCTCCCCCGCCGCGATCTCCGTGGGACGCTCTCCGTGCCCTTCCTACGCGGGCAGATCGATATCCCCACCTCGCCTTATATCGCTGCCATCGCCGCCCAGGTGCCACTGATCCTTTGTCTCGCCCCGCGTCTTGGAAAGGACCGGTATGATCTTTCGTTCATCGAGCTTTATGACGGCGCGCCGGTGGCACGTCGGAAGCGGGACGCGACGATCGAGGCACTTGGCCATCGCTATGCCAAGGCACTGGAGGATATGTGCCGCCGCCATCCTGATAACTGGTTCAACTTCTTCGATATCTGGGGCGACGGAGAAGACCTGCAGCGCCCCTCCGCTGACCAATCCATCCGCGGGCCTCAGCGCGCGGCCGCAAGACGGTGAGCCGCCCATCGCCTATCGCGAAGAGGTGCTGCATCCGGCCCTAGATCGTCCGGTCGTCTCCCGCGGGCTCCTCGATATCGGACCGCAAGGCCAGCTCATTCGCCATCAAACCTCGCCGGTCGAAGAGGTTACGAGCATCGGCAAGCGCTTGATCACTGTCGATCGCCCTCAGGATGCATACCGAAACTCCGTGCCGATTCCCGGCTTCATGGATTTGTTCCTCGCGGTGCTGCGAGAGGTCGTGGAGGGAGCCGGCGGCCGCGAGGATGACGGTCGCATCGTGACCCTGTCCAACAGTCCATCAGGCTGGACCGTGACCGTAAGCGCCGCCAACAGCGATGCCGACACAATGGGCGCGCTTGCCCTCCTCGGCTGCGGCGAGGTTCTGCGCGCGATCGCCCTCGATCTACCGGACGGGGAAGCGCGGCGGATCGCCTTCGTGCCCGAGCGATGAAACGACTGCTCCTGGCTTTCACGGCGCTTGTCGCGCTCGTCGGGATCGCTGTTGCGACTGTCGAAGTTCGCTCCGATGTCGCCGCGCTTTTCGGTGAGCACCAGGTGACGACCGGCGCCCTCGACACGCCGTCCGACCGCCTGACGATCCTGGCGCTCTCAGCCGCCGATCCCGAGCCGCGCGAGCGGGCGACTGATGCGGTCGCGGCCATGCTACTCGCGGAGCCCGCGGTCGAGGCCGTCATGACGGGCCCGGTCGCGCCGTCGCGCGGCTTTCTCGACTGGCTGTGGCAGCATCGCTTCCAGCTCATGCCGCCCGCGCCCGAAGATCTCGAGCCGGCTGCGATGGCTGAGGAACTTGAGGAAGCGCGTCTGATGCTCGCCGGTGCGGAGAGCCTTGCCGTGGCCGACAAGCTCCTGACCGACCCGACCGGGAGCTTCGCACGCCTCCTCGCCGCAGTCTCGACAACCGCCGCGCGGCTGGATCAGGAGAACGGTCTCTGGGTCTCGAAGGGTCGTGATGCGACGCTCCTCTTCATCACGCTGGCCGACCAGCCCTTCGACGCGGCGGAGATTTCGGGGTTGGCGGATAGGATCCGTGGCGCAGCGGTCGACGCAGGCGCCAATGCCGATTTACTCGGCCCCCGCATCATCTCGGCCGAAGTCTCTCAGTTCACGGCGCGCGGTTCGATGTGGAGCGGCGGTATCGCCTCGGCGCTGCTGCTGCTGACACTCGCCTGGCTCCTCCGCTCAGGCCCGGCCGTGGGCGCGGTGCTGCTGCCAGTCGCCATCGGGGTCGCGGTCGCCGTTCTCGCGGTGCAGGCGATCTTCGGCTCCGTCCATGCCGTCGCGCTCGGGTTCGGCGGGGCGCTCTGCGGGCTCGGCCTCGACTATCCGCTGCATCTGTCGGCGCGGAGGGGCGAGGCTAGGAAACAAGCCGCGCGGCTTGTGCTCATCGGCGCGCTGACGACATCGGTCGGGTTTCTGGCGCTTATCGGCTCCGGGGTTGAGGCCCTGGTTCAGACCGGCGTTTTCGTCGCCACCGGGCTCAGCGTCGCCGCCATCACGGCGCAGCTCTTGGCTGTGCAACATCCGCACCCGGCTCGGTCCATCCCAGCACAGAGCCTGATCCCCAAATGGCGCCACCGCAGGGTGCTCGAATGCGCCCTGATCGCGGCCGGTGTCGTGGCCGTCCTCACCGCACCCGCCGCGCGGCCCCAAACCCTCTTCCCGCTGCCTGAGCACCTCAGCGCCGCGATAGACCGGATCGCCGGGATGATCGATCTTCCGTCTGGCCGATACGGCATCGAGGTAGAGGGCAGCAGCCTGACAAGTCTCCTGGAACAGCAGCGCGCTCTCGCCTCCGAGCTGGATGGTGCCAAGGCAGACGGCGTGATTTCGGGCTACGAGATGCTGGCGACAGTCTTCGCGATCCCGCCGGCCCTCGACAGTCTCCCCGCGCCCGATGCCTTCCAAGCCGCCGCAGTCGCGGCCCTCGACCGCGCAGGCATGAAGCCCGCCTTTGCGGAACGCCAGACCGCAGCATATCGAGTGGCCCTTGATGCTCCGCCGATGAGCCTCGATGCCCTCGACGCCCATGCCGAGCTGCGAGCACTGTCCGCCGGCATCGAGGCCACTGAAGGCACGCTACGCGAGGCGGTGCGGCTTTATGGGGTGAGCGACGCCGGCGCCCTGAAGCGGATCGCAGAGCAGGCGGGCGCGCGTTTCGTCGATCGCGCGGCCCCTGTCGAAGCGGGCCTCTCGGATCTCCGCCGCACGCTCATACTTTGGTTCGCGATTGGCGGTGCTGCGAGCATAGCACTCCTGACCCTCGCGCTTCGCGACTTCCGGCGCACGGCTGGGATCGCGCTCACATGTGCCGCCGCGCTCAGCACGACGGTCGGGCTCTCCACGCTTCTCTTGGGGCCCATCGACATGTTCCAAATCATCGCGTTGACGCTCGTCACGGGCATCGGGATCGACTACGGGCTGTTCCTCACGCACCAGGACGATGGCGAGACCGGCCACCCTGCCGCACATTCCGTCGCACTCTGTGCCGCATCGACGTTGATTGCCTTCGGCGTTATGGCGCTTTCATCTGTTGAGCTGCTGCAGCAAATTGGGCTCACAGTGTCACTGGGCGTCATGACCATGTTGGCGCTCAACCTGATCCAGCCGCCTGAGACCGACCGAGCGCTGCCATGATCCCGCCCATCGAAAACGCTGATCGAGGCATCCGGATCACCGCCAGCACGATCGTGTCTTGCCTCGGCCACGGACGATCGCCCCATATCGAGGCACTCCGCTCTGGGCGCAGCGGCCTCGCCCCTGCCGATATGCCGGGACTGCCCTTCGAATGCTTCATCGGCAGCGTCGCGGGACTGGATAGCTTGGCCTTTCCCAAGACCTTGGCCGATTGCGACAATCGGGCGAGCCGGCTGACACTCGCAGCCCTCGCCGCGGATGGCTTCGACCGCGCAGTCGCTGGCATGCGTGAGCGCTGGGGGCCAGCCCGCTGCGGCGTCGTGATCGGGACATCGACCTCAGGGATCGAGAAACTCGAGCAAGTCTACCGCGAGCGGGAGGAGAGCGAAGCGCTCCCAACCTCCTACTCGATGCGCCGCAACGACAATCATCAGGCGGTGGGCGCGTTCCTGCAGGATTTGCTTGACCTCAGAGGTCCGAGCTACGCCGTGTCGACCGCCTGCTCCTCATCCTCAAAGGCGCTGATCGATGCCGTCCAACTTATCGAGGCCGGGGTTTGCGATGCGGTGCTGACCGGTGGCGTCGACTGCCTCTGCCTCACCTCGCTGAATGGCTTCGAGGCGCTGCAGCTCGTCTCGCCCCGGCCATGCCGCCCCTGCGATGCGGAACGGGACGGGATCTCCATTGGCGAGGCTGCGGCCCTCATGATCGTCGAGCGTGATGCGGATACGGGCTTCCGCTTCGTCGGCGCGGGCGAGACGTCCGATGGCCACAACATGTCGACCCCGCCGGAGGACGGTGCAGGTGCGGCGGCGGCCATGCGCGCAACGCTCGATGCAGCGGGGCTGACCCCAGCGGATATCGGCTACGTGAACCTCCACGGCACAGCCACGCGCACGAACGATGCGGCCGAGGCACGGGCTGTGCTGAGCGTGCTAGGACCGGACGTCCCGGCCTCGTCGCTCAAGGGCGCCATCGGCCACACGCTTGGGGCTGCCGGGGCGGCGGAGATCGTTCTCTGCCTTTATGCGCTGGAGGAAGGGGTGATCCCCGGCAATACCGGTCTGCACCGGCTCGACCCCGAGATCGCGGTGGATGTCAAAGCCGAGAGCCGTTCGGCCGAACTGAAATACGTCCTCAGCAATGCCTTCGGTTTCGGGGGCAACAACTGCGTGGTGGCGCTCGGCCGTTGACCCCGATCCGTGTGTATGTCGACGCGGTCGCGTTTCTCGCGCCGATGGTGGATGGAGCCGAGGCGCTCGAGGCGTTCTTCGAGGGCCCGCCGACGCAGGGCGAGGCCGACTGGCAGGCCCAGCCGCAGTTCCTGTCGCCTCGTGCGTCCAAACGGCTCAGCCCGCAGACGCGGCTCGCACTTGCGATCGCCGAAAGCCTGACGCCGGCCCTGCCCGAAGATGCCGCTTGGGTTTTCGCCTCGAGCTTGGGCGAGGGCGAGACGCTCAAGGTCATCCTCGACGCCCTCCGCACACCCGAAATGATGGTGCAGCCCCTGCGGTTCCAAAACGCGGTCCATAATGCGGCGTCCGGGCAGTGGACGGTCGCCAAGAGCTTCAAGGCCCCGGCGACGAGCATCGCAGCGCTCGACCACACCGTGGGAGCGGGGCTTTTGAAGGCAGGGCTCCAGGTCGCGCTCGAAGGGCGATCGGTTGGCCTCATCCTCTACGATGTGCCCCTGCCAGATCCGCTCGATGCCCTGCAACACATGGGCCTGCCCGTCGGAGCGGGGTTAGCACTGCGACCAGAGGCGGGGCCTGAAACTTGCGCCACGCTGACGCTTTCGGCGACGCCGGCACCGGTTAGCGAGGCCTCGTCGGCGGCGGCCCGTGCCCTTATCGATAGCGGCAATCCCATCGCACGGGTGCTCCCATTGCTCGAACGGCTGCTTGGCCACGGCGACGGTCCCGTCGTCCTAGGCCTGCATGGCGACATCGCCTTGAACGTAGAGGTGGCGTTGCCATGAACCTTGCCATCGGTCTCGACCGCATGCCGCACAAAGGCCCGATGCGCCTGATCGACCGCATCGTGGCAGCCGATGAGACGACGATCCAATGCATCGCCAAGGACCACCAGGGCGCGGACTACCCGTTGCGCCTCTCCGGCGCGCTCATGACCGTGAGCCTCGTCGAACTCGGCGCCCAGGCCGCAGCGGCGCATGTGTCGCTGGTGGCTATCGATGGGCACCACACCGGGTTGCTGCTCTCGCTAGCTGCGGTCGAAGTGTTGGGAGAGACCGTCCACGAGGACCCCGAACGCCTCCAGGTCGAGGCCACACGCCTCGCCTTCGGCGAACAGGGCGCGAAATACCGCTTCATCGTAAGCGCTGCCGAGCGGAGCATCCTGCAAGGCGAGGCGATGATGCGCATGGAGGAGGCACCGCAATGAAGCGCGCGCTCGTCACCGGCGGCTCGGGCTACATCGGCTCGACGATTGCCGAGGCTCTGGCCGCCGATGGGTTGCACGTAGTCGTCCACGCAAATCGCAACCTCACGGCTGCGGAGGCCGCGGTCGAGCGCATATGCAACACCGGTGGCAGCGGCGAAGCGATGGCGCTCGATCTGCGCGACCCGGGCGCAAGTACCACGCTGGAGGAGATGGCGACCGCCAACCCCTTCCAAGTCTTCGTGCACGCAATCGGCGGTCAGCGGGATGTGCCGTTCGCTGCCATGTCGCCCGAGGACTGGCATGATGTGGTCGATCTCAACCTGAACACGCTTTTCACGGCGCTACGCCCGATCATTATGCCGATGATCCGCTCCCGCTTCGGTCGCATCGTCGCGATCTCGTCGCTCACCGCTGTGATCGGCAATCGCGGTCAGACGAATTATGCGGCGGCCAAAGGCGGCATGCTTGCCATGATGAAATCGCTCACGCGCGAATACGCCTCGCGCGGCCTGACGGCGAATGTGGTGGCGCCCGGTTTGATCGAGACGCCGGAGACGCGCGCGCTCGACAACTTCCAAGCGCTGGCGGATCTCTCCCCAGCCCGCCGCGCGGGCACCCCGGAGGAAATTGCCGCAGTCGTAGCGTTTCTGGTTTCCGAAAAGGCAAGTTACATTTCGGGTCAAATGATCACTGTGGATGGCGGGACGACGTGAGATGACGAAGCATCAGCCAAACCTTGTTGGACAGAAAGTCGAGACCTGCGATGTCCTCGTGCTTGGCGGCGGGCCGGGCGGCTCCGCCACGGCGACCTTGCTCGCCGAAGCGGGGCTCAAGGTCGTGATCGTGGAGAAGGACCGCCATCCGCGTTTTCATATCGGCGAGTCGCTCCTGCCGCATAGCCTCACGCTCCTCGACCGCCTCGGCGTGCGCGAGCGGGTCGCAGAGATCGGCGTGATGAAACCGGGGGCGGAGTTCATTCGCGAGGATGGCGGCAAGACCGTCGTCTTCAACTTTGATCGCGCGCTCTTCGATGGCCCGCGTCACGCCTATCAAGTGCGCCGCGACCGCTTCGATCATCTGCTGTTTCAGCGGGCCCAGGAAGCGGGCGCCATCGCCCTCGAAGAGACCATGGCCGAGGTCGTTTCATGCGACGATGACGCCGCGCAGGTCGCCCTTCGAGGCGCCGACGGCAGTGAGCAGTTCTTCGAGGCGAAGTTTCTGGTCGACGCATCCGGCCGCTCGACCGTCACGGCCAAACGCGGGGCTGAGAAACGCCCCGATCCGCGCAACACTTCGGCCGCGATCTTTGGTCATTTCCGGGGTGTACCCCGGCACGAAGGCGCGCGCGGCGGCAACATCCGCATCTATCTCAACGATCCCGGCTGGATGTGGCAGATCCCGCTCTCAGACGGTGTTACGTCGCTCGGCCTCGTCGCACCGCGCGACAAGATTGGGGAGCGCGGGAACTCGCTCGAAGCCTTCTTCCGCGACCGCACCAGCCGCAACCCGGAATTCGCGCGGATCCTTGAGAATGCCGAGCCCGTGGAACCGCTCCGCGCCACCGGCAACTTCTCCTACCGCGCCACCCGCGCCTATGGCCCGAGCCATGTCAGGGTGGGCGATGCCTACGGCTTCATCGACCCGATCTTCTCCACGGGTGTGCATCTCTCGCTCACCAGCGGCACACAGGCGGCCGATATCGTGCTCGAGGCGCTAAACAAGCCCAAGCAGCGCAAACGTCTCCTCGAGCGCTACGACCGGCGGATCGAACGCCGTCTCAGCTTCGTCTCGTGGTTCATCTACAGCATCCACGATCCCGCCTTCCGCCATTTGATGTTGAACCCGAGAAATCTGCTGGGTATTGAACAGGCAGTGATATCGCTTCTCGCGGGCGATTTTAGCACCGATCCGCGCCTTCGACTGCGCATTGGATTGTTCAAGGCGATATATTGGATCTTCCGGGCAAGGGGCGCCGCCAAGGTGGGATGACATGCGCGACGAAATCAGATCCGGCGTTGACCCGGCTTTCAGGGCTGAGATTGCGGAGCTGATCGTCGAGACACTGACGCTCGATGACGTCGATCCGGCCGAGATCGACCCCTACGCCCCGCTTTTCGGCGACGGGTTGTGTCTTGACTCAATCGATGCGTTGGAGCTCGCCTTCGCCATCGCGCAGAAATACGAGATCAAGCTACGCTCGGATGATGAGCTCAATGGCAAGATCTTCGCGTCGCTGGACGCACTCGCGGCCCATATCGCCGCTCATCGAAAGACCTGATCCAAGCGCCATGTTCCGGAGCCTTGCGCCACCTCTGCTGATCGTGGGCGGCCTGCTGCTGTTCGAGTTCGATATGATCGAGCGATGGGTGCTCGACACGGTCTTTTCGGTGGCCGTCGCGTTCATCCTTCGGTCGACGCTCAGCCGCCTCGGCTTTGGCACCGCGCGGGCCAATGCTGTCGCCATCGCGCTCGCGGCAGTCTCGATAGGCGCCGTCTTCGCGTTGCCGGGTGTGGCGCTCACGCCGTATCTCGCCGTTGCCCTGATCAATGGGGTTATCGCCTATGTCTTTGCCTGCGGACTGCTGCCCGGTCGGACGAGCGTGATCACGCAGATCATCCGGCTGACCGGCATGGGCCCTGACGGATCGGCGGCCTTCCAACGCTACGCCCACGGGCAGTGCTGGATCTGGGCCGTGCTAGCGGCCGTCACCGCTACGCTTGGTACGGCTGCCATGATACTCGCGCAGTGGCGAGAGGAGCTTGGTACTGCCATCGCCATCATGCTCGTCTTCCAGGCGGTCTGGTTTGTCGCCACCCATGTATATGCGCAGACCCGGTATGGGCGGCCCGAAAGCTGCTTCGATACGATCCGCGCCATGGCAGATCCCAATGCATGGTCGAAGATCGAGCTTTGACCCGATGGTGGCCGCCGATCAGATCCTCTGCTTCTCTGAGAGCGGCACAATCACCTGGGGCACATTCGCCGAAGACGTGGCGGCCTTCGAGGCTCAGCTCGATGAGGTCAGCGATGTCTGCAACATGCTGCCGGACCGCTACGGGTTCATGGCAGCCCTCGCCGCCAGCCTAAAGCACTCGCGCGGCACGGTGCTGCCGCCCCACACAGCGCCAGAAGCGGTGGCAGCGGCTCTCCAGCATGCCGAAAGCCCGCTCGTCCTCCATGATCGTCCACTAAGCCTCGATGCCAACGCGTCGGGCACCGAACACGGGGCAGCGCGGCTCTTCGACGATCTTCGCCACGCCACGACACCGATCACGGTCTTCACATCAGGCACCACCAAAAGCCCGCGCCGCCATACGAAGACCTGGAACATCCTGGCCTCCGGCGCCGCCATCACGGCGACGATCCTACGCAGCCTCGATCTGCCACCGGGCCGCACGGCGCTCATCGGCACGACCCCGCATCAGCACATGTATGGCCTCGAGGCGACCATCTTTGCGGCGCTCGCGCATGGCTATCCGATCTTCCGCGGCACACCCTTCTACACGGCGGATTTCGAGGCGGCGCGAGAAGCTGCACGACGCGCAGGCTTTGACAGCATCGTGCTCGTCACAAGCCCCGCGCATCTGCGCTATCTGGAACGCGCGGTGTTGGAGAGCGCGGACGTGCGGGCGGTGATCTCGGCCACGGCACCCCTGCCGCTTTCACTCGCCGAGCGGCTCGAGGTGCGGGGCGATCTCAGCGTCATGGAGATCTATGGCAGCACCGAGACCGGGTCGATGGCGCTGAGGCGAACCACCGACGGTCCACTCTGGTCGCTGGAGGCTGGCTTCTCGCTCGAAGAAACCCCGTCCGGCTGGCTCGCCCACGCCCCGCATCTGCCTGAGCCCGTGCCGCTCGGCGACGATGTGTCGGTTGAGCCCGATGGTCGATTCTCGCTAGTCGGCCGCGTCGGCGACATGGTGAGCGTGCATGGCAAGCGGATCAGCCTCGCAGCGCTCAACCTCATCCTAGACGAGACACCCGGGCTGAAGGACGGTGTGGTACTTCACCTGCCCAATGAGGATGGCGACCGGCTCGCCATCGCCGCTGTGCGCGACGGCGCCCACGCGGCCTCGGACGACACCTTCCGCTCCGAGATCAGACAACACTTCGACCGCCGCTGCGACCCGGTCTTCATCGCGAGACGGATCGTCTTCGTCGATGCGCTGCCTCGCTCGCCGACGGGCAAGATCAGCGCCGCCGATCTTACCCACCTGGCCGAGGCGATCGGCTTCACGAAGTAGCTGCAGCGATCGATGCGACGCGGCATCTGAGATCGACGAACCCCGCCATCCCTCCGCATGTTCTGCCTTCAAGCGCTATGGAAACGAGATGCCAGTGCCTCGGAAGGCCGAGCGATGGGGCACCATCGCCACGCTCACATCGCATAGCGATCCAATCTCACAACACCAGATAGAGGACGCCTGCCCAGAAAACGATCGAGGCAAGCCACAGGATCGGGCTCGCCAAGAAACTCCGCTTCGGCGCGTTCACCGTCTCGTCGGAGGCTGACCGACGGTGGTCGTCGTCGTCAAAATCCTTCATGCGGGCACCCCACCGGCTCCGCCGGCGACCCGCTCCTCGACCTCGCTTCCGAGTGGGGGGACGTGACCTAGAAATCGGCCACGACCCTAATCAACGGGCTCCGGCTAACGCGGTGGCCGGTCAAACAACCAACCGAAACACAACGGTTTCGTGCCGGCTCGTCATAAGCCGCCGGCCACCAATCACTTGCCGGTAGTGTTGAGCATCGCGCCAACCGTTGCAAGGAGAATGCCGATATCGCGCCAGAAGCCGAGCTGGCGCACATAGTGGACATCCATCGCAACCCGACGCGCATAGCTCACATCGTTGCGCCCGGCGACCTGCCAAAGACCGGTGATCCCGGGGCGAACGCTCGCGTAGACATCGCTCGCACGCCCATAGCGCTCAAGCTCCACCGCCGGCACCGGTCGCGGTCCCACAAGGCTCATCTCGCCCCGCAGCACGTTCAGAAGCTGCGGCAGCTCATCCAAGCTCGATCTGCGGAGAAAGGCACCAAGTCTGGTGATCCGCGGATCGTCGTCGAGCTTGTAGGCCCTGTACCACTCCGCCCGCCGCACCGGATCGCGCTCCAACAGCTCCTGCAGCACCCGATCCGCATCGACGACCATCGACCGGATCTTAAGACAGTGAAAGGGCCTCCCGTTGCGACCGATCCGAAGATGCCCAAAGACCGGCCGCCCCCCATCAAGCGCCGTCAGCGCCAACAAGGTCAGGACAACGGGTCCGAAGAACACCAGTAGACCGAAACTGCCGACAACGTCGAAAAGGCGTTTGCCATAAGCGGCATAGACCCCCTCAGGGCCTACGTCCGCCAGCCTGCTGGCAAAACGCTCAGGGGTGTAACTTGGGGAAGAACGCTGCGGGGTGTCGCCCCGCTCCCAGTACGCATGCGCCACGTTCACGCTGATGCGTGACATCTTGGCCATGCGAGAGCTCCTCTCTCTGCCTGTGCGATGCACAATCTATACGTGTGCTCGATTCGTCAACTTCGCGATGGGCCGATTTTGCAATGCACCCTCACAAAAATCTTTTCATGATCATAAGTTATACCATTGCCGAAGTTTTCATCACGACCGGTATATTGCATCGCAGCATGGCGTGGTTTTGCGCTCCCGACCCGTGACGCGTCGCAGCATCCACGCTAAGTTCAACCGTGAGATGCGTGGCGCTCACGGGCTTCAAGCCCGCTTTCCCTGAACCCGTCAGAGAGGAAAGCGATGCGAACCGCCATCGTTCACTACTGGCTCGTCGGCATGCGCGGCGGCGAGGCAGTGCTCGAAGAGCTGATCCGCCTCTACCCGGATGCCGACATCTACACTCATGTCTACGATCCAGCGCAGGTATCGCCGCTGATCAACAGTCGACCCGTCTACGAGACATTCGTCGGCCGCCTCCCGGGCGCGCGGCGGCATCACGCGCTCTTCCTGCCCTTCATGCCGCGCGCCCTGGAGGAGCTGGATCTCACCGACTACGATCTCGTGATATCGTCTGAGGCCGGCCCGGCGAAGGGTGTCATCGCGCATCCGGATGCCACGCATGTCTGCTACTGCCACTCGCCGATGCGATACCTCTACGATCACTATCCCCAATACCGGGCGACGCTCGGCCCGGTGAAACGCGCCCTCTTCTCCCACCTGGCCCACCGATTGAGGCAGTGGGACGTCACGACCGCAGCACGGGTCGACCGTTTCGTCGCCAACTCCGCCTTCATCGCGCGACGTGTTGCGAGGGTCTATGGGCGGGAGGCGTCGGTGGTGCATCCACCGGTCGATCTCGACCGTTTCCGAGATGCCGCCGCCCGGGGCCTTCCCCGCGATGGCGGTTATCTCGTGGTCTCGCAACTCGTCCCCTACAAGCGCGTCGATCTCGCGGTGGAGGCGTTTCGACGGCTTGGCAAGCCGCTAACGGTCGCCGGCGACGGCCCGATGGCGGAACGGCTAGCGGCGAAGGCGCCCAACAATGTGCGCTTCCTCGGACGTGTCGATAACGCCGCACTCGCAGAACTCTACGCCCGCGCGCAGGCGCTCGTTTTCCCGGGCGAAGAGGACTTTGGCATTGTGCCGGTGGAGGCCATGGCGGCCGGCTGCCCCGTGATCGCCTATGGCCGCGGCGGCGCCTGCGACACGGTCATCGACGGGCGGACGGGTGTGCTGTTCGCCGAGCAGACAGTCGAAGCGCTCATCGCCGGGATCGAACGGTTCGAGACGATGCGCTTGTCCCCGCACCAGGTCGCAACGGGCGCTGCAGGCTTCGGCGCATCCCGCTTCCGCGAGGCTTTCGCCACCGAAGTCGCCCGCGCCATGGCAGCGAAAGAGCGGGCTGGGGCACCGGTGCTGACAGGCTCGGCGGCGGTCGACACCGGGCAGCAAGCGATCGCAGGAGCCGCGGAATGAAAGAGACATTCTCGACCGGCGCGACCGAGCTCCCGCCCATGATCGTCGGCATTGCCACGACGGGCAGGGCAGAGACGCTGACGCGGGTCATCCGTCATATGGATGCCCTCGAGCCCCCACCGCAGAGGATCATGCTCTCGGTCATTCGGCCGTTGGACCTTGAAGGGGTTGCAACCGAACGCGTGCCCCTGGAAGTTATCGTCACCGAACGCCCCGGCGCCTCAGGTCAGCGCAACGACATCCTCGAACGCGCGCCTGAGGGCAGTGTCATCGTCTTCTTCGACGACGATTTCGTGCCGGCCGAAAACTACCTCGGCGCCGTCGGCACACTCATGGCCACCCGGCCCGATGTCGTCATGGTCACCGGCACGGTCCTCGCCGACGGCATCTTGGGCCCCGGGCTCGCAATCGAAGACGCAGATGCGATCCTTCGCGAAGACCGCGCAGACGCGCAATCTGCTTCGGAGATCGACCCAATCCCCGTGCATAATGGCTACGGTTGCAATATGGCGGTGCGGCGCGATGCGGCGGCAGGAGCGGGGATCAGGTTCGACGAACGGCTGCCGCTTTACTCCTGGCTCGAAGATGTCGACTTCTCCCGCCGCCTCGCCCTGCACGGGTCAATCCTGCGAAGCGCTGAGGCGCGCGGCGTCCATCTTGGCGTGAAATCAGGGCGAACGCCGGGGCTCAGGCTCGGCTACTCGCAAGTGATCAACCCGCTCTACCTCTGGCGGAAGGGAACCTTCGCAGGGTGGCGCGCCCTGCGTCAGGTCGGCCGGAACATCGCGGCGAACGCCTGGCGCTCGGCCCGGCCAGAACCTTGGGTGGATCGCTTGGGGCGCCTGCGCGGCAATCTCCTGGGTCTAGCGCACGCGCTGACGGGCAGGCTCGACCCGGAACACGCCGCGAAGCTCTGACGGGTTTCATGGCCGCTTACTGCGCGGCGAAAGGCAGCCCTTCGGTTCTAAGGTAGGCCGCAAGGAGCCCATCGCGCCACGCCTCGGGTGTGGTCGCAAGCGCCGCCGCCGCTGCAGGTGCCCGCGCACTCATCCCAGCGACAGCCTGATCATCGGTCGCAAGCCTTCGGAGCGTCGCCGACAGCGCATCCGGCACGGAAGCGTCGTAGATCGCAGCGGCCCCCATCGCGGCGATATCGGGGGCGATCAGCGCGTGGGCCGGCAAGACCACCGGCACACCCTGGCGAAGCGCCTCGACCGCGACGAGGCCGAAGGGTTCGGCATATCGCGACGGCATGACGAGCGCCCTTGCCCGCCGGATCTCGGCAGTGACCGCCCCGCGCTCCAACCACCCGGTCATCACGGGCGGCGGGCTAAGGGCTGCGATCGAAGGACGCTCCGGCCCCTCCCCAACCAGCCGCAGATCGACACCAGCCTCGACCGCGGCGCGCGCCGCCGCCAGCGCCCCCTTCTCGGGGTCAAGCCGACCGACGAAGACGAAATGGCGCGCCTCCGATGCCGAGACCGGGGCCGCCACAGCCTCGGCGACCGGGTTCGGCAGAACCGTGAGACGCGCCGGAGAGAAGCCGGCCCTTTCAAAAAACGGCGACATAGCGCGGTGGATCAGCAGGATCTCCGGGCCGGACGCATCGAAACCGAACGCCCCCTGACGGATCGCATGCCGCCCCGCACGCCAGAACTTCTGCACATGGGATCGCCTGTCGCATCGCGCCTTGAGACAGGAGAAGGAAAGCGGCCGCCGATGGCAGGTGGCCTCCGCCCCATAGTCCCAAAAGGCGCCATTCGGACAGGCGAGGAAGAAGTCATGCGCATGGACAACCAGCCGCGACCGCACTGACGCAAGGGCCGCGAAGACGGCAGGGGAGAAGATCTGGGACCAGCCATGCAGATGGTAAACATCATCGACGCGCCCCTCGCGCGCGATCCAGTCCGATAGGAAACGCGCCGCATTCGGGTTCCACAGTCCACCAGCGAAGGCCGCCGGCCGCCCACGCGCCAGCAACGGCTTCTCGCCCAGGCCCGGGTTGTCGATGCCCGCCTGCACCAACCGCTCGGCACGACCGTCATCGCCAGAAAGATATACGACCTCGCGCCCCGCTTCAGCCAACAGCTCAGACGCCAACAGCGCCAGGGCCGTCGCCCCGCCGCGGGCGATGCTGAAGTCGTTGATCGTCACGATACGCGGCGCTTTCATGCAACCTGCCCAGCCGCACCCAGGGGCGAGGCGGCGACGACGCCCAGCAGCGCCAGCGTCTCGGCCAGGTCGGCGAGCGCGCTGTCCGCCAATGCCGCCCGAGCCGCAAGATCGACAGGATGCCTCAACGCCAGGCGGGCAATCGCGGCAGTCGCATCGGGCGTCACCGATGGATCGGTCACCGTGTACGCCCCTCGTCCAGCAAGGGCATGGAAACTCGCGACTTTCTCATCCCAGCCGAGGGCAAGGGTCGGCCGAGCATAGGCATGGGCGGCGATCAGGGCGTGGAGGCGATGCGCGATGATCCCACGGCAGCCGGCGACCGTCCGGGCCAAGGCTTCGGGCGTCAGGGGCCGCGGTGCCGCCCGCACCCGCCCGGACTGGACAAGCGACGACAGCAACGGATGCGCGAACACCCGATCGAGCGCCCGCGCATCCTCTTCGGCGCCATTGCAGAAGAGGAGCACCGCACCGCCATCCTCGCCTCCGGCCAATGCTGCCGCCAGTGCCGCCTGGAAGCCAATATCGCCGCCCGCGACGCCACCCTCGGCGTGGTAGGCGAGGAGCGTACTGTCGGCGATGCCGAGCCCTATCGGCGCATCGGGCGCTGGTGGGGGCGAAGGAAAGGCGTCGGCAGTCAAGAGACCGGGGTCTAGCGCCAGCCGAGGGGCCGGGCCGAACCCTGCCTCCTCACGCCAATGCTGGATCGAGCGGTCGTCGCGAAGCCCGACCCCGACAAGAGCCGTCTGCTCCAGCGCGCCGAAGAGACCAGCGCCCTCATCGCTCCATCGTGCCGTCGCCCCTGCGGCGTGAATCGCGACCGGCACGCCCGCCGCGGCAAGGATCTGAGCCAGGCGCCCGATCTTGAGCGGGAAGTTGAGATCCGCATCGGCAAAGAGTTGACCGCCGCCAATGATCACCGCGTCCGCCTCGGCAACCATCTCTGTCCATTGGGGCTCGATCGCAGCAAGTCGGCGGAGGAGATGCGTCCGCACCGCGAAGCGTCGCGCGGGCCCCGGCAATTCTCGCAGGACGCGAAGCGCCCCCGCGCGTCCCATCAGACCGCCTCGGGCAGAACCTCGGATGGGAGCTGCGAAGCCCTCCCGCCCCGCGAGATCGAGCGAGCGCATCTCGGCCCCGGGCATGAGCCGTTCCAGCCCGTAAGCCATGCAGGAGGCGATCAGCCCGTCGCCCACATTCGGGCTGAAGGCGACGCCGCATTGAAGGAGGCGCATGCGCTGAGCCTTTTCCTTGCGAGCCGGGGTTCAAGCACCGTCAAGCAACCATCGCGCGAGCATAGGCATTACGCAGCTGCAGCAATAAATCGTGCATCACGCCTTGAAGGCAAGTCTTTCTGTGCCCTTTTGAGACAGGACTTCGCCGCCGTCAGAGGACGATATGGAACTGGGCGTCGCCACACATTTCTCCCAAGGCTGGGATCCCGACCTCGCTGCAGAGATCCGGCCACTAGGTGCAGGACATGCGCGCGACAGCGTCCGCTGGGAGGTTGGCGAGGTTCGAGACGGATCGCCGAGATACGTCTTCGACGGACCACGCCGCAGTTTCCCAGATCTGCTCGCCGCGACCGATATCGACACGAGGCTTGTCTTCCTCGCCCACCACCCTGCGTATGAAGATGGCGCCACCGTTCAGTCTGACGCAGCACTCGATGCGTTCGGCATGTATATCGCGGCGGCGCTCGACCGCTTCCCGGATGTCACCACCGTCGAGATCGGCAATGAGTTCAACGCCTCGAACTTCGTCTGGGGGCCTCTGAAAACCGCAGCCTACGACGCTAGGGCAGCGGCGCATGCGCATATCGTGAAGGCCGTGCGCCAGCAGCTCGACGCCATGGGCCGGCCCGTGACCCTGCTTGGCGGCGCCGCTCATTCCAT